>CAZVVM010000155.1:0-1541 GCA_964630635.1 uncultured Ruminococcus sp. | reverse complement strand
GACTTCGTTCGGCTACGCCTCTCTCAGCCACCTTCCCCTGAGGGGAAGGCAAGACGGCGTGGCGAAGTGTTCTTACCTACGTCATAGAGTGAGCGCTCTCTTGCCTTCACCCCGAAACGTCCTCACCCTTGAGTGCGGCGATTCCGACGCGGAGTGCTTTAGCCGCTACGCGTCTTTCGTCGGGCGTACCGTTTTCGAGCATCGGAAGGAGCGAACGGAAAAACTCACCTATAATGGTCGGATCGTTCTTTAACTGCTCGGTGCCGTAAAGCGGAAGCGTGAGGTCGCGTATTTCAAGGTAAAATACGCCGCTTATCTCACTTTCAAGGGCTTTGGTATCAATATTGAGCGTGGTCGGAACGAAGCCGACGAGCTCGATTCTCAAAAACGTTTCCTTTTTATATCGTGACGCGAGCGACGATATCCTGCGTCGAAGCTCGCTTCCGTCACTTACTCCCGAAACGTCAAGCTTCTCTTCCTCGTAGTCGTAGGTCGATACGATAATGCTCTCAAAGCTCAGCTTGCCACCGTCAAAGGTGACTATAATTGCACCCTTTTCGCCCGTTTCACCGAAATCGCGTCCGTTAAGACAACCGCTGTAAGCGTAAGGAACTTTGCCAGCTGTCTTGACGCCCTCGTTGAGATGAATATGACCGAAGCCGCAGTAGGAGAAGCCGCTGTTTTCAATATCGGAAACCGACGCGGGGCAGTAAGGCGAAAGCGGATCTCCGATCTCGGCGTGACCGCAAAGCACGTTTATCTTGCTTTCGTCCTCCGGCTTTGCTCCGACAAACGGGCATTGCTCAAGCACGTTGGTGCCGACAAATGCGTAGCCGTAAACGCGGAGGTTCGTTCCCTCAATATCAACGTAGGAAAGCTCGGTCGACTTGAAAATACGAACGTTATCGGGGAAAGCGCCGTCGTAAACTCCGCCGTCACAGTAGGGGTCGTGATTTCCGGGGGAAATGACGAATACCGTGTTCGGCACCGTCGACACCGCGTCCTTGAAGAACGCGACCGTGTCGGCAGAAACGTACGGCGTGTCGAAAACGTCGCCCGCCATTATTACAACGTCGATTTTTTCGTTTTTAACGGTGTTTATAAGAGAAAGGAACGACTTTTTGAGTTCCCGTCTCATAAGAGCCGATTGCTCGGGCGTTTTTGAATGAAACGGCGAATCGAGATGAATATCGGCGCAGTGAAGGAGTTTGATCATAGTATCTCTCTTTCGGTGACGTATAATTACAGTTATTCATTATAATTATAAAGGAAAACAAAAGATTTTTCAACCGTTTTGAGAAATAATATAATAATTTACAATATTGGATTTTTGTGTTCGTTTTTCGCATTCAAAATCAGATTGACGCTGTTCGGTAGGGGAGGGGCTTGCTCCTCCCTTTCCAAAGTAATGTAACATCGTTCCCGTGCGGGCTGTCGAAGGCGCCAGCCCCTACCGCGCAAATTTTGAACGTTTCTCGGTAGGGGGCGACGTCCTCGGCGCCCCGTAAAAAAGGAATGTAACATCGTTATTGCACGGGAGG
>CAZVVM010000154.1:0-1563 GCA_964630635.1 uncultured Ruminococcus sp. | reverse complement strand
AGGGGAAGGTGGCTGAGAGAGGCGTAGCCGAACGAAGTCGGATGAGGTGTTCGGGGTGTGATGTTACATCGTTTTTGAACACCTCATCCGTCTGCTCCTTCGTCGCAGACACCTTCCCCTGAGGGGAAGGCAAGACGACGTTCACAATATTTTCTATACAGAGGTACCCCGTGGCTAAACACAAGAAGAAAAAGAAAAAGCAGGCAGCTGTTGCCGAAGTGAAGAAGAAAAAGCCGTTCCCCGTTAAACGCGCCCTGATACTGCTCGGCATAACTGCGGTCATTTTTACCGCGTATCAGGTGATGATCGCGCTCGAATTCACGCCCGCCGTGCATATTTACTGGATAGGACTTGCCGTTTTGGCGATGGTGTATATCGCCATCAACCGCGGAACCTTCCGTCCGCTTTCCGAGGACGACCTTTCGGACGAGCTTACGAGAGAAGAAAAGAACGCGATCATAAAAAAGCAGGAAATGCGCTTTGAGAGATCAAGACCGCTTCTTTATATCATCATCGGAATAATCTTCACGCTTCTTTTCGACACCGCGTATCTCTTCGCAACTATGAATTTAGGACTGAAATTCTGATGAGAGTAATTTCCCTTTATTCCGGCTCGTCAGGTAACTGCACGCTGATCGAGGCGGGAGATAATACCGTTCTCCTCGACGCGGGCGGAAGCGCAAAGGCGCTGACGAACGCCCTTGAAAGCGTCGGAAGCACAATTTACCGCGTTACCGACGTTTTCATAACTCACGAGCACGGCGACCACACGCACGCCCTCTCGGCGCTGCTGAAAAAGCATCCCTGCCGTGTACATATGACCGAGCAGAGCGCAAACGCATTGAATATTCAAGAGGGAGGGCTGATCGACGCCTGCCTCGTCCGTCACGGAGCAGAGTTCGCCTATGATTTGGGCGAGCTTCATATCGAGGCGTTTCCCGTGCCGCACGACAGCCGCGCGTGCGTCGGATATAGATTTACATACCGTGATACGTCGGTCGGCGTCGTCACCGACATCGGCTACGTCACGCAGACCGTTTACGACTGTCTTTGCG
The DNA here is from genome assembly GCA_964630635.1 of uncultured Ruminococcus sp. Classification (GTDB taxonomy): domain Bacteria; phylum Bacillota; class Clostridia; order Oscillospirales; family CAG-272; genus Colimorpha_A. Next base: position 508 of record CAZVVM010000154.1, on the reverse strand, counting down.
GCTGTCAGGCGGTTATGATCGAAGCGAACCACGACCGCGAGATGGTGCGAAACGGAAGCTATCCCGCCGCCCTTAAAGCCCGTATTTTGTCGGGCGGCGGTCATCTTTCAAACGACGACTGCGCCGAAATTTCGGGTGCTTGGGCGCGTCAGGGAACGAAAAAATTGCTCCTCGCGCATTTGAGCGAGGAAAACAATACCCCCGATATTGCGATAAGTACCGTCAGAAAAGCAACCGATCCATACGGTGTCGAGGTCTGTGCTGCAAAGCGCGACGAGCCGACGGTGCTATTGGATTAGGATAGATAACGTTCAAAAGCGCCTTGTAGGGGCGACCCTTGGGAACCCCCAAAACTCGCGTTCGCTCGTTTCGGGGAACCCCGATATTGTTCGCCCGCAAAAATTGCACCACTCACGGCGGGCGAACGCAGTTCGCCCCTACGGAAGCGTTTAAGATCTCCTCGGTAGGGGAGGGGCTTGCTCCTCCCGCACAAAAACGATGTTACTTC
>CAZVVM010000153.1:0-1637 GCA_964630635.1 uncultured Ruminococcus sp. | reverse complement strand
CTCGGGCGGATTTCCTCGTCTGCCCGAGCGTCCGAGACGCTGAAGCAAGCTCGACACCGAGTGCGGAGATTCAAGCTGAATTATCCTTTCAAGCCGTCCGATATCGATTCCAAGCTCAAGAGTGACCGTCGCGCAGGTGACCGTGCGGATATCCTCGTCCTTCAGCTTCAGCTCGGCTTCCTCGCGGATAGATGCAGAAAGATTTCCGTGATGTATCTGAAAAACGTCTTCTTCACCGCGTCTGTCGGCTATCTGACGAAGCGTCGCGGTAAGATATTCGGTCTCCTCGCGCGAATTTGAGAAGATAAGGCACTTCTTGTCGCGCGAGCAGTCGTAAATATACTCAAAACCGGGGTCTATCGGGATATATTTGTCCTCGCTCGGCATAGTTCCCTCGCCGTCGCCCTCGTTCTGGATATAAAAATGCTCCATTCCGAGGCGCCACGACGTGCGAGTATCGGGGCAGTCGACGCAAACCGTTTCGCGCACCGAGCCGGCACCGAGCCATTTGCAAGCCGCATCAATATCACCGACCGTCGCAGAAAGACCTATTCTTACGGGATCGTAACCGATAGTCCTTGCTATGCGCGTAAGCTGGCAGAGTATCTGATTTCCCCTGTCGCTTCCCGTCAGGGTATGCACCTCGTCGAGGATCACGAAGCGAAGCGAGCCGAAAAGACGCACGATATCGTTGCTTCTGTTCATAAGCATACTTTCGAGCGATTCGGGCGTGATCTGAAGTATTCCGCGAGGGTCTTTGAGGGCTTTCGACTTGTGCGACATCGCAACGTCGCCGTGCCAGTGGAAAACGGGAATACCGCTCATATCAAGCACCTCGTCGAGACGCGAAAACTGATCGTTTATCAAGCTTTTTAGAGGGGCAATATAAAGCGCGCCGATAGAATTCGGCTCCTCCTCGTAAAGCTTTGAAAGCACGGGAAAAAGAGCCGCCTCGGTCTTGCCCGACGCAGTCGGAGAGGTTATGAGAAGATTGTTCTCGGTTTCAAAAAGCACCTCTGCGGCGCGAACCTGAACGTCACGAAGCTCGCTCCAGCCGTGGCTGTAAATATAATCCTGCAAAAAAGGCGGAAATTTTCCGAAAATATCCATATTTTTCTCCTTTGCGTATCATCTCCTTTCATTATAGCATTATAATTATATTTATTCAACCTTTTTTCTCTCGTCAAGGAACAAAATTATTCCCGCTGCTATATGTAAAAGCGCCGAAAAAACGACCTCGTTCAGTGCCGCAGAGGGATATGAACGAACGCCGAAGGCGTCGCCCGTTTTAACGGTATAATCGAGCATCATCACCCACGCAGCCCCCGCCAAAGTCGAGACAAGCCCGAAAAAGAGGACTAAAAGGTATGTATTCTTCAGTTTTATGTTCTTTATCATATTAAGCATATCATCACCTCGGTTTAATTATAGCGTATTTTATACGCCCTGTCATTGCAAAATTTCTGTAAAATGAGGTGCAAATTGACATTGAAAATAATTTGTGGTATAATTTGTTTCAACAGATTCAGCAAGATATTTCTGTGTCATTGTCTGCGGTCATCTTGAGCGAAGTCCCGCCTCGTCATCCTGAGCGCAGCGTCGCCAGACCCATTCGATTTCGCTACGCTCCACTCAGG
>CAZVVM010000152.1:0-1796 GCA_964630635.1 uncultured Ruminococcus sp. | reverse complement strand
ACCGTTTATCATTTTTAGGGGATTTTTTGACTGCACTTTTCTTGACAATTCCAGTACGATATTTATAATTTGCGAATAGGGTGAAAGCTTATCAACGCTTCTTTATCCTATTTATAAGATCCTTGATTTCGTTATCAAACGCCGGCTCTGTTGCCATACGCTTCTCGACTGTTTCGATCGAATTGATGATCGTCGTATGGTCGCGTCCGAACACTCGTCCGATCGCGGGGAGCGAACGGTCGGTCAGCTTCTTTATTATATAGACCGAGATATGTCTTGCCGACGCGATATTACTCGTTCTCTTTCTGCTCTTAAGGTCATCAACGGTTATTCCGTACTTTTGAGACACCATCGAGAGTATCTTATCTATCGTTACCGTGACCGGCTCGGAACCTACGACCTGGTCGGAGATACATCTTATCGCAAGGTCGACCGAGACCTCGGCGCCCGTCAGTATACACTGCGCCGAAATTCTCTTGACCGCGCCCTCAAGCTGACGGACGTTATCGGTCAGGTTTTCCGCTATGTAATTTACGACCTCTTCGGGGAACGTCACGCCGAGCTTTTCGACCTTTTTCTTAACGATAGCGGCACGAAGCTCAAAATCGGGTGGATTTATGTCGGCTATTATTCCGCCCTCAAAACGCGTACGCAGACGCTCTTCAAGGCGCTCGATATCACGCGGCGGAAGGTCGGAAACGAGGATTATCTGCTTTCCGTTTTCGTAAAGCTGGTTGAAGGTGTTGAAAAATTCTTCCTGCGTTGACGCCTTACCCGCGATAAACTGTATATCGTCGATAAGCAGGACGTCCGCCTGGCGGTATTTTTCACGGAATTCGTGAGTAAGGTCGCGCGAAAGGGAATCTATCATCTGATTCGTAAATTCCTCGCCCTTGACGTACACGACCTTGTACGACGGAAAATTTTCCTTCAGCTTGTTGGCGATCGCATAAAGAAGATGCGTCTTACCGAGTCCCGACGGGCCGTATATAAAAAGCGGATTTGCCTGGCGCGCAGGGTGGTTTGCGACCGACTGCGCCGCAGCGTGAGCAAACTTATTCGATTCACCGACGACGAAGGAATCAAAGGTAAATTCCGCAAACGCGGAAGGAACCGCTGCGCGGTTAAGCACCTTGTTTTCACCGACCGTCGAATATATTTCCGCTTTCGGAGTTTCCGTTTTTTCGGCAGCCGCCTCGATCTTCTCGGTCGTTTCCTTTTCGTTCTGCTGTGAACGGACGGAGACCGTCACCTCAAAGCCGATGACCTCAAAAAGCGCTTCCTTTATCTTATCGAGATAGCGGTTATAAACGATATCGCGCTTGAAATCGGAATTTGCCATAAAGACCGCGGTATCGTTCGTAAGAACGGTCATTTTAAGGTCGTTGAACCAGAGCTTCATAACGATATCGTCGTATCCGTTTATCTCCTGAAGCTTGTTTCTGACGAGTGACCATATTTCATTGAATTGTGTATTGTCGTTTAAATTTATCATAATTCAGCCCATATATGATTAAAATTATAGATATATATATTATATTATATATAGGGATTTTTTTCAAGGTTTTGGGTTTACAAGAAATAATTTTTAACAAAATGTTTACAAATATAAGGGTTGTATTGTTTGAAAAGTAGGAAAAATTTTTGCCCAACAAAAGGAATGTTGAACGATAATTTGTAGGGCGTGGGTATGCTCGGAACCTTCAAAGCTCATTTCATTTACTTCGGAGAACCCCACGCGCTCCCGCCGTTTTTAAAGTAAAGTAACATTGTTTTTGTGCGGGCTGTCGAAGGCG
>CAZVVM010000151.1:0-1890 GCA_964630635.1 uncultured Ruminococcus sp. | reverse complement strand
CGTCGTTATCCGCGTAAGCCCGAAGTTCGCTACCGCTATGCACATCGACACCGACGAAGCAAACGCGGCTTGCGCATTCGGCGAGTGCTACGGAGAGATCGTAAAGTAATTTAAGCGCCGAGGACACCGCGAACGCGGTGTCCTCAAATTTTAGGAGAAAATATGACAAATAAAACAGATATACGCTTCGGCACGGGCGGCTGGAGAGCAATAATCGGCGACGAATTCGTAAGAGAGAATATCGAGCGCGTTGCACAGGGAATCTGCGACCTTATGGCAGAGGAGAACAAGACCGAGCTTCCCGTTATGATCGGCTACGACAGAAGATTCCTTTCCGAAAGCGCGGCACACTGGATCGCAGGGGTGCTGACGGCAAACGGCATCAAGGTCTGGTTTATGAACCGAAGCGCACCTACGCCGCTCGTAATGTTCACCGTCAAGCACGAGAAGCTTCATTACGGCATCGAGGTAACCGCAAGCCACAATCCCGCAGAATACAACGGAATAAAGCTTATAGTCGATGAAGGACGCGACGCGTCCGTCGAATGCACGCAGCGCCTTGAAGCGCTTATTTCCGTGTCGGAACCCAAGTCCATGCCCTTTGAGCAGGCGCTTGAAGGCGGAATGATAAAGGTACTCAAGACTCCGTTTAACGACTTTATTGATTCGATCCTCTCTAACCTTGACGTTGAGAAAATAAAGAATTCGGGCGTACGAATCCTTTTCGACCCGATGCACGGATCGGCAACCTTCCCGATGATGTCGGTTCTTTACACAGCACGTTGCACCGTCGACCTTATGGATTCCAATAAGGACGCGTTCTTCGGCGGTAAGCTTCCCGCGCCGGGACTCAAGCAGCTCGGCTCGCTTATCGGCAGAGTTACGAAGGAAAAATACGACCTCGGCATCGCAGTTGACGGCGACGGCGACCGTCTCGGAATAGTTGACAGCGACGGAACCTACATTTCCGCAAATCAGATCCTGGTAATGCTCTACTATTATCTGCACGAATACCGCGGCTGGAAGGGCCCTGTCGTACGTAACCTCGCAACGACACATATGCTTGACGCCGTTGCAGAATCGTTTGGCGAAACCTGCTACGAGGTTCCCGTCGGCTTCAAGTATATCTCCTCAAAGCTCGACGAGACCGACGCGGTCCTCGGCGGTGAATCCTCGGGCGGCCTTACCGTGCGCGGACACATATTCGGTAAGGACTCGATCTACGCCGCAGCGCTTTTCGTTGAGATGGTCTGCGCGACCGGCAAGACTCCCAAGGAGCTTTGGGCGGAGCTTGAAGAAAAGTACGGCAAGTTCGTTATGGAAGAAGGCAACTTCGTGTTCGAGCCGTCGGATAAAACGCGCATCAATAAAAGCATAATGGAGGAAAAGCTCCTTCCGAGCTTTAACGGCTTCGAGCTTGACCGTGTAAGCTACGAGGACGGCTGTAAGGTCTACTTCAAGGACGGCTCGTTCGTTATCTGCCGCTTCTCGGGTACAGAGCCGCTTCTCCGAATCTTCGCAGAGTCGAGCACGTCAGAAAAGGCAAACGCTCTTATCAATGAAATGAAAAGCTTTGTAAAATAAAATGATAAAAAAACAAGCAACCGATTGGTCGCTTGTTTTTGCGTTCACGCTATCCACCACGCAAAATATCTGCTCCACACGGTAGGGGCTGGCACCTTCGACAGCCCGCCGCTCCCACACTCACTCTGTCGCAGATATTCAAACGCTTCGCCACATTATTTGTAGGGTGCGACGTCCTCGACGCGCCGCCTGCTCCCACACTCACTCTATCCACCACGCGAAACATCTGCTCCACACGGTAGGGGCTGGCGCCTTCGACAGCCCGCCGCTCCCACACTCACTCTGTCGCAGATATTCAAACGCTTC
>CAZVVM010000150.1:0-1962 GCA_964630635.1 uncultured Ruminococcus sp. | reverse complement strand
TTATATATTATTTTGGTGAGTTTGTCGACTCTACTTACAGTATAACATTCCAGAGGGAGCGCGTTTGCCCTCTCAGTCACCTGCGGTGACAGCTCCCCCAAAGGGGGAGCCGTTGTTCAGCCCCTCTGCTACCAAAGGAATAAATCTGCCACTTTACTTTCCTCTCACCACCGTCCCGACAAACATGGCGCAAACGATAATAAACAGCGAAGGATCACCAACACCCGAAAACAGAAAATAAACGGAAAACAAATAGAACAGAAACAGTATAAAAAAGGTAACGAAAAAAGCAACCCTTTCAGCCGTTTTCGGCGTCAGAAACGAAAGCAAAAGATTATGCAAAATCGTTCCGCCGTCAAGCCCCTTTATCGGCATCAGATTGATAAATGCAAGGGCAAGATTGCAGGCGCAGAAAAATTCCCCGAGCGAAAGTGTTATTCCGAGAAAAAGGAGAATAAGATTAAGACAAGGGCCACTCAGAGCTATAAAAATATCGGCTTTGTAAGACCGTAAACCGACGGGCAGCACCATATCTGCGCCAAACGGATAAATAACGATCCTCGTCGGCGCGGCGCGGCAGAGCTTCGCGGCAAAATAGTGTCCAAGCTCGTGAACGAGCGCACAAAGGAGCGTGATAACACCCTCGTATCCCGCGCCCGAAAGCGATAAAATAATTAAAAAAATTATCGTAGAAGGATGAATTATGAATTTTTTTGTTTTCTTAAGCAAACTCTTGTCACCTGCGCCTTTATGTGATATAATTAATTAACGGAAATAATATCAGAGGAATCAAAAATGACAGATAAAACTCTCGGCTTATATATCCATTTTCCATTTTGCCAAAGTAAATGTCCATACTGCGACTTCTATTCAATAACCGACTCGTCGTGTGCCGACAGATACGTAAACGCGGTAGTGCTTCAAATGCAGGACTACGCAAAGGCGGCGTCGCGCCACGACGTCGACAGTATCTTTTTCGGCGGCGGTACGCCCTCAATGATCTCTACGAAGCAGCTCCTCAAAGTTATCGACGGTATATACGATAACTTCAACGTCTGCGGCGACGCGGAGTTCACTATCGAGGCAAACCCTGCGACGCTTAAAACAGCGTCTCTACGTAAGCTCCGCCGCGCGGGTGTGAACAGATTGAGCATCGGTCTCCAAAGTGCAAACGACGATGAGCTTCGTGCCCTTGGAAGAATACATACCTACGCGGATTTTGAAGAAAGCTACCGTATGGCGCGCAAAGCGGGCTTCGATAATATAAGCATCGACCTTATGTACGGCATCCCGAACCAGACTCCCGAAAGCTTCGCACACACCCTCAAAACGGTGACCGCGCTCCGCCCCGAGCATATCTCGGTATACGGACTGAAGATAGAAGAGGGAACACCGTTTGACGAAAGAAAGGATACGCTTGCGCTCCCCGACGAGGACACCGAGTGTAAAATGTATTTCGATACAGTCGACTTCCTTGCGTCGAAGGGCTACGCACAGTACGAGATAAGTAACTTCTCAAAGCCGGGACACCAGTGCGTGCATAACCTGCGCTACTGGAACTGCGAGGAATATATCGGCTTCGGACCGGGCGCGCATTCCTATTTCGGAAACCGCCGTTTCGCTTATAAGAAGAATATATCCGATTACGTCAAGAATATGGAAATGCCGGGCAGCGTTCCCGATATCTTGAGCGAGAATTACGAGGTCAAGGAAAACGAGCGTATCGGTGAATACGTAATGCTGCGTATGAGATTGTCGGAGGGCGTAGACACCGAATTTTTCGCCGCAACTTTCGGAATTGATTTCGAGCGCCTCTTCGGAAAATACCTCGAAAAGTACGAGAAAAACGGCTTCGTGCGTAAGAAGGACAGAAGCTGGTCGTTCACACCGAAGGGAATGTACGTTTCAAATTATATCCTATCGTCAATGTTCGATTTCGACAGCGATATCCTTTCAGGCATC
>CAZVVM010000149.1:0-1965 GCA_964630635.1 uncultured Ruminococcus sp. | reverse complement strand
GGCTGCTACGTCAAATAACTATATCCCGGGCGACCAAGTATTCGTCGGTGATATTAACGGCGACGGATACGGTGATATGCTCGTTCAATGGGCGAACTCGAGCGGTGAACGTAATTTTCTTATATATAAGGGAAAAGAAGATGCAACATATATGACCGGCGAAAAATATAATATGACCGATCCGCTTGACCTTAACGAAACGCCTTCTTGCTTTTTCCTTGCAGACGTTACAGGCGAAGGAAGGGGAGATTTCATAGTTAAATATCGAAATGCGGGAAACGTAGCGTTTATCGTATATACCGGCACTGGCGCTTGTCTTTTCAATCCGGGAGTATTTAGCAACGTATCAACGATTCCTTACTTTAACAACTGAAAAATAAACGAAGCCCTCGCGGATTTCCGCGAGGGCTGATTTTATTCTTCCTCGTCCTCTTCCGGCTTTGGAGTTACTTGCATTTTGATCTGCGAGACGCGCTGTCCGTCAAGCTCGGTGACGGTGACGGAAACGTTATCGTATTCGAAGCTGTCGCCTACGTCGGGTATCTTACCCATCTGCTCCATTACCCAGCCGCCGACGGAAATGCTTTCCGATTCGATATTGAGATCGTATTCCTTTGCAAAATCGTCGAGGTTTTCAAGGCAGTCGATAAGCCAGAGGTTTTCGCCTATGGAAGTATAGTCCTCGGTCACCTCGTCGTGCTCGTCCCAGATCTCTCCGACAAGCTCCTCGAGAATGTCCTCGAGAGTTACGATTCCGAGCGTTCCGCCGTACTCGTCGAGAACGACTGCAACGTGCGACTTATTCTCCTGAAGGAGCCGCAGAAGCTCGCTTAACGGCTCGTTTTTGAGAACGAATATAGGCGAGGTCATTATCTCGTTTATCGGTTTATCGGTAAGCCCCGGACCGAAATAAAAGTCTTTTTGATGTATAATACCGACGATATGGTCGATCGTTTCCTCGTAAACGGGCAGACGTGAGAACTTTGTATCGGTAAACACCTTTGCGATGTCTTCCTTCGTGTCCTCGGTGCTGACCGCTTCGATATCGACGCGGTGCGTCAGTATGTCCTCGGCTTTAAGCTCCGAAAACTCTATCGCGTTTTTGAGTAGACTGCTCTCGTCCTCGTCGATGCTTCCTTCCTCTTCGACCTCTTCGACGAGCATCAGAAGCTCTTCCTGCGACATTTTACTGTCGCTTTCGACCTTAAATATCTTCGAAACGAGCTTTTTCCAGCCCGAGAAGATGACGTTTAAGGGGGTGAACAGGAAGATCAGCGTGCGTATAAGCGGAGCAGAGAACATTGCGAATTTTTCGGGATTGTCCTTTGCGACGCTTTTCGGGGTGATCTCTCCGAAAATGAGCACCACTACCGTAACGACCGCAGTCGAGACCGTTGCGCCGACGTCGCCCATAAGGTCAACGAATAGCACCGTGCCGAGAGATGCGGCGGTTATGTTTACTATGTTGTTTCCGATAAGGATAGTCGAGATGAGCGCGTCGTAATTGTCGAGCAGCTTGTTTACGAGCTTCGCTCTTTTGTCTCCCTTTTCGCAGAGCGTTCTTATCTTCGTTCTGTTAAGAGAGGAAAACGCAGTTTCGGTTGCTGAAAAATATGCCGACATCATAACGCAGAAGAGCATTATTCCGACGTATATATAGTGTATCGCTTCCATCAGAATCTCACCTCAGCATTATTTCTGATAACCGAAAAATGGGCGCAAAAAAGCACACCCATACCGCCAAAGGGAATGGATATGCCGCCATTTATCATAATACTTCGGTCGCAGTTACAATTATCACTGTCACTGTCCATGATCGTTTAAAAAATCCTCCGTTTTTTTACTTTCGGGAGTAGTATAGCAGATGTTTCGGTATTTGTCAATAGAAAAAGGAAAATCCCTTCCCCATAAAGCGTAATGTCGTTAGCGAAGAATTACGCAAACCGAGTGGGATCACAAGAATCC
>CAZVVM010000148.1:0-2047 GCA_964630635.1 uncultured Ruminococcus sp. | reverse complement strand
GGAGAGAATACATAACGTTTTAGCGTATTTACGCAATATAGTACCGCAAAAACCGAATAAGATCGCTTTTTCCGACGGCGAGCTTTCGCTTACCTTTTCGGACGTTTACGACCGTGCCTGCCGCATCGGTTCGTATCTGAACGAAAACGGGATCTACAAGCGTCCGGTTGTTGTCTTTATGAGAAAATCCCCCCGCGAGGTAACTGCCTTTTTCGGAGTTATCAGCGGCGGATGCTTCTACGTTCCGATTGACGAGGAGATGCCCCGCGACCGTATTCAGCTTATACTGAATAACGTGCGCTCGCCTCTCGTTATCTGCGACGAGGACACGATGCCCGTTGCGTCGAACTTCGATATTCAAGACGGCAAGGTTGTTCTTTACGACGAGCTTCTTGACACCGAGCCGAATTTTGAGGCGATCGACAGTATCTATACGCGCTCGCTCGACATCGATCCGATATACATCGTGTTCACGTCGGGCTCGACGGGAATTCCGAAGGGAGTTGCCGCCTGCCACCGTTCGGTCATTGACTATATCGAGCAGCTTTCCGAGGTGCTTTCCTTTAACGAAAATACCGTTTTCGGAAATCAGACTCCGCTATATTTTGACGCTTGTCTTAAGGAGCTTTATCCGACGCTCAAATTCGGCGCGACTACCTATCTTATCCCGAAAACGCTCTTCTCACAGCCCGTTGCACTTCTTGAATATCTTAACAAGCACAAGATAAATACGGTCTGCTGGGTCGTTTCGGCTCTTACTATGGTAAGTGCGTTCGGTACCTTTGAGATAATCAAGCCCGAATATCTGCACACCGTTGCCTTCGGCTCCGAGGTATTCCCGATAAAGCAGTTCCGACTCTGGAAAAACGCGCTTCCGAACGCCTCCTTTACGAACCTTTACGGTCCGACTGAGGGAACGGGAATGTGTTGTTTCTACCACGCCGACCGCGATTTTGAGGACGGCGAGGCGATCCCGATAGGAAAGCCCTTCCGCAACAGAGAAATTCTCCTTCTGACCGACGACGGCAAGCTTGCCGAGCAGGGTCAAGAGGGTGAAATTTGCATTCGCGGTACTGCCGTTACTCTCGGATATTATAACGACCCCGAGCGCACCTCAAAGGCGTTCGTTCAGAATCCTCTTAACAGCGCCTATCCCGAGATCATTTACAAGACGGGTGATATGGGTAAGCTTAACGAGCGTGGCGAGCTTGTGTTCGTTTCGCGCCGCGACTATCAGATAAAGCATATGGGACACCGCATTGAGCTTGGCGAGATCGAGGTCAGCGCGAATATGATAGAGGCGGTACAGATGGCGGCTTGCATTTACGACAAGGCAAAGGGCAAGATCGTTCTTTTCTACGTCGGCACCTGTACCGAAAAGGAGCTTACGGTTGCGCTTAAGGAGCGCCTGCCGCGCTATATGATACCGAACAAGCTCATTCGTCTTGAAACGATGCCGCTTACGGCAAACGGAAAGCTCAACCGCGTTGAGCTGAAAAATAACTTCGAAAATAATATTTACTGAAAAGGATAAAAACTATGGAAAAGCTTCTTGAAATTTTGAGCGACCTTCACTCCGACGTTGACTTTGAGACCGAGGAAAACCTTATCGACGACGGAATTCTCGATTCGATGGACATCATCTCTCTTATCTCCGAGATAAGCGACGAGTACGACGTTACCATCACCGCAAAGGACATCATTCCCGCGAACTTCAATTCCGCAAAAGCTCTTTACGCGCTTATCGAACGTCTTTCCGACGAGGACTGATTTAACTAATGCTTTTTACTTCGTATGAATTTTTGGGATTCTGCGCAGTTCTTTTACTGCTCTACTATTTGATCCCGAAAAAAGCACAGTGGCCCCTGTTACTTGTCGCAAGCTATGCCTTCTATTTTATAGCGGGACCGCAGTTCATTCCTTTTATCGCGGCGACGACCTTGACCGTTTATCTCACCGCCCGCGTAATGCAGAGCATAGGCGACAAGCAGAGCGCCTATCTCAAAGCGCACAAGGAAGAACTGTCAAAGGAAGAAAAGAAGATATT
>CAZVVM010000147.1:0-2214 GCA_964630635.1 uncultured Ruminococcus sp. | reverse complement strand
GGCGGGTGAAAATCGACTTGTATGCTCAAGTCCTTTCCCCGAAAGCCGAGGTACCGACAATACTTTGACATTATAACACTTAAAACCGCTTTTGTAAACAGTTATTTCATTGTTTACACAAATTTAACAATTAATTTCTGGCGTTCAGATACTTTTGCAGCCCGCTCTTCGTCTTATTGATATAATAGGAAAGCGAATTTTTACCCGTGACGGCGTTATGGAAGGTCACGTAGGTGCCGTTTCGGAGCTGTGAATAGTTATTACCGAACATCGTTGCGTGGTCGTATATCGGGCTTTCGATCAGAAGCTCGAGCATATCGAAGGTGTAGTAGCTTGAAGCGTAGTTTTGCATCGCGTACTTTATATACGACACCTGTATATGCTTGTACGACGCCGCACCGAGTGCCTGAAGGATATAGCCGTTTTGCTCGATGCTCTTACTCGATTTGAGCATTACGAGCACGGGCGCGCTGTCAGTTGCCGCCGCGTTGTACGGACTGCCCTCTGTCAGAAGCGGTATCGGCAGAATTTCCCATTCGAAGCCGCAGTTTGCAATCTTTTCCATATCGGATACCGTTCCGACTGCGTAGAGCGACTTTCCTTTTATAAATATATCAAGCCCCGTAAGCGTCGATTTTTCGGTCTTTTCGCTTCCGTCCTCACCTACGACGGTGTTCGTCACCGTCATTTTATCGGTGCGGTACGGGAGTAGCTTTTTGAGGTTTGCGATAACGGTTTTTGAAATATCGGTATTATAATCAGAGACAAGGTCGCCTTTCGAGTTTCTTGACAAGAACGTTTGTCCTGCAGTGAGCAGTGCGGTGCGGGAGAGAGCCAAATTATCGTAGCTCGCGGTCAATATCGCGCTGTCGGTTTCGGCTGACGCCATCTGCGAAAAGAGCTTGTCCCAGGTGAACTCGTGATTATATACCGAGGCGTAGTCGATATTCACGCCGATATTAGCGCCCAAGGTCTTATTGAAGAATAGACAGCCGTAGCTTTCGGGAGCTTCGGTCATCGAGCCGACGACGCCGTATATTACGCCGTTCAGCGTCAACTGATCTATCGCTTCCTGATTAAAATACGGCGCGGTGAAATCGCTGTACGTCAGCACCTTATAGTTCTGGATATAGCCGCTTGCGTAGTACGAGCCGATCTCACTGCTTTTGACCGACGCGAAGTCTGCGTAGAACGAACCGCTTAAATGAGCGTTTTTGATCTTCTGGAAGAGTACCGCAGTCGTGGTCTTATTGCTCGATACGACGGTATTGTACTTGTCGGCAATAAGAGAATTACGCTTCAGTACCGCCGAAACGTACGGGCCTTCAACGTCGTCGAATATATCGGAATTTGATTCGTCGGACGCGATAACCACCGTATGACCGTCAAGGTCAACGTTCGGAAGGGCGGAGAGGAGCTCTTTTGCCTCATTTTCGTAATTCGGAATGGGCTTGGTATCGTAATCGTTCGGCTTGTAAGGTTCTTCCGTCGTGTCCGATACCGTTCCCCCTTTCCCGTCGTTTACGACGATTATTCCGCAGGAAGTGAGGAGTGACATGACAAGAAGAAGTGAAAGTAATTTTATTGCTTTCATTGGTTCTCCTTGGTGGTGGAATCGTATAGGTAGATTCGTTGTAGTATATTGTAAGAGCTAAACATTATGTTATTTATCCGCGAGATCCGACCGCTGAAGCGGTCGCCCTACGGGCTTCGACTACGTCCCGCTGTGTCATTCTGAGCGTAGCGTAGCGAAGTCGAACGGCGTAGCCGCGTCGAGTGTAACGAGACGGAATCTCGGCGGGACTCCGCTCAGGATGACACGCGGAGCCGAAGTGGTCAAGTTTTAATTATTACATAATAGTAGGGGCGGTGATTTTACCCTATCTTATACGTCGTTCCGTTGGGTGTGTCGATGAGGGTTATGCCCTTTGCGGCGAGCTCGTTGCGGATACGGTCGGCTTCGGCGAAGTTCTTTGCCTTCTTTGCCTCGGCACGGAGTGCGATCTGCGCCATTATCTCAGGGTCTGCGTTCTCGTTTTCTTCCTTCTTTTCTTCTACCGTGAAGGGAGTGAGAAGGTCGAGCGCGAGGACCTTATCGTAATCGGCGATTATTGCGCGCTTGGTCGCACCATTTGTATCAAGCTTGAGCGCGTCGTAAACGGCGGTGATCGCAAGGGAAGTATTTATATCGTTGCCGACTGCGTCGGAGAACGC
>CAZVVM010000146.1:0-2362 GCA_964630635.1 uncultured Ruminococcus sp. | reverse complement strand
GGGTTCGGCGAAGCGAAACCGGATGAGGTGTAGGTTGCGAAGCAACCGTTCTCAGTCCAATGTAACATTGTTAAAATAACGCCGTCTGCGACGGCTACACCTCATCCGTCAACCGCCCGAGATCCTTCGGCTACGCGATGAGGGGTTCCCCGAAGCGAATGAAATGAGCTTTGGGGGTTCGCGATAAGGATGACAGCGGGCGGTCGACACCTTCCCCTGAGGGGAAGGCAGGAGGGCGCCCCGATGCTTCGGCGCGTTGTTCGCCCCTACGGAAAATTTCGACCGCATCCATTAAGAAAACAGCGAGCCGATTATTTCGAGGATCTTGAACTTGATCTTATATTTCGGCGAGCTTGATTCGGTGATTATACCGACCTGGTCGGGGGTAAATCCGACCTGAAGCAGTTCTTCCTCTTGTTTTGTCGAGCTGTTAAGGCAAAGCGGCGGGAAGAGGACGCACCACCAATTTTTGCCGTCCGCCTCTCCAAGCTTGACGCGTACGGAACAGTAAGTGCCGCTCGGCAGACGAATGGTGCCGTATTCTCTCGTAGGATATTTTTCTTGACCGATGTCGATACTGACCGACAAATCGGAGCCGTTTTCTTCAAGAACGCGGTAAGCCGCGTCACTGATCTCGCCGCTGTTTTCGCGCAAGACCCTCTCGGCTTCGTCTTTCGTTTTACAGCCGCGTGTCAGCTCTTCAACGGTCGACAAGATGCCGTCACGAACCTTTAATTTAAGCTCCTGATCGTATTCGCTGTCGGAATTGGCGATAACGTGCAGGCGGATCACCTTGCCGTATATTTCCATATCGGACGCCGTCGGGAAGACGGTAAGCGCTGTAAGAAGCAAAACTGCGATAATCGGTATAAGTAATTTTTTCATTTTATGTTGTCCTTTCGTTCGTTATGTCATAAGTTTTGACAACGCAAGGGACGTTTATTCTTAGGAGGAATAATTATGAAAAACTGCGTTTTGTGCTATCTTGAAAAAGACGGCAAATATTTGATGCTCAACCGCAACAAAAAGCGTAACGATATAAATTCGGGCAAATGGATCGGCGTCGGCGGAAAGTTTGAAAACGGCGAAAGCCCCGAGGAATGTCTGCGCCGTGAGGTTTACGAGGAAACGGGCTACAAGATAAATTCCTACCGTTTCCGCGGGATCGTGACCTTCGATTCCGACGTTTGCGAGACGGAATATATGTTTCTCTACACATCAGACGACTTTGAGGGCGACGAAATAATCTGCGACGAGGGCGAATTGCATTGGATAAATAAAAGCGAAATTTTTTCTCTGCCTCTTTGGGAAGGCGACAAGGTTTTTCTCTCGTATCTGTTTGAGGATAGAGACGTATTTTCTCTCAAGCTCTCTTATCACGGTGACGACCTTATATCGGTCAAGGAAGAATTTTGAGGTGAACTTATGAAAAAGAACTGCGAAAGCTGTATGTATTTTGATTACGACGAATACTATCAAGAGGACGTTTGCATCATCGACCTCGACGAGGACGAAAGCGTCGATTTTATGACGGGAAGATCAAACGAGTGTCCATACTACCGCTATTACGACGAATATAAAAGCGTTCAGAAGCAGAACTAAGCTTCTGAACGCTTTTTTGATTTAACGATAATCAGTTTACAAAGAGGTGCTTACGCTTGTCGAAGTATATCTTGTTGAGGAACGCCATAACGCCTGCGCCGATGATTGCGCCAACGCCCTGACCGATAAGCTCGCTGTGAGCAACGATCTCATCGGGAACGATTCCGACTACCGCGAAGCTGTAAATTGCGGTTATAACCGCAGTAGCAACGTACATAGCGAGAATATAGGACGGTGCCTTTGCCTTGTATTTTGCGAGCTGGAATCTGAGATAGAACTGGAATACGCCGAGAAGAATACAAGCGATACCGTAGATAATATCAATAGTCTTAAGGTCGGGGAAAAGGAGATAAACCGCCTTGGAAACGTTTTCGCCTTCCACAGTGTACTGTCCGCCGGTCAAAGCAGTGATACCGCCGATCACGTTAAGAATACCGATAGCAAAAAGAAGGAAGTAGATAAGGAACTTAAACCACTTCATAGTAAGCACGGGTGCTTGAGGAGCGAAGCCGTAGGGCGTCTGCTGAGGTGCCTGATAGGGATTTCCCTGGGAATACTGGGGTGCCTGATAGGGATTCCCTTGGGGCTGTTGAGGATTGGGCTGGGGGTCGAGGGGAGCGCCGCAGTTACCGCAGAATGCGGAGCCGTCGGAGAGCTGGGTGCCGCAATTAGGACAAAACATGATGATTACCTCACAAATATGTATTTTGGAATGTTATACTGTAAGTAGAGTCGACAAACACCCTAAGATCTGGTATAA
>CAZVVM010000145.1:0-2376 GCA_964630635.1 uncultured Ruminococcus sp. | reverse complement strand
CATCTGCCGTCGGTCAGGTGTTCGCCCCAGCCAAGCTCGGCTTTACATTCGTTTTCAAATTCAATATCAATATCGCATAGCCCCGTCTGTTCTCCGCCGAGGTCGAATATATAAAATTCGCCGTCTTTTCCTTCACTTCCCTCACATAAATACGCGTTCTGCATTCTGTCTGCGGCGCGGTCTCCGCCGTTCAGCGTAAAGGTTCCGCTTTTTACGAGCTTGCTCTCGACTCTGTTTAGATATTCAAGCTTCTTTATCGGGCGAGGATACATATCTCCCTTTGCGGTATTGGTAACGACCGATTTCGCGTAGTCGCTCTCGGTCGCAGTTGCGTCATAAGCAAAGGTGAATCCGAGCTGATTCGTTATTTTGCTCTCGACGTGAGAAACGTAATACGGATCGATGCGCGACTGTATGTTTTCGTCGGAGACAAGCACGGGCTTGCCGTCGATAAGCAATTCAAATCGGATCCCCGCCTCGCGTTTTATATGTGTCTGGAAGTTTTCGCCTGCGTGATACGCAACGACGAGCAGGTCGTTTTTGCCGTTTGCCGCCTTGTCGGTCAGGTCTACGGTATCGTATATTTTGCGGTCGGGATAATCCGGGTACTGACCGAACGCAGCAAGGTTGCCGTTTACGTATACCGAATAGTCGGTATCTGCTGAAATTTCAAGCGTAAGCGTACCGCCCGTATATTCAAATTCTGCCTTAAAATCGGCGTATTCGTCGGGCAAGCCGGCGCCTGACGCCCATATCCATTTTGAAGCATTCATAATTACTCCTTAAAAAACTCCGTTTTCAGGGAAAACGGAGTTTTATTTTTAATAGAGGGGGTACTTTTCGCAGAGCTTCTTGACTTCGGCTCTGATATAGTCAGCGGAGTTTTCAAAGTCTGCTGCCGTGAGCTTAATAAGCTTACCGATCGTTACCATATCCCCTTCCTTGAGTCCTCTCGTAGTAGCGGCGGGAGTACCTACTCTGATACCGCTCGTGATGAAGGGGCTTTGAGGATCGTTCGGGATCGCGTTCTTATTTGCCGTGATATGTACCTCGTCAAGACGGTGCTCCATCTCCTTACCCGTTACGTTGAAGTTACGAAGGTCAACGAGCATAAGGTGGTTATCGGTACCGCCCGATACGAGGTCGAAGCCCTCTTCTACCAGCGTATCTGCAAGAACCTTTGCGTTCTTTACGATCTGCTCCTGATACTGCTTGAACTCGGGCTTGAGCGCCTCGCCGAAGCAGACTGCCTTTGCGGCGATGATGTGGAGAAGCGGACCGCCCTGGATTCCGGGGAAGATCGCCTTATCTATCTTCTTCGCAAGATCCTCGCGGCAGAGGATAAGTCCTCCGCGGGGACCGCGAAGCGTTTTGTGAGTCGTAGTCGTTACGACGTCAGCGTAAGGAACGGGGTTCGGATGAAGTCCTGCCGCAACGAGACCTGCGATATGCGCCATATCTACCATCAGGTATGCTCCGCACTTCTTTGCGATCTGCCCCATTCTCTCAAAGTCGATAACGCGGGGATATGCCGACGCACCTGCGACGATGAGCTTCGGCTTGACTTCCATTGCCTGCGCTTCAAGCTTATCGTAGTCGATGAGGTGAGTTTCGGGGTCAACGCCGTAGGAAACGAAATTATAGTAAAGACCCGAGATGTTTACAGGGCTTCCGTGTGTGAGGTGTCCGCCGTCTGCAAGCGACATACCCATAACGGTATCTCCCGGCTGAAGAAGCGCAACGTATACTGCGGTATTTGCCTGCGAGCCGCTATGGGGCTGAACGTTTGCATGCTCTGCGCCAAAGAGCTTCTTTGCGCGCTCACGCGCGATATCCTCGACCACGTCGACCTTTTCACAGCCGCCGTAGTAGCGTTTGCCCGGATAGCCCTCCGCGTATTTATTGGTAAGGATCGTTCCTGCCGCCGCCATTACTGCGGGCGAAACGAAGTTTTCCGATGCGATAAGCTCGATGCCGTCGCACTGACGCTCGAACTCGGCTTCTATTGCCTTTCCGACCTCGGGATCGCATTCCGTCAGATAGCGGAGTGTTTCTTCTACCATTGTTTTTTCCTCACGTTTCAAAAAAATTTCTCATTGTAACATAGTATATCATATTAGCGAGGTAAAATCAATAAGGGCGGGAGAAAAATTTGTTATCATATCGGGTAATGTTTTGGGGATTTTGCTATGTTAGCTTTTCCGCTTTTCTTTGCTTGTGCAAAGAAAAGCTCACAAAAGAAAGCACACCAAGGGGAAAACCGATGAAAATTTGCAAAGCAAATTTTCAAACGTTTTCCCCTTTGGAAACCCCTTTCGTTTGCCCGTGTCATTCTGAGCGAAGTGTCGCCAGACCCATTCGACTACGCTTCGCTCC
>CAZVVM010000144.1:0-2486 GCA_964630635.1 uncultured Ruminococcus sp. | reverse complement strand
CCGTTTATCATTTTTAGGGGATTTTTTGACTGCACTTTTCTTGACAATTCCATTTCAACGCTTCGCCACATATTCTTGCCTTCCCCTCAGGGGAAGGCAAGACGACGCTCCGACGACCCGCGCAAATCTTGCAATCCGTCTCTTTTTGCTTGCAAATAGACCTTGTTTAAGGACTGAAATGATGCTATAATGGTCTTAACGGAGGTGAAGGAATGAAAATTCTGAATTTTGGATCCTGCAATATTGACTACGTTTATTCGATGGATCACATCGTCCGCGTCGGTGAGACGCTTTCGACCTACAAGCTCGAAACCTTTGAGGGCGGAAAGGGACTTAACCAGTCGATCGCCATCGCACGCGCGGGCGCGAAGGTCTATCACGCGGGCTGTGTAGGAGAGGACGGAAAAATGCTTACCGACCTGCTTGAAAAGAGCGGCGTTGACCTCACATATATGAAGACCGTTGAGGGTAAAAACGGTCACGCTATCATTCAGGTGTCAAGCAAAGGCGAAAACTCTATTTTCCTCTACGGCGGCTCAAACGAAGCGGTAACGGAGAAATTTGTCGACGAGGTTCTGTCCGGCTTTTCCGAGGGCGATATTATTCTTCTCCAGAACGAGATAAGCTCTGTTCCTTACATCATCGACCGTGCGTACGAGAAGAAGATGTGCATCGTATTCAACCCGTCGCCCTTCACCGACGAGATCAAAAAGCTCGACATCGGAAAGCTCTCCTACGTCCTTCTAAACGAGGTCGAAGCGTCGGAATTTTCGGGTCAGGACGACCCCGAAGCGTCGCTTTCCTATTTTGAAGCAAACTATCCCGACCTCAAGGTCATTCTCACCCTCGGAAGCAAGGGCTGTATTTATCAGGAAAACGGTACCCGCTACCGTCAGTACGCCTTCAAGACAAACGCCGTCGATACAACGGCGGCGGGTGACACCTTCACCGGATATTTCGTCGCGGGAATCTACGCAGGTCTCGACACCGCGCACAATCTCAAGCTCGCAAGTGCGGCGGCGGCAATTACCGTCTCCCGTATGGGCGCCGCGCCGTCGATACCCGTAAAGGACGAAGTGCTTTCCAAGCTCGGCTCTCTCAAAAGCGGAGAAGCCGACGGCAAAAGCGAGCTTCTGCGCCGTCAGATACTCGATTACGTCGAAAGCAACGTAGCCGAGGCGTCCCTTCCCGAGCTTGCCGCACTTCTGAACTATTCCGTCATCTACACGGGGGTGCTCGTGAAGAAGCTCACGGGCAAACCGTTTTCCGAGCTTTTGCAGGATATAAGATGCAACAAGGCGGCAGAGTATCTTATCCGCAGCGATATGTCGGTCAAGGATATAATTTCAGCCGTCGGATATGAAAACGGAAGCTTCTTCCGCGCAATTTTCAAGGAAAAATTCGGCGATACGCCGCTTCAGTACAGACAGAAAAAGGGGAAATTTATATGACGAACGAGCAGAGAATGAAAAATTTGTCGGTACCGGCAGGTCCCGTCGACGTCGTTCTCGATACCGACGCGTATAACGAGATCGACGACCAGTTTGCCATCGCATACCTGCTTTCCTGCAAGGAAAAATTGAACACCAAAGCGCTTTACGCCGCGCCCTTTTTGAACGATCTTTCGACGTCGGCAGGCGACGGAATGGAGCAGAGCTATAACGAGATATTAAAGCTCCTTGATTTTATGGGTGAAAAGGTCGACGTTTTCCGCGGCTCGAACGCATTTTTGACCGACGAAAAAACGCCCGTCGTCTCCGACGCGGCGCGAGATCTCTCTGAAAGAGCGAAGAAATATTCCCCCGAAAATCCGCTTTACGTTATTGCTATCGGCGCGATAACCAACGTCGCGTCGGCAATTCTCCTCAACCCAGAGGTTGCCGAGAACTGCGTCGTCATCTGGCTCGGCGGTCACGCCTTCCATTATCCGCATACAAGAGAGTTTAATATGATGCAGGACGTCGCGGCGGCGAGAGTCGTTATGGGAAGCGGAGTTCCGCTCGTTCTTCTTCCCTGCCGAGGCGTTGTAAGCGCATTTACGATCTCCCGCCCCGAGCTTGAATATTGGCTCAAGGGCAAGAGTCCTATCGCCGATTATCTCGCGTCTCACTCGATAGAGGTCGCGGAAAAATATGCCTCCGGTACCGCCTGGACGCGTTGCATCTGGGACGTAACGGCAGTTGCGTACCTGATGAATGATGACGAGAGATTTATGGAGTCGCGTACCGAGCCGCTCCGTTTGCCGAATTACGACGACGTCTACGAATGCGCCGACGGCCCCGACATTAAATACGTTTATCACATCAAGCGCGACTTCCTCATGACCGATCTTATAAAGAGGATCTTAGAGAGATAACAAAAAAGCACCCGGCGGAATCCATTTCCGCTTGGGTGCTTTTTATCATTGGCTCCCTCCGGGAGGGAGCTGTCACCGCAGGTGACTGAAGGAGCCATCGGGCGAGAAACGCTTGACAATAGATACTTAC
>CAZVVM010000143.1:0-2583 GCA_964630635.1 uncultured Ruminococcus sp. | reverse complement strand
ACGATATGTAATACAACCAGAGGAATTGATCTAATTTGCCCAAATGATTTCCACCCCTGTTTTTGGGAGGTGCTCCCCCAAAAAATCAAAACCACCTATAAGACCTAAATCCATTCCTCCGCAGCCCGAAAACAGCGATACAACCGTAATTGGCTTGGTTTTTGTTCTCTTCTTAACAAGATAGTGTTCATCACTATCAACAACCCAGTTTCGCCCGATTTTCTGCGCTGTTTTGAGATCGCCGTTTTCGGCAAGTCGCCTAAGCGTATCCCCACTACGATCATGTAATTTTGCATACTCTGCAAGCGCTATTAACATCATAATCACCTCTCATTTTAATTATACACGATACCGTGCATAATTGCAAGATGTAGTGATAATTTCTTTGCGAGCGTTTCTTTGCGTGGATAAAGAAATGCGGAAAGCCCCCTATTCAAACTCCCTCGCGCGGATAATCTTCTTATATTCCCCCGGCGAATAATGCTTATATTTCTTAAACACTCGGTTAAAATACGAAAGCGAGGAAAATCCCATATCGTTTGCGACCTTTAGCAAGCTCGTCTCGGTTTTGAGGAGCTTTTCCGCCTTGCTGACGCGAACGAAATTGATGTAATTTATCGGGCTGGTGCCGACGATATTCTTGAACAAACGGCAGAAATACTGCTCGTTGAAGTTGAACATAGAGCTTAACTGCGCGGTCGATAAGCTTTCACAGCAGTTGTCGTTTATATATTCAAGCACGGGGCGGATCTTATTGATCTCCTCGCGCTTTTTCTGTATCTGGTCGGATATAACCCCCTGCCGACGAAGTGAGGCAATAAGCATAAGCATATGATTGTATATGTAGTCGCTCCAGAACGGCTTTTTCGACGCGTATTCGTCGAGAATCGTATCAAAGCTGTAACGTATCTCCTCAAACTCCTGCGTTCCCTTTTTGAAAACGCAGACGGGCGTATCGGAAATACTTGTAAAGCGCGATATGTACCTCGTTATCGAATCACTATCGGACGGCAGACGGAACTGAATGAGCGTAGTGAGAGTATGACTTCTCTCCTCAAAGGTACTGTGCGGAACGTACTTGTTGATAAAAATTATATCACCCTCGTTGAGGATATATTCACCGTCGAGCGTGACGCAGCTGAAAACGCCGCGATCCACGCGCAAAAACTCGTATTCGTTGTGCAGATGCATAACGCTTAACAAGCGTCTTCTTTGCTCGACCGTATCACCGTCGTCAAGCGGCAAAACGTCGGGGCGGGAAACATGAATTGAAATGTTGTTGTCAAGGTTTACTATCTCTTCGCGCATTATATTCTCCCCAAAAGTGAAAATCGTACAAATTTAAGATAAAATCCGTGTAGTCAAAAAAACAAATATTCGTTACTATAATAATAGCATATTAAAACAAATAAATCAATATGCCTTTTCGAAAGGAGACAAAAAAATGGCACACAAAGGATTAGATGCATTCAAATTCGACCAGACCGTAGAGGTCGTTGACGAAACCAAAAAGGTCAAAATCGGTATAATCGGTACCGGTTGGATCGCAGAGGCACACATTGACGTTCTGCTTCAGATGCCCGACGTTGAGATCGTCGCAGGCGCGGACCTTGTCCCCGGTAAGGCAGAAAAGTTCTTTGAAACATACGGCGTCAAGGGCGTAAAATGCTACCCCAGCCATAAGGAGCTTATCGACGCAGGCGAATGCGATGCAGTCAGTATCTGCACCTATAACGCAACTCACGCAGAGTGCGCTATCTACGCTCTTCAGCACGGCGTACACGTTCTTCTCGAGAAGCCGATGTGCGTAACTCTTGAAGAAGCAGTTGCTATCCGCAAAGCCGAAAAGGAAAGCGGAAAGATCCTCTCGATCGGCTTCCAGCCCCGTTTTAACGACAATATGAAGATGGTCAAGGATATCGTTCAGTCGGGCGCTCTCGGTAAGGTTTACTACATTCAGACGGGTGGCGGCCGCCGCCGCGGTATTCCGACTCCGTTCGGAACAACCTTCATTCAAGGCGATACCGGCGTTATCGGCGCTATGGGCGATATCGGATGCTACTCTCTCGATATGGTACTTAACGCAATCGGCTATCCGAAGCCCCTTACCGTTTCGGGCTACGTTTCCGACTACTTCGGAAAGGACCCCGAATACTTTACGACCGAAGGCAAGCCCGCAGAGTATGCGGACATCTTCGCAGTTGAAGACTTTGCGGCAGGATTCGTTCGTCTTGAGGGCGGAATCATTCTCGACTTCCGTATTTCGTGGGCAATGCACCTCGACACCTCGGGCGATACCATCATTATGGGTACCAAGGGAAGCCTGCGTATTCCTTCCACCGAGTGCTGGAACGGCTCCGTCGGCGGCGACCTCACCCTCTATTCGAGAGTTGCGGGCAAGGAAGTTGAGACCAAGTTCCCCGTAAGACCTCCCCGCGCGCACAGCGAATTCTACTACAAGATGAGAACCTTCCTCGACGCTGTCAAGAACGGCGGCACCGCTCCCGTGCCGTCCGAGGAGATCATCAGCAACCAGGCGATCATTGATTCGATCATCAAGAGCGCAAAGCTCGGCCGTGAGAT
>CAZVVM010000142.1:0-2653 GCA_964630635.1 uncultured Ruminococcus sp. | reverse complement strand
GAAGGGTATCGACGAGGGCGCAACTCTCGTTCTCGACGGACGCGATATCGTTGTTCCCGGCTATGAAAACGGCTACTTCGTAGGTCCTACCATTCTCGATAACGTCAAGCCCGGAATGTCCGTCGGCGACTGCGAAATATTCGGACCCGTCACCGTTATCAAGCGTGTCAAGAACTTCGAAGAGGGTCTTGCTATTATGAACGCAAACCGTTTCGCAAACGGCTCCGTTATCTTCACCTCGTCGGGCTACTACGCTCGTGAGTTCGAGATGCGTACCGACGGCGGTATGGTCGGCATCAACGTCGGCATCCCCGTTCCCTCCGCATACTTCCCGTTCTCCGGTAACAAGGACTCCTTCTACGGCGACCAGCACGTTCTCGGTCTCGACGGAATCCGCTTCTATACTCGCGCAAAGACCGTCACCAAGCACTGGTACGACGAGGAATCGAGAAAGAAAGCGATGGACACCTGGGAAGGTACTGTCGAAAGAATTTAATAACGTAAAAAAATCGGGTTGCCGTGCATAAGCGCGGCAACCCTAAAAACCTTATATCAAGGAGATAAAAAATGCTTCAGTTTGAACAAGACAGACCGCTTGACGTAATTCTTTTCGGACGCATAGCGATCGACATAAACCCCGCCGATTTCGGCAAATCCTTTATAGAAAACGTAAACTTCAATAAGTACGTAGGCGGCTCGTCGGCAAATACCGGCGTAGGTCTTTCAAAAATGGGCTGTAAGGTCGGATTTTTGAGTTGCGTATCAAACGACAGTCTGGGCGACTTCGTGCTTCACTATCTTAAGAGCCAGGGCATCGACGTTTCTCACGTCGTAAGAGCAAAGCACGGCGAAATGCTTGGACTTGCTTTCTCGGAAATTCTTCCCAACGGCAAGACGAACCTTATGATGTACCGCGACGAAAACGTAGCAGACCTTCAGATAACCTGCGACGACGTCGATGAAGATTACATAGCGTCGGCAAAGAGCATCATCATATCGGGCACAGCACTTTCGGCATCCCCCTCACGCGAGGCGGCGCTGAAAGCAATTATGCTCGCAAAGAAGCATAACACGAAGGTCATTTTCGACATCGACTACCGCGCGCAGGTCTGGAAGAGCAAAAACGAAATTTCGCTCTACTATACTCTCGCCGCAAAGGATTCCGAAATGATAATGGGCTCGCGCGAGGAGTTTGACCTCACCGACGCGATAATCTCCGAGGGCGATACCGACGAGGTAACCGCTAACCGTTGGTTTAACGAGGGCGCAAAGCTTCTCATCATCAAGCACGGTTCCGATGGCTCCTGCGTTTATTGTAACGACGGCAAGAAGTACAAGGTGCTTCCCTTCAAGATCAACTTCCTTAAGGCAACGGGAGGCGGAGACGCTTACGCAAGCGCGTTCGTTTCTGCGCTTATAAAGGGCATTTCGATCCCCGAATGTGCTGAAAGAGGAACCGCAAGCGCATCGCTCGCAGTCGCGGCAACTAACTGCTCCGAAGCGCTTCCGACGGAAGCAAAGCTCCTCGAATTTATTGACCAAAAGCACGCCGAGGGCGAGCAGGTCATCTTTGAAATGTGAGGCAGATATGCTTATTACACTTAAAGAAATTCTCAAAACGCAGCGCACCGTCGCCGCGTTCAACGTTTTCGGCTACGAGGACGCAATATCGGTCGTCCGTACCGCAGAAGAAATGGGATGCCCCGTCATCCTTATGACGAATAAGGACTGCGTCGACTTCATTCCGCAGGAGATCATCGGACCGATGCTCGTCACGATGGCGAAGAACGCGTCGGTTCCCGTCTGCGTTCATCTCGACCACAGCCGTTCAAAGCATGATATCGAAAGAGCGATCGCATCGGGCTACACGTCGGTAATGTACGACGGCTCACAGCTCGACATCGAGGAAAACCTTAAAAACACAAAGGAAATAGTTGAGATCGCGCACGCGGCAGGCGTGTCAGTCGAAGCCGAAATCGGCTCCGTCGGGTATTCCGACCCGAACGTCGTCGCAAAGGCAGAGTACACCGATCCCGATCAGACGGTATGGTTTGCACGCGAAACGGGCGTCGACGCGCTCGCAGTCGCTATCGGAACCGTACACAGAATGAAGATACAGGAAGCAAAGATCGACTTTGATCTGCTTAAGCGCATCAAGGAAAAGGTCGATACTCCCCTCGTCATCCACGGCTCGTCCGGCGTCAAGGACGAGGACCTCGCCAAAATGTGCGAAATGGGAGTCAGTAAGATAAACCTCGGAACGTCGCTCCGTATGGCTTTCGGCAATACGCTCCGCAAGACCGTAAACAAGATGACAGAGGAGTTTGACCGCCTCAAATTCTTCCCCGCATCTATGAAAGCGGTATCTGAAAAAGCAAAAGAAAAAATGACTATTGTTCGTTAAACGCTCGTATAGAACTATTCAACACTTAACAAAATTAATAAACACATTGTAGGGGCGACGTCCCCGACGATCCGCATAAAAACAATGTTACATCCCTTATGCAACGGCGGGAGCAACGATTAAATGCGTAGAAGCTTCGCCCGAGATTCCGCCGCGCTTGCGCTTCGGCGCCGCTTCACAGTTCGACTGCGCGTCGCCGTCACCCTGAGCGAAACGAAGTGAAGTCGAATGGGTCTGGCGACGCTTCGC
>CAZVVM010000141.1:0-2737 GCA_964630635.1 uncultured Ruminococcus sp. | reverse complement strand
AAGAAGCTCCTTATTGATCTTGAAGTTGTTTCTTCCCTGCTCGAAGGTGATACCGAATACCTGCTTGCGCTCTGCTTCGTCGGGAACGAAGTTCGGATCGATCTTTACGATATTGTAGCTTCCCTTTCTCTTGGATTTGAGGATCTCAAGAGCTTCTGGCTCATAGCCGGGAGCGATAACGCCGTCGGAGACCTCGCGCTTTATCATAAGAGCAGTAGTAACGTCACAAACGTCGGAAAGCGCAACCCAGTCACCGAATGAGCACATTCTGTCGGTTCCTCTTGCTCTTGCGTAAGCGCAAGCCAGAGGCGACTCGTCAAGACCTTCGATGTCATCAACGAAGCACGCCTTCTTGAGCTTCTCGGAAAGCGGCAGACCGATTGCCGCAGAGGTCGGAGAAACGTGCTTGAACGAGGTAACCGCAGGCATTCCGAGAGCTTCCTTAAGCTCCTTAACGAGCTGCCAGGAGTTGAAAGCGTCAAGGAAATTTATGTATCCTGGGCGGCCGTTGAGGATCTCGATAGGAAGGTCCGAACCGTCGTGCATATAGATTTTAGAGGGCTTCTGATTGGGGTTACAGCCGTATTTAAGTTCAAATTCTTTCATTTCCGTTTCTCCTTATACGTTCTTATTAATAATAATTTCGGTCGGTTTGCCTCCGTCAAGAGGAATCTGACGGACGAAAAGCGAAACCTTATTGTCTTCATTAAGATTCTTCCAACAGATGTCGGCAAGCTCTTCCGCTGTGTTGGGAAGTTCGACCTCTTCGGGCTCGCCGTAGAAGGACGGGATAGGACTGCCGTCACACTTGTAGGTGTGAATGAAATGTCCTATGCCGTTAAGCGGCGCATAGTCGAAGAAGTATCTCTGGCAAGCGTCGGGGTTGCCGTTATTGCTCTTGAGTATCGAGAGCTTATAAGTAAAGGTGTTACGCGGGAAGCAGTAGTAAAGTGCGCCTGAGATACGGGGAGTATAGTTGGGAGCGTCGTCCTCAAACTCTCGTGTGCGGAGTGCGTCCTCGAAGCAGCTTCCGTCGTTTATAAAGTTATAGATCGTATCCGTCTGATCGCCGTTTGTGATGATGTCAATATTTCCGCCCTTGGCGCGAAGATAGGGATTATATATAATGAGATGGGGATCGGTGAGCTTCGATTCGTCAAATGCCTTTGTACGCATACCGTTTTCGTGCATTTCGAAAACTCTGTTACGCGAGTTGACGCTTCTGCCCATTATAAAATACGCGATAAGTGCGCTCTTACCGTCAGCGGATTTACCGATAACGATTCCGCGTCCGGGATAAGTGTTTTCGCTTAAAAGCTTGGTAAGATCGTAAAGTGCCATATCAGTTATTTCCTTTCGCATCCATTATTTCTTTTGATACCTTTTCGCAAGATAGAGGAAGTATCTTCCATTCCGCCTGCTTCATTACTCTTTTTTGCAGTGTTTCGGGAGTGTCGTTCTTTCTGATCGCGACGGGCTTTTGCATAATAATTCTTCCGCCGTCGGGAATTTCATTTACGAAATGAACCGTCGCGCCCGTTACCTTAACGCCGTATTCAAGCGCCGCCTCGTGTACGCGCAGACCGTAAAAGCCCTTACCGCAGAATGACGGAATAAGTGACGGGTGAACGTTGATTATCCTCTCGGGATAACGCGAGGTAAAATTCTCGGTCAGAATTGACATAAAGCCCGCGAGGACTATAAGCTCGATACCGAAACGGTCAAGCACGTCAATAATTCCCTGCTCGAAAAGCTCCTGCGAGCCGTTAAGAAGACGTTTGCAAACGACCTCGGTCGGAATCCCCGCGTTTTTGGCTCTAACCAGACCGTAAGCATCGGGCTGTGAAGAAATTACGCAGGCGATCTCGCCGCTTTTGATAATGCCGCTTTTCTGCGCGTCGATAAGCGCTTGAAGATTTGTACCGCCGCCGGAGATAAGGACGGCTATTTTCGTTTTCGTCATATCAGCTCTCCTTCTTTACGCCCTTAAGCAGCGTCAACATCGGGAAAAGCAGACCGCCGACCGTGTTACCGAGAATTACTATTATGAGGAAAAGAAGCATTTCAAGCGAGAATATTCTTGCAGTAAAGAAGTAGAACATATCGGCAATCGAATGCTCAAATCCGCTCAAAATAAATACGGGAACACAGAAGAAGATCGCAAGCGGCGATTTGTTTTCCTTAAATACAGCGACCGCGAGATACATAAGTATTCCGCAGAATATTGCCTTGATAAATACACCGAGAAGATTATCGTCAAGCTTCGTTTCGCACATGGTTTTTGCAAGAACTGCTCTGTCCGAAAGCGCGAAGCTGACGGCGAGTCCCGAAAGAAGCGTTCCGATAACGTTACCAAAAAGTCCTGTCAGGAGAGTAACGAAGTCGCTTCCCTTGTGGTTATACGCCATAAATCCGATCTTGCCTGTATAAAGTGAGTAACTGCGATAACAAATTATGAGAAGCGCTATCGTAAAGAGACACGCACCGGGAATACCGCCGCCGACCGAGAGAAGCACCGTTCCGCCGATGCCTATCATAAGTCCTGCGAGGATACCGTCTATAGTTCCCTTCAGCATATTACGACCTTTTCCTCGCTCTTAACTATCTTACCGATAGTGTAAGCGTCAATGCCGTTGTTTTTAAGTATCTCTATCGCCTTATCTGCCTGAACAGCGGGAACTACGATGCTCATTCCAACGCCCATATTATATGTATTGAACATATCTCTTTCGGGAAT
>CAZVVM010000140.1:0-2785 GCA_964630635.1 uncultured Ruminococcus sp. | reverse complement strand
ACCTCATCCGTCATTTGCTTCGCAAATGACACCTTCTCCCACTGGAGAAGGTATATTCTCGTTCAAGAATTTTTTATATGTAAAGGATAGAGTTAAAGTTATTTTACCAGCTCGCCTGTCAGGCAATAGGTATCGGCGGTGATTATTTTCACGTTTGCAAACGTTCCGATAAGGGAATCGTCGCCTTCAAAATGGACGAGGCGGTTTTTCTCGTTTCGTCCCGTGAGCATTTTCTCGTCGGTCTTGCTTCTGCCTTCGACGAGGACTCGCTCACGCTTGCCGACGTATTCGTTATTCTTTTCAAGCGAAATGCGGTTTTGCGTTTCAAGCAGGCGTGAAAAGCGTTCTTTTTTGACCGCGTCGGGAACCTGCTCCATCGTTTCGGCGGGTGTTCCGCGGCGTATAGAATAGATGAACGAGAAGAACGCGTCGTATCTTACCGCTTCGAGCATTGATAGAGTATCCGCAAAGTCTTCCTCCGTTTCGGTCGGGAAGCCGACTATAATGTCGGTCGAGAGTGCGATATCGGGTATTTTTTCCTTCATATAGTCAATGAGCGAGAGGTAAGTCTCCCGTCCGTAATGGCGGTTCATTTTATGAAGGATAGCGTCAGAGCCGGACTGAAGCGGCAGGTGGAACTGCTTTACTATCTTCGGTTGGCAATCATCACCGCAGTTTTCTGCGATAACGTCGATAAGCTTATGGCTTGCGTCCTTCGGATGGCTCGTCATAAAGCGTATCCAGTAGTCGCCCTTTATCTTGCATATATCGGATAGCAGATCGGCAAAGCCGTAATCGTCGTAAAGACCCTTGCCGTATGAATTTACGTTCTGCCCGAGCAAAGTTATCTCCTTACAGCCGTTTTTCACAAGCTCTTCGACCTCGGCAAGTATATTTTCGCGGCAACGGCTTCGCTCCCGTCCTCGGACGTATGGAACGACGCAGTAGGTGCAAAAATTATTACAGCCGTTCATTATGCTTACCCAGCCCTTGAAGCCGCTTTCGCGCTCGACGGGCATTTTTTCGGGGATCGAATAGCTTTCGTCGGGGTAGAACACTCTCTTGCGCTTCCGCATTGATTCGGCAAGGTAGTATGGGAATTTTTCGTGGCTTCCCGTGCCGAAAAGGAAGTCGACGTAGGGATATTTATTCTTTATGTCGTTTAATCGGTGCTCCTGCGCGACCATACAGCCGCAGATGCCGATCTTGAGGTCGGGGTTTTGCGCCTTCAGGTGCTTGAGCTGTCCCGTTATCGAGAGCGCCTTCAGCTCTGCGTGCTCGCGTACAGCGCAGGTGTTATAGAGGATAAGCGACGCTTTTTCCTCGCTGTCGACCTTTTCGTAGCCCATAAGCACAGCCATTCCCATATATCTTTCGCTGTCGGCTTCGTTCTGCTGACAGCCGAAGGTGCGTATAAACACGCCCGGGCGTTTTCCGTTTTTTTCATAGTACGCGTCGGTCATTTTTTTGACGTATTTTACGTCGGGCGACGATGCGTCGAATTCCGTTCTGTATATCATAGAGCATATTTTCCCATAATAATAGTTTATTATATCATTATAATATAAAATCCGACGCTTGTCAACAAAATGCACCTATTGACACGGCTTTTTTATTTTGGTATAATTTTCGGGTAATCTTTAAAAAATGGAGACGTAAATATGCAGCTTTGGGAGATCTTTCTCATCGGCGTTTCTTTATCTATGGACGCCTTCGCCGTTGCGGTATGCAAGGGACTGTCCTTATGCAAGGTCAAGCTTTCGCAGGCGGTCACGGTCGGTCTTTATTTCGGTATTTTTCAGGCGCTTATGCCGCTTATCGGTTATTTTCTTGCGTCAACCGTCGCGTCGAAGATCGCCGATTATTCCTTCTACATAGCGTTCGCGCTTCTGTTACTTATCGGCGCAAATATGATAAGAGAGGCGATAAAGGGTGACGACGACGCCTGCACGGTTTCGCTCTCGTTTCGCGAAATGGTGCCGCTTGCGCTTGCGACGAGCATTGACGCGCTTGCGGTCGGTGTTTCATTTGCGCTTATCGAGGTCGAAATATTCTCGGCGGTCGGACTTATCGGCGTGACGACCTTCGTTCTCTCGGCTGTCGGTGTCGCTCTCGGCGCGTTCGTCGGCGCGAGATTCCGCAAGGTTGCGACGATTGTCGGCGGATCGGTGCTTGTCGGAATGGGAATTAAGATACTCCTTGAGGGGTTGAAGGTTATATAATTTTTCTTTTTAACGGTTGCTTCGCAACCTACACCTCATCCGTCCGTGGCTTGCCACTTGCACCATTCTCCCACTGGAGAAGGCAAGACAACGCCCCGATGCTTTGCTACGTCACCGTAGGGGCGACCATTGGTCGCCCGCAAAAATTGCGCCACTAACAGACGGGCGACCAATGGTCGCCCCTACAAGGACATTTGAACGCTTCGCCACGTCTTTGTAGGGTGCGACGTCCTCGGCGCACCGTTTGGAAACGATGTTACTTTCTTATGACACACGGTTGCTCCGCAATCTACCTCATCCGACGGCTTCGCCGCCACCTTCCCCTCAGGGGAAGGCAAGACGGCGTTCGCTCAAATTTTGAATATGCAAAAAAAGATGCCCTCGGGCATCCTTTTTTATTATTTCGTTGCGTTTTCGATTGCTGCGTTTACCTTTTCACGGAGGTTTACGTAGTAGCTCTGGTTAAGCGGACAGTAGTTGAATGCGAGCTCTTTATCGAGGTCCTCCTCGACAAGCTTCATCGTTTCTTCCTTGCCGATGAGGGAGGAGAGGTACTGAAGCGC
>CAZVVM010000139.1:0-2824 GCA_964630635.1 uncultured Ruminococcus sp. | reverse complement strand
AAGCACTGCATTTGTAGACACAAACGCAAAATACGGCATACCTCTTTCGAGATATACCGTATTTTTGAATACTGTCCTTTAGAGTGATGTTCTAAAGCTTCGGTCTTTTTTGTTGCAATTTATAATTCAGGATATCGGTTTAGCGTTTGCAAGCAGATATTTTTCTGCCTCGGTACACCAAAGTCCGTTATTTGCCTTAACGATCTTTGCAAGCTCGCAAAGGAGCGGATCGTCCTTGCCCTTTTCTTCAAGATCCCAAAGAGCGACGAGGGGGAGACTTATCTGATTGTAGATAAGCTTCTTTCCGCCGGGGATATTGGGGAGATTGAGGGTGGCGTCGACGACTGCGTCCAAGCCGCCGATATGAGTAACCATGGCCGCGGGGTTCAAGCGTCCTTCCTCGAACATCTTTATGGCGTCACGCATATCGTTTGTGTTGCCTGCGTTCGTTCCGACGACGTGGGTTGCATTATAGTGGACGTTGAAGAAGTTGAACTCCGCCTTGAACTGACTGTTTGTCGGACCTGCAAAGAAATTCAGGCATCCGTCGTAGGCAAGAATTGCGTCCGCCTGCTCGACGACCTGCTTTACGGGAGCGAAGCAGATGACGTCGTTGTATCCCGTTCCGCCCGAAATCTCGCGGAGCGTTTCTGCGGGGGCTTCCAGCTTTCCCGTGTTTACGTAGTGAAGCTCAATACCTTGCTCTTTTGCGTGCTCAACCGTGAAAATGCTTGCCGCGCGGTCAAGACGGTCCTGATTTATATCGGTTACGACGAGAAGCGAGGGCTTTACGTCTGCGTGCAGAGCGTAGTCGATAGCAGCAAGACCCATAGGTCCGACAGATGCGAGAAGCGCCATTTTTCCGCCTTCAACAATGCCCATATTGTGCTGATAGCTTCCTGCCTTGGTGTGATACATCGCCTTGAAGGTTCCGACGACACAGCTCATCGGTTCAGCAAGCGAGCCGTAAAAATACGTGTCGGCGTCATATTTGAGCAGACAGTCACTGAGGAGCGTTTCAATGGGAACGTTTGCATATTGAGTGTTTCCGCCGCACTCGGGGTACGAGTAGCCGGGAGCAAGCAGGGAACCCTTGTAATAGTGGGCGGGCTGAATTGTGAACTTATCGCCCGGCTTGTATTTATGCTTCCAGTTTTCTCCGACCTCAACGATGTCGCCGCAGAACTCGTGTCCGACGATTGTCGGGTTTTCGGCAACGTTATCGGGAACGCGTTTGTGATCGCCGCCCTCTACTGCCGCTTTATAAGTGCTCATGCAAAGCGAATCGGATATTACCTTGACTCTTACGCCGTCGGGTCCGATGGGAGAAAGCTCCATCTCGTCAAGACGGAGATCCAGTTTTCCGTGTATACGAACTGCCTTTGTCTTCATTGCTTGTTCCTTTCAAATTTGTGATTTATCAGTTCAACATAGTCTGTCCGCCGGTTACGGGGATTGCCTGTCCCGTTTCGTACGTCTGCTCGACACAGTAAAAGACTGCCTTTGCAACGTCGGCGGGAGTGCATCCGCGCTGAATGGGGGACTTGGAAAGATAGAATTTTTTAACGTCCTCGACCGTCTTTGCGCCCGGAACCTTTCCGCTGTTCAGATACTGCACGAACAGTCCCTTCTCGGGGTCGGACCACAGAGGACCGTCGTAGAAGTTACCGGGGCAGATGGAATTGATCTTGATCTGATATTCGACGAGCTCAAGCGCAAAGCTTTGCGTAAGACCGATGCCGCCGAACTTTCCGCCTGCATAGGCGAAGTTGTTTTTGGATCCGACAAGACCCGATTTTGAGTTTATCTGAACGATATCGTACCACGCGTCGGGCATCGCCTCGTGCTGGGCTTTCATAATTTCGGACGCATATTTTACGCAGTAGTAGTACCCGGTATAGTTTACCTTCGTAACAAAATCAAACTGTTCGGGAGTGAGAACGTCAAGACTGCCTGCCTTGACTACGCCCGCGTTTGCTATGAAAAGGTCGATTCCGCCGAGTGCCTCGACGGTACGGATAACAAGCTCCTCTACCGATTCGGCAGAGCTTACGTCTACCTTTATTCCATACGCGCGCTCACCGAGCGATGTGGCAGACTTCTTTGCAAGCTCCTCGTTTATATCGGCGAGAACGACGCTCGCTCCTTCGCGGTAAAGCTCCTCTGCAATGCCAAATCCGAATCCCTGAGCGCCGCCCGTAACCACGGCGATCTTTCCGCCGAGCCGTCCTTTTGTATCGGGTCTGACGGCGGCGTTTTTCTTTGCGAGCTCTTTTGCTTCTGTAAGATTCATAGTAATACTCCTTTTATCGCAACAAGGCAAGTTTAAATATCTCTACCTTATATTTGTACCATAAGAAACTGAAAAAGTCAACAGAATTGAAGCGTTATTTATCTTCCTCACGCGTTCTTTTTCCGATCTCTTTTAAAATCTCAACGGATGGGGCAGGTATTCTTCCGAGGTAGTCGGGGCCTACGTTCAGAAGAAGATTTACTCCGTGTTTGTTGACTCTTTCCTTGATCTCCATAATTTCGTCAACGCTCTTCCAATCGTTATCGAAGCTCTTGTAGCCCCAGGTATGATTCATTGTAACGCAGGACTCACCAAGACCGTCCCAGTCCTCATCGGGAAGCTTGTTGTCTCCGAAGGAATGGATATCGCCGATGCCGTTGCCTATTCGGGAGGGAACGAGACAGTCGGGCTGATATTCCTTGATAAGATCGTAAATATCCCGGCTCTGCTTTGGCGTTATTTCGCAGGGGTCGTCGCACCAGATGCAGAGCAGGTCGCCGTATTTGGTAAGAAGCTCCTTGAGTTGCGGCT
>CAZVVM010000138.1:0-2842 GCA_964630635.1 uncultured Ruminococcus sp. | reverse complement strand
GATAACGTCTGTGACGAGTGCGGATACGACCGCACTACCGCGATAAGCAACGCGCAGACCAACGCGAACAACGCGTTCGAAAACGTGTTCAAGGGCGGAAATAATACAGTTACGGCCGTCGGACCTACCGAATCCCTCGGAAACGAGTATAAGGTAAAGAAGATCGAAGACGTAGTCGGTTACGAATACGCGCTCTTCAATATTCACTTTGACGAAAACGGCAAAGTATTCTTGCGTCATCACTTCATCGTTACGGGTAGCGTCACAGTTACTCTCAACGGCGAAGAAGTTACGCTTCAGCACGCAGGCGGAAATATCTACTACTTTGATACCGAGCCCGAGGTAGGCAAGTATCACGTAGCGGATAAGATCTCGGTAAACGGCGACGTTTACGAGGTATCGCTCTACTCGTACATTAAGGTTGCTCTTGATAAGGGCGGACTTAACGAGAATCAGGAAAAGCTCGTAAGAGCTCTTTACGATCTCAATGAAACGGCGAAATAATGAA
Organism: uncultured Ruminococcus sp.; assembly: GCA_964630635.1. Taxonomy (GTDB): domain Bacteria; phylum Bacillota; class Clostridia; order Oscillospirales; family CAG-272; genus Colimorpha_A. Next base: position 2,334 of record CAZVVM010000138.1, on the reverse strand, counting down.
AGGAGTAAATAATAATGGAAAAGAATTTTGAAATGCCTACTCTTACCGTAGTAGTATTCGAAAACGAAGACGTTATTACCAGCTCCTATCAATACGGAACCTTCGCGTTCCCGGGCTTCAACCCCTTCGGCGAGTAATAACGAATAAGAAAAAAGCACCTGCTTCGGCAGGTGCTTTTTTAATGAATAATGAATAATGAATAATGAATAATGAATAATTTTCGGGCGAAGCATCGGGGCGTTGTCTTGCCTTCCCCTCAGGGGAAGGTGGCGCCGAAGGCGTCGGATGAGGTGTTCGGGTGTGATGTAACATCGTTTTTGCAACGGCGGGAGTAAATTCCCGCCCTACGAACAATGCGGCGAAACGATTTGTTCCCAAATACAAAAAATAGCAAAATAAGCCACATAAGGTGCAAAATAGATTATTGACAAAGGGGTATATTTCTTGTATCATAATATTGTAAAACCATAACGGAGGTACTTGTTATGTACAATTTTCCCATAGGCGTAATGATAGACTCCTTCCGTCTTCCGATCAAGGACGCAATAGCAAAAGCGGTCTCTATCGGCGCGGCGGGCTTCCAGATGTATGCTACCTACGGCGAGCATTCTCCCGAGAATATGACCAAGAGCAAAATTGCCGAGCTGAAGGATATGGTGTATTCTAACGGACTCGTTTTCTCGGCTCTCTGCGGAGACCTCGGACACGGCTTCGGAAATGCCGAGATGAACCCCGAGCTTATCGAGAAGTCGAAGAGAATAATCGACCTCGCAAAGGAGCTCGGAACAGACGTTGTAACTACGCACATCGGCGTAGTTCCTTCCGACCCGAACCACGACAGATATAAGATAATGCAGGAAGCGTGCTACGAATTAAGCCGCTATGCTGACAGCATCGACGCGCACTTCGCTATCGAAACAGGCCCCGAGACCTCTGCAACCCTCAAGGCGTTCCTTGACACCCTCGATTCGACGGGCGTTGCGGTCAACCTCGACCCCGCAAACCTCGTAATGGTAACGGGCGACGACCCCGTTCAGGCGGTCCATAACCTCAAAAAGTATATCGTTCACACCCACGCAAAGGACGGCATAAAGCTCGTCGACCGCGATCCCGAAATAATCTACGGCGTAACTCCTATGCCCGAGGATATGCAGAATATCGACTGCTTCAGCGAGGAGCCGCTCGGCAAGGGAAGCGTTGACTTCCCCGCATACCTGAAGGCGCTTGAAGAGATCGGCTATAAGGGCTTCCTTACTATAGAGCGCGAGTGCGGTGACGATCCCGCGAAGGATATTTCCGACGCGGCAGACTTCCTGCGCGATATTATTGCGAAGAACTGAAAGGAATTAACGGTATGAAATTCAGCGTAAGCGCTTACAGCTTCGGAGATTACAGAGAAGAAAATTCCCTCGGAATCTTCGGTATCATCGACAAGGCAGCCGAAATGGGCTTCGACGGCATTGAGTTTGTTGAGGACTATTGGCTCGATTGGCCCGACGAGGAGATCAAAAAGGTCGGTCAGTACGCAAGAGACAAGGGTTTGAGCACCGTCGCATTCTGCGTTGGCGCAGACCTTATCAATAAAGAAGGCGAGGTAGAGCGCGTTTGCGGTCTTGTAGACAAGGCGGCGCTTCTCGGCGTTTCGATGCTCCGCCACGACATTACGGGCGGACGCAAGGGAAAGAAGAACGGCATCGGCTACGCCTGCCTGCTTCCCGAGCTCAAGGAGAAATGCACGCAGATCACCGAGTACGCAAACAAGCTCGGCATCAAGACGATGACCGAGAATCACGGCTACTTCTCGCAGGACGCAGACAGAGTTGCTTCCCTTATCGACGCAGTCGGTAACGACAACTTCGGCGTTCTCCTCGACCTCGGCAACTTTATGTGTGCGGACGAGGATCCGTCTCTTTCGGCATCGCGCCTTGCTCCCTACGCATTCCACGTACACTGCAAGGACTTCCTCTACAAGAAGGGAACCGAGATCAACCCCGGCGACGGCTGGTTCGTAACGAGAGCGGGCAACTATCTCCGCGGCACCATCGTCGGTCACGGCGAAGCGAAGATCGCGCAGAGCTTGGGAATGCTCAAGAGAAAGGGCTACGACGGCTTCATCTCCCTCGAATTTGAGGGAACCGAGGATAACCTCGTCGGAATCAAGATGGGCTTAAGTAACATCAAGAGATTCTGGGAAATGGCATAATTTTTTGGGGGGGCTTGAAAAAGCCCCCTTTTTTCTCACCTTTCTTACTCGTGTAAGAAAGGTGACCAAAGAACCACGCCAAGGGGCAAACCGATGAAAATTTGCGAAGGCAAATTTTCAAACGTTTTCCC
>CAZVVM010000137.1:0-2980 GCA_964630635.1 uncultured Ruminococcus sp. | reverse complement strand
AGCGCGCAACGGAGATCATCTCGCAGAACTGCAAAAAGCGCGAGCAGGTCATTCCTAACAGCATCGTCAAGGGCGATCTTTCGGGTCTATCGCGCGAGATGACGAAGGTAACGGTCGGCGGAGCAACCGTTTTCGTACTCAACGTCGAACAGTTCAAGCATTTATAATGAATCTTGACGTTCTTTTCGGTAACGAAGCGTTAAAAGCCACGCTTCGCGGCTTCGCGTCAAAAAGGGCGTTCCCGAACGCGTTTATGATAAGCGGCCCTGAGGGCAGCGGAAAAAGCACCGCCGCGCTCCTTTTCGCTATGGCTATCGCCTGCAAGGGCGAGAGCCGTCCCTGCGGAAAATGTCCGTCCTGCCGTAAGATCTCCGATGGAATCTCCCCCGACGTTATCACGGTCGGGCTTGTCAAGGACAGAAAAACGATAGGCATTGAGAGCGTAAGAGAAATAACCGACAGCGCATACATTCTCCCGAACGACCTCGACGTAAAAATATACGTCATCAAGGACGCCGAAAGATTGACCGCGCAGGCGCAGAACGCACTTCTCAAAATTTTTGAGGAAGGACCGAGGAGCGTTTATTTCATACTCCTCACGTCAGCTCCGTCACAGCTTCTTCCGACCGTGCGCTCACGCGCGCCCGAGATCAAGACAGAGGTCTTTACCGACAAAAAACTGACCGAGCTTCTGACCGAAAACGTCAAAAAAGCGGCGGAGCTTACGTCAAAGGACGAGGCGGCGTTCCGAAGAATAGTCAGTGCGTCGGGCGGAAGCTACGGAAAGGCGCTCTCTATCCTTGAAGGCAAAAACAAAAAAGCTCCGCAGCTTATAAAAAAGGCGGAAAACATAGTCACGCTCCTCTCCGAAAAGGACGGCGCGCGCCTGCTTCTTTCCCTTCTTGACGAAAGCGGCGAGAGAGAAAATTATTCTTCGATCCTATCTCTTATGCAAAACGCGCTCCGCGACCTTGCGATGGTCAAAAAAGGCGGAGACGGCGATATGATATTCTATTCCGACCGCGCTCTTGCAGCCGAGCTTTCGGAAAAATTCCCGATAAGCACCCTCGTGCGTCTGACGGACGTGCTTGACAACCTCCATTTTGAGGTCACGCAGACGAATATAAACGTCCGCACCGCCGCAGTCGTCGCGTCGGGGAGATTAACGGACGTGCTGTGATAGGAAAAAGGTTTTCACAACACCGTAGGGCGGGGGCTTGCTCCCGCCGCACGGGAGCGATGTAACATCGTTTTTGCACACGGACGCTTCGCGTCCTACCTCATCCGGCGGCTTTGCCGCCACCTTCCCCTCAGGGGAAGGCAAGACGACGTTCTCTCTGTCTTTAGTAAGGAGAGCTTGCTCCCTCACTCGCCACTACGAGAGATTTGCAACCTTTAACATAATTTTTTCACCGCAAAAACTCCGCCGTATCCCGACGGCGGTTTATGACACCAAGGGATTTTGCGTGCCGCTTCTTTACCGACGAAGAAGCGGAAATACCAAATGTCGGAGAAACGGAAAAACAAAGTGCCAAACGAAAACAATAATAACGGTAACAACAATAACCGCGGCAAAAAGCATAACCGCAACCGCCGCAGGTTCTACAAAAACAACCGCCCGAAGCGCGACGAAAACGCGAAGGCAGTAGAGGTCGAAAAGCTTGAGATGACCGAAGAGGAAGCCGAGCTTGACGCTCCCGCCGCCGAGGACGAGTACGTCGGGGAAGAATCGGTAAACGAAGAAATTTTCCTCGAGGAAGAAACCGTAACGCCCCCCCGTGAAGCCGAAGCGCCACACACGAACGAGCCGAAGAAGCCCTTTTACGAGGTAGTCGGCGTTCGTTTCAGAGACGGCGGAAAGATGTATTACTTCGAGCCGAACAATATTGATTGCGGCGAGAACGCACACGTTATCGTCGAGACCGCAAGAGGTCTTGAATACGCGACCGTCGTAATGCCGAAGAGAACCGTGTCGGGAAGCGAGGTCGTTCTCCCGCTCCGCAAGCTCGTTCGTATCGCAACCGATAACGACGAGCGCCGCCACGAGGAAAACCTCGAAAAAGAGGTCGAGGCGTACAATATGTGCCTCTCCAAGATCGAGGAACACCGTCTTGATATGAAGCTCGTCGAGGTCGAATACGCATTCGATAACTCGAAGCTCCTCTTCTACTTCACGTCCGAGGGCAGGGTCGACTTCCGCGATCTCGTCAAGGACCTCGCGTCGGTATTCCGCACGCGTATCGAGCTTCGCCAGATCGGTATCCGCGACGAGGCAAAGCTGCTCGGAGGTCTTGGAATCTGCGGTCGACCCTTCTGCTGTAACAGCTTCCTGCCCGACTTCGTTCAGGTCTCGATCAAGATGGCGAAGGAGCAGAACCTCTCGCTCAATTCCGCGAAAATTTCGGGTGCCTGCGGTCGACTTATGTGCTGTCTGCGCTACGAATACGATACTTATCTTGCCGAAAGCGCAATCACCCCGAAGGTCGACGCGTTAGTCGAAACTCCCGACGGCGCGGGTGTCGTCGTTGAGTCGATGCCTCTCAAGGGCATCGTTAAAGTCGCGCTCGACAAGGACCCGACGACCTTCCGCCTCTATCACCGTGACGATCTTAACGTCGTCGGTCACGCAAAGGGCAAGCATAAGACCGTCGGCAAAAACGCCCGCGATGATGCCCAAAAACAGAAAAACGGCGGCGACAACGGCAAAAAAGCCGAAAAAAACGAGAAAAAATAATCCATAAACGAAAATAGTAGTTGATTTATTAAAATCATTGTGCTATAATGCTTTTATAAAATCGGATTAATTCCAAGAAAGGACGGATCTACTGATGGCATTCAAGATCAATGACGATTGCATCGCTTGCGGTGCTTGCGCTGACGAGTGTCCTGTAAGCTGCATCTCCGAGGGAGAAGACAAGTACGAAATCAATGCAGACGAGTGCATCGAGTGCGGCGCTTGTGCAGGCGCTTGCCCCGTTGG
>CAZVVM010000136.1:0-3077 GCA_964630635.1 uncultured Ruminococcus sp. | reverse complement strand
ACGACGACGCTATCCGCGCTATCAAGCTCATCTCCTCCGTAATTGCAGACGCAGTTATCGAAGGTAAGCAGGGCGAGCAGACCGAAGCTGCCGCTGAAGTAGCAGAGGAAGCTGCCGAGGAAGTTGAGAACGCTTAATTCTCATAAAAATTTAATATTTTGAAAGGAATTGACCACAATGGCTAATATAACCGCTAAAGACGTTGCTGATCTCCGCGCAAAGACCGGTATCGGTATGATGGAGTGCAAGAAGGCACTTGTTGAGGCAGAGGGCGACGTAGAAAAGGCAATAAAGATCCTTCGTGAGAAGGGTGAGCTCAAGGCAGAGTCCAAGATGGCTACCAGAATCGCTGCCGACGGTATCGTTGACGTCCTCAAGGAAGGCAACAAGACCGCTATCATCGAGGTAAATACCGAGACAGACTTCGTTGCAAAGAACGAGATCTTCAAGACCTTCGTTAAGAACCTTCTTAAGTGCATCATCGACACTAACCCCGCAAGCGTTGAGGCGCTTCTCGCTTCCGAGTACGAGGGAAATACCGTTGACGCAAAGCTTAAGGAGCTTATATTCCAGATCGGTGAAAAGATCACCGTTCGCCGTTTCGAGCTCGTTGAGGGTGTAACCAGCACTTATATCCACGGTGCAGGTTCCATCGGCGTTATCGTAAACTTCGAGACCGACTGTGCAGACAAGGACGGCTTCGATGAGTTCGCAAAGAACATCGCTCTCCAGGTTGGCGCATATCCTACTCCTTATCTCGACAGAACCTGTGTTCCCGCAGACGTTCTCAATAACGAGAAGGACATCATCAAGGCGCAGCTCGCAAACGATCCCAAGATGGCAGGCAAGCCCGAGAAGGTTCTTGAGGGAATCATCAACGGTAAGATCGGCAAGTTCTACGACAACAACTGCCTCGTTGATATGGAATACGTTAAGAGCGACGATCACGAGAAGGTAAGCAAGTACGTTGAGAACACCGCAAAGGCACTCGGCGGAAACATCTCTATCAAGGGCTTCGTTCGTTTCGAAAAGGGCGAAGGAATCCAGAAGAGAGAAGAGAACTTCGCAGACGAGATCGCAAAGCTCGTAAACAACTAATACTAAACGGGGTGCAATGCACCCCGTTTTCTCATAAGGAGAAATGTTATGTTACTGTTTTACGTTCGCCACGGCGACCCGATATATAACCCCGACAGCTTGACCGAGCTCGGTGAAAAGCAGGCGGAAGCGCTTGTAAGCAGAATGAGGGTCTGTAACCCGGAGAAGATATACGCGTCAAGCTCAAACCGCGCGATAATGACCGCGACACCGACCGCAAAGGCACTCGGTAAGGAGATCGAAATACTCGATTGGTGTAACGAAAGCTACTCGGGTAAGGCGCTTTTCTATACGGGAAGCGACGGAAGCCGAGACTGGATATTCCGCCACCGCGAATCGCGCCCCATGCTCGTTTCAGACGAAGTAAGAAAGCTTGACCGCGAGTGGTACAAGCATCCGTTCTTCGATAAAATGCCTTGGTTAAGCGACGAGATGGCAAGAATGAGACGTGAGACCGACGCGTTTATGCTTTCTCTCGGCTACCGCCACGAGGGTAACGGCTATATTGCCGAGCGCCCGAATAACGACAGAGTCGCACTGTTTGCGCATCAGGGCTTCGGACTTGAATTTTTAAGCACTCTCCTTGATATACCGTATTCACAGTTTGCAACGCGATTTGATATTGGACATTCGGCAATGACCGTAATCGAATTCGCAGGCGACGGCTTCGTCGTTCCGAAGGTGCTTCAGCTCTCTAACGACTCTCATCTTTTTGCCGCAGATATCGAGACAAAATACCATAACGAAATACTGTTCTGATTAAATCGAACGAAAAATACCCCCGACTGGTCTATGATCCGTCGGGGGTATTTTAGTCCTTATAGCGAATATTATTTATTTTGCAAAACTTCAAGAATTTTCTTTAAAAGATCCTCGCTGGTTGGGTTAAGCTCTCGTTCAATACGTGCCTTTTCTTCTGCCTCAAGCTTTGCGGCTTCAGCTTCTTCTGCCGCTTTAATTTCTTTCTCCTCGAAATATTTTAATGCTCTTTTTCTGTCTTTTGGCTTGATTCCGTTTGCGCGGAGTTCTTTTCTTTCTTTACGGTTAAATGTGTTTTTTGCAATGATTTTAGCAAGCTCCTTTTGATCGTCGCGGAATTTGTTAATAAGCTTAACAATAGTAAAAAGAACGATTGCAATTAAAAAGAAGCTGAGTATGGAGTTAATCAAAGCACCCCAATCAATGTAAATTGACTGTGCAAGGTCAACTTCCTGACCGATTATTATTCCTTCGTCATTGACAACGTCTTTGTATGCCTTTTTCAAAAAAGTATATAATTCAGTGAGTGATTGAGCATCGAATATTTCAGCTAAAAGATAATTTACGATAGGTTTTAATACATTGTTTGAAAGAGCAGTGACTATAGTAGAAAAAGCACTACCTACAATAACACCGACAGCCATGTCAACAACGTTTCCGCGGCTGATAAACTTCTTGAATTCTCCTACATACCGATTCATGAGAAAACCTCTTGATCATATTTTACATTTAGTTAATTATAAATTTATATTCGAAATTTGTCAATAGGAATAATAAGAAGAATGTATCAAACATAGAAGAAATGATCCAATATAATATGGATGTTCTCCATTGGCAAAGTGGGATACCTTAATATCAAAATATACATAAAATAGTGCACGAAAATACGCAAAACAGTCAAAACTTGTTAAAAATGCACAAAATACGATTTATTATTTTTATCTTCTCACATCGTTTTTTTCGGTACACCTATTGAAAATTGCCAAAAAGTGTTATATAATTAAAAAGGTGATGTTTTTTAGAACGAAGAGCATCATGTATTTTACACAAGGAGAATTAAACCTATGAACAAGTTCACAACAGCTCAAATTCGCAATGTCTGCCTTCTCGGTCACGGCGGTTCAGGAAAGACCTCCCTTGCCGAGGCAATGCTTTATCTTTCGAAGGCGACCGACCGTCTCGGAAAGGTCGAGAACGGAAACACCGTTTGCGACTTCGAT
>CAZVVM010000135.1:0-3153 GCA_964630635.1 uncultured Ruminococcus sp. | reverse complement strand
CGCAAAGGTTCAAGAGGAATTCTCTCCCGACAGAATAGTTATCGAGCCGTCGGGCGTGGGTAAGCTTTCCGACGTCATCAAGGCGGTCGAAAACGCGGGCTGCGAGGATCTTACCGTTTCTGCTCTTTGCGCAGTAATTGACGCAGGCAAGTGCAAGATGTATATGAAGAACTTTGCGGAATTTTACCGCAATCAGATTGAGTACGCGACCGCTATCGTGCTTTCGCGCACCGACGGAATCCGCGAGGACAAGCTTAAGGAATGCGTTGAGATAATCAGACAGGTCAACGAGCACGCGCCGATAGTTACTACTCCCTGGGATCAGGTCGACGGCAAGGCGATCCTTTCCGCCGCAGAGAGCAAGGACACCCTTGAAGAGCGCTTGCACGAGCTTATGCACGACCACGACCACCACGGTCATCACCACCATCACGATCACGAATGCGACGATCCCGAATGCGAGTGCCACGAGCATCACCACCACGATCATGATGAGGATTGTGACTGCGGTTGTCACGAGCATCACCACCACGATCACGATGATGATTGCGACTGCGGTTGCCACGAGCACGAGCATCACCATCATCACGATCACGGTCACGAATGTGACGATCCCGAATGTGAGTGTCATCATCACCACGACCACGACCATCACGGTCATCATCACGCCGACGACGTGTTCACGAGCTGGGGCGTTGAGACCGCCGACAAGTTTACCCTTTCGGGCATCGAGGGCCGCCTCGACGAGCTTATGACGGGAAAATTCGGTATGGTTCTCCGCGCAAAGGGCATCGTTATGGCGGAGGACGGACAGTGGATACACTTCGACTACGTTCCCGGCGAAAAGAGCGTGCGTTACGGTGCTTCCGACATCACGGGCAAGCTTTGCGTTATCGGCACGGGGCTCGATAAGCACGGTCTTACTCATCTGTTTGAAAGAGGTTGATTATGTTTAACCGAGAAGAGTATCCCGTATATCTTTTTACAGGTTTTCTTGAATCAGGAAAGACCTCGTTTGTAAACGAAACGCTTTCCGATCCCAAGTTTTTTAAGCCGGGCGACAGAACCTTACTTCTTCTTTGCGAGGAAGGCGAAATCGAGCCCGATCCCTCGGTTTTCGCTTCGCCCGAGGTTTTCGTTGAGGTAATCGACGACAAGAGCCGTCTCAATCCCGACAAGCTTGAAGCACTCCGCCGCAAGCACAAGGCGAACCGTATTCTGCTTGAATACAACGGAATGTGGCTGGTCTCCGACCTTTTTGCATCGGTTCCGCGCAACTGGATAATTTATCAGATAATGAATTTCGCAGACGCGAACACCATCGAGGTATACAACGCGAATATGCGTAATCTCGTCGTTGACAAGCTTTCATTCTGCGAGCTTACCGTTTTTAACCGTTGCTCGCCCGAAACCGACATAGACGCGCTTCACAAGCTCGTCCGCGGTGTGTCGCGCCGCACCGATATTATTTATGAAAGCTCCGACGGCTCCTTCGTTTTCGACGACACCGAGGATCCCCTGCCCTTCGACGTGAACGCCGACGTTATCGAGATCGCTGACCGCGATTACGCGCTCTGGTACAGAGACCTCGCCGACAGTATGGAAAATTACGACACGAAAAAGGTAACGTTCATCGGTCAGGCAACGAAAAACGACAAGCTGAAGCCCGATGAGTTCGTTATCGGCAGACAGATAATGACCTGCTGTGCTGACGATATAACCTATTCGGGACTGCTGTGTGAAAACGGCGGAAAGAATATCGAAAAGGGCGGCTGGTACAGAATAAACGCCCATATTTCCGTCAAGCACTCTCCGCTTTACGGCAAGGTCGGACCCGTTCTTGTCGGCGTGAAGGCAGAAAAATGCGACGCGCCCGAGGAAATTGTTACGACGTTCTATTAAAATCTAAAACCCGCTACTGCGATGCAGTAGCGGGTTTTTTATTTCGGTTATGTTTCTTTTTTCTTGCGTTTACGCACGTTTTTTACGATAAACACCGTAACTGCGGCAATTACCGCAACTATCGCCGCGACAAGGGCTGTGAAGTTAAGGTAGATCGAGGTGTTATCGGGGTAATCAAGGGTATATGTCTCCCACGTTGCAGGGTCATCGGTCTGACCGCCTCTGCCCGTACGGCATCTTATCACTATTGATTTTTCGCCCCACTCGATCTCGTATCCGCCGTTTCCTCGGAATATCGAAACTCCGTCGTCAGAATCTATACTTCCGAGCTTTGGTGCCAGCCATTTTTCTATCCGGTTTGGCGACGAGCCCTCTACGCCGTATATATCGGAGCCGCCACCCATTCCGAAGCCCCACTCATCAATAATGAGCGTGTATTTGCCGTCGGGGGAATGAATCAGCACATCTGCTTTATCGCCATGTGCGCCTTGATGTATCGCAAAGCTCAAGTAAGAAAGCACAACAACCGGTATCAGTATCAATACTATGATGGAAGATATTATTACTGTCTTTATAACCTTTTTCTTTTGTGTTGTCATTTTACCCCAAACCCTTTCTTTGCTTTGCGGCTTTGAAGGCGATAAGATACACCGCACACAAAGCGAGATAACCAAATAACGTGGCGGGTGAGGCGGGAGCGGCTTGTCCGAAAATCATCAAAGCGGTGCTTACTATCATTCCGAGAGAAAGCAGAATAAAGAAGACGTTTGCGACTGTTTTTTCGGTAATCGTTTTGTCCGACTCAAAGTACCGTACGCAGTACAGCATATCGACGAAGGCGAGGGGTAAAGGCACGTATAGAAGAAGCATATAGAACACCACCATTGCAGTCAGTAAAGGCATAGCTTCGTCGTCAGCCGATGCTGCAATCCCGGACACAATCAATGCTCTTACGCATATAACGACAGAAATGACAAGCAGACAATACAATATTATTTTCAATACCGCATAATGCTTCTTTTTCAACATTATCATCTCCTCACCTGTTTTGTCCGCTATAATTATTATACTACAAAGCCGTTGGTGTTGCAACGGGTTTGTCCGATTTTCTATATAATATACATTTTGTTTGATTTAATATTGTGTAAAAACAACAAAAAACTCTCCAAGCGCAATAGCGTGATGCTCTTAACGGAGCATTCACGCTAAACGATGTTTGCCCTTACGGGCAAGTGATGTTGACTTCGTCAG
>CAZVVM010000134.1:0-3199 GCA_964630635.1 uncultured Ruminococcus sp. | reverse complement strand
AATTAACGAGCACGTAGTAACCGTCGTTCATATCGTTGATCGGGTAAGCGAGACGACGCTTGCCCCACTCGTTAACCTCGTTAACGGTGCCGTTAGCGGCGATGAGAGAAGTGAACTTCTCGACAAGAGCTTTAACGCCCTCCTCGCCGGGGGTAAGATCAACTACGAACAGGACTTCGTAAGACATGTTGTTCTTTTCCATTTTTTACACCTCCTTATGGACATAAGACCGCCGCTACGATTTCGGCGGCAAGGAGAAAACAAAAGTTTTCACCTTACTATTATAAATCAGATAATTAAATATGTCAATGATTTTTTTCAAAAATGCTGTTATTTGTTTCCTTTTTACCACTTTCGTTATACTTAAAAGTGCTTTTTTGTGCCAATTTTCGCCATTATCTATGGACTTTCAGCCACATGAGTGCTATAATTGTTTTTGTTCAAGCAAGGAGAGGAAAAGATGAAAGCTGTACGCACAACGAAATACCTTACGTTACTCTTTGCGGCAACGTACTTTACCAGCTACCTTACGCGCACGAATTACGGCGCGATCATTTCGGAAATGGTGTGCTCGACGGGTATCGACAAGTCGCTTCTGTCAATGGCACTGACCGGAAGCTTCATAACCTACGGTATCGGTCAGATAATCAGCGGTGCGCTCGGTGACCGCGTCCGCCCTAAAAACCTCGTTTCCGCCGGTTTTATTATCACAGTTATTATGAATATCATATTGCCCCTCTGCCGTACACCTTACGAGATGACTGCAGTATGGTGCGTAAACGGATTCGCTCATTCGCTCATGTGGCCACCGCTTGTCAGAATGATGTCGGCGCTTATGACGGAGGACAAATACAAGACCGCCTCTGTGCGAGTGTCATGGGGTGCGTATGTCGGAACAATGGTCGCCTATCTCGTATCGCCACTCGTTATCGAAGCTTCAAGCTGGAAATACGTGTTTCTCGTATCGGCAATATGCGGAATCATAATGCTTATCCTCTGGCAGCTCCTTGCCCCAAATGTCAATGCCGAAAAAAGAGAAAAAAACACCGCATTGTCAAGCATCAAGCCGTCAAATGCAATATTCATCTCCCCTGCTCTGCTCCTTATCTTCTTTGCAATAATCTGTCAGGGCGCGCTCAAGGACGGCGTTACGACCTGGATGCCCTCCTACATATCCGAGACCTTCAAGCTCGGCAGCAGTACGGCGATCCTTTCGGGCGTTATCCTGCCGATCTTCAGCATACTCTGTACGCAGTTCTTCCTTACGATACACAGAAAAAAGCTTAAGGATCCCGTAGTTTGCGCCATCGTTATTTTTGCGGTCGGCTCTGCTTCCGCCTTGGCTCTTTCAATCTTCTCAAGCGCTCACGCGGCTGTGTCGATCGTCTTTTCGGCAATTCTGACGGGCTGTATGCACGGTGTAAATATCATGTATATCAGCATGCTTCCCGCCTATTTCAAAAAGATAGGCAAGGTCTCCTTCGCCTCAGGACTTCTTAACAGCTTTTCATACGTCGGAAGCGCAGTTTCAACGTACGGAATTGCCGCTCTTTCAGAAAGCCGCGGCTGGTCGTTCACGATAACCATCTGGCTTGTCGTAGCAGCAGTAGGAACACTGGCGTCAATTTTAGCGATACGACCTTGGAACAAATTAAAGGAACGCCTATAAACAGCAAAAAGCACCGAAATTCGGCGCTTTTTTATTGCTATTATTTTCTGCCGAGGTCGTGAACGTCGGTAAATTCGATATCGAGAGTAACAGTCTCGTCGTTCTCGAATACGATGATCTCGTTCTTACCCTCCTTGAGGATAGGAGCGGGAACGTAGAGAGTCTTCTGCGGACCGATCTTCCAGTATCTGCCGAGATTGAAGCCGTTTACGGTTACGAAGCCCTTGGTAAAGCCGTCAAGCTTGAGGAACGTGTCGCAGGGCTTGCCCTCGATATCAAATTCTGCCTTGAAGAAGTTGGGGCCGACAAGGGGCTTTTCTTCGGTAGGAACGTTCTCGATGGGCTTGAAATCAAGCTTTTCGAGGTTGTTCATCGGGAGAGTGTAGATATCCCAGCCGTGGTGCTGACACTGATTGAAGCGGATACGGGTGCATCCCTTACGGTCAGCCATGAAGGGACCGTAGTTGATACGCCCCTGGTTCTCAACGAGAACGTCGAGCTTTGCGCTTTCGCCGAAGCCGATCGGAATAGATACTGCTTCTTCGTCCTTAACGGGAGTGTTTCTGTGGTAGGTTGCCTTATATTCGCCGTTTACATAGATGTTAGCTCTGTCGTGAAGCTCGTCGATATGAAGCGGCCAGCCCTCCATCGGGCCGGGGATCTCGGCGCTGTAAAGAATGTATCCGAACGCCTGACCGAAGTCCTCCATAGGTCTGGGCGCAGGGGCGCGGAACTTCTTACCGATATTGTCGAGGTTATCAAAGAGAGCGGCGGTCTTGGTCATCGTGACCTTACCGTACGCCTTCTTCTCGGATTCCTTTGCGGTAAGCGCGGGAACCTTATCCTCGCCGTACTTTGCGATAATGGTATCGCGGAATGCGTAGTACATAGGAGTACGGTCGCCTGCCTCGGAAAGGGGTGCGCCGTAGTCGTAGCTGGTGGTATCGAAATATGCCTTTTCGAACACATTTGCGCCTGCCCAGAAATTGAAGTTCGTACCGCCGTGGAACATATATACGTTAATAGATGCGTCGATTTCAAGGAAGTCCTTAAGGTCGGAAACGCAGGTCATATAATCGCGGGTAACCGCATTCTTTTCCCACTGGTCGAACCAGCCGTTCCAGTACTCGCCGCACATAAGGGGCTGATCGGGACGGAATTCCTCGAGCTTCTTAAACTGCTCCTTGGGGTTTGAGCCGAAGTTTGCAACACAGAGGTACTCGGGAAGAGTTCCGCCGTTAAGCATCGTGTAAGTAGGACCGTCGGAAGTGAAGTAGAGCGCCTTTGCGTCGTACTTTTCGTACATAGCCGCTACAGCACGCAAATATTCCTTGTCGGAGCCAAAGCTGCCGTACTCGTTCTCAACCTGGATCATTACGATATTACCGCCGTTGCCCGAGAAATGCTTTTTAAGACGGGTAATAAGCTCCTTATAGTATCTGTCTACCTTGGAAAGGTAAACCTCGTCGTTGCAACGGATATCAATATCACGGTAGGTAAGAAGCCACGCGGGAAGGCCGCCGCAATCCC
>CAZVVM010000133.1:0-3202 GCA_964630635.1 uncultured Ruminococcus sp. | reverse complement strand
CGACCCGTTGCTCCCACGCTCACTCTGTTGCGAAGACGAAAACGCTTATCGACATATTTGTAGGGTGCGACGTCCTCGGCGCACCGCATAAATTCATTTCCCATTCCTCAAAAGCGCAAGTATCTCCTTTTCCGAAAGGGAAATAAGCTCCTCGGCATACTCGCCCGACGCCGCCTCGGCAATAATCGTATAACCGCCGTTGCGCGGAATCACGCGAACGCTTCCTTTTTCATATTCGGTCTTGACTCCGTCTCCCGAGGGCGAGCCGAGGGAGGTAAGGATCGAAAAACGCCGCTTGTCGTTTGTGCGGAGTATGCAGGAGGAAAGGGCAAAGCTCGGAATGTGAACGCATAGCTCGCGCAAGCTTTTTCCCGAAACCGAAACGAGCGCAAGAAGCTCCGCCGCCGCGACCGCGCCGTGAACGAGCTCGGGAAATGCAGAGACGTTCTTTCTCGCCTCATTTTCGCTGTCGCGCGAAGGACAAAGCGTGTAAATATAAGGGCTCTTTCGGCAAAGGTCCTTGATTACCGACGGAACGGAGGAGGGAAGCGACACCTTTTCTCTTATGAGATACTTCAGAAGAAGCGCCTTAATGTGCCAATCGTCAAGAACGAAGCCGTCCTGCTCGGCGGTAAGTGAAAAGCCGTCGTTTCCGAGCGAAAGCTTTATTCCGTCCTCGCATAAATGCGCGCCGACCCCCTCAAGCGCTTCCTTCATTAAGCGCGATGCGCAGTCCTCTTTTTTGACTGTGATCTTTATTCCTTCAAGCGGGCATCTGCCCGACATAAGGAACGGCAGATAGATCTCATTCAAAAAATCAATGCGCGAAAGCCGCATTTTCTTTTCCTGCGCCTTTCTTTCGGAAGCAAACGAGGAAACGAACTTCCTTTCAAAATCACGCGTCGGATAAAGTCCGTCGCGGTCGTATACGGTGACAGACGCATGTCTATCGTCGCTTCGGACAAAGAGCGAAAGAACAAGCCCCAGCTCTGCCCCCGCGTAAGACGCCGCCGCTTCAAATCCCTGTCCGAGAATGACGGCTTCATTACAAACCTCGCCTATCCCGCGCAAAAGCGCAGACAATATACGTTCCGAGTTTTGCGAGCCGTCGGTCATTATTCCTATCCGCCCGCCGCCCGAAGCGGTAGCAAGGGCAAGACCTAATCTTACGCAGAATGACGGAGAGGCGGCTCTGACGTCGGTACGAAGCGCGCCGTTATCGAGCATTTCGCGTATTTTGTCGGGCGAAACGGGGGTGCCCTGACGAATGAACGATCCGTCGGGTATCTCGCTTCCCGACGGAAGCACGGTCCCTTCGCTTATAACGCAGTTGTCGCCGATAACACAGCCGTGACCGATAACGCAGTCACGCAGAATATTACACCCGTCACCGATCACGACGTCGGAGCAGATAACGGAGCTTTCCACCTTGCTTCTGCGCCCGACCTTGACGTTGTCAAGAATGACCGATCCGACGATCCCCTCGGGCGGTAAAATACAGTTTCCGCCGACGGAGTTTTTGCCGTTACCGTAACGGAGATTTGCCTCTTTGTAAGATGAAAAATCACCTATATCGCACCAATAGCTTCGGTCGGTATAAGTGGCGATCTTCTCCCCTGCACCCAAAAGCTTCGGGAAAACGTCGTTCGAAAAGTCGCATTTTCCGTCGGGAATAAAGTCAAATATCCTCTTTGACATAACGTAAATTCCGGTATTTATAAGATCGGAATAGGTCGAGGAGAGGGACGGCTTTTCGCAAAAGCCGCTTACGTAACCGTCGCCGTCTGTCAGAACGACGCCGTATTCCCCCGGCTCGGCGCAGTGCGTGAGTATCATAAGAACGGGAGCGTCCTTTTCCTCGCGGCGCGATATAGCCGCGCTGATATTACATTCCGAAAGCGCGTCACCGCTGATAACGATGAAATCATCGTCCCCGACGAAGCTTTCTGCCTGCTTTACACCGCCCGCCGTGCCGAGCGGAGCTTCCTCGTTGAGGTAGGTCAGTTCAACGCCTTGACACGACGCGCCGAGCGCGCTTATTATCTTGTCGCCGAGATACCCGACCGTGATCGCCGCTTCTTCTATTCCGTGGCTACGGAGAAGCGAAAGAATACGAACGATTGTCGGAACGCCGCCTATCGGAAGAAGCGGCTTTGGAATACAGTCTGTTATCGGGCGAAGACGTCTGCCTTCACCGCCCGCCATAATTATTGCTTTCATAAATTACCCTGAATTATAAAATTTTGAATACCCCGCGTCTGATTTTGCGATAATCGTATCAAACAGTAACGGAGGAAAATATGATAAAGGGAATAAACAAAAATATGATAGTAGTCAAAAATACGGGAAGTAAATATTTCGAGGAGGCGCATTTTATAGTTAAAAACAGTGCGTCCGACTGTGCCGAGCGCGACCTTTTGAAGGAAGCGTCGCGGATAGTCGGCACAGTCCTCACCGAAAGCGGAAAGATGCCAAAGCCGAAGGGAAGGGTGATAAAAGGGATAGTTGGCTTTCTTCTTTCCTTTATTTCGGGCGCCGCGATCGGAATATTACTCTGCCTTCTGTCTTAAAGGTCGTCAGCGTCCTGAACGGGCTTCTCGTCGATCTTCATAAAAATCTTGCCGTCGACCGTCTTTCTCGGCATAACGTGAAGGTCCTTTGTAAGTCCCGTATAGCTTCCGAGAGGGTCGGCGACGCTCTGATAGGAGTTTATCGCGTCGTAGGTTTTGGGAAAATCGTTCTCTTTTTTATCTTTCTTTTTCATTTCATTTACCGCCTTTCAAGGTGTTTTACAGTATTATTCCAAAAAGAGGATAATTTATACCCGCACACCGTTCAAAATTTGTTCACGAATTTATACACATAATATTAACATCTGCCGTGTATAATAAACTCAAGTATAATTGTTCGATTTTGACATAGCTTCGCAAGGGTACAGGCACAAGCCGTAGGACGGTATGACGGCGAGTGTTCCTTTCGGGGCGGGTCAGCAGCTTAATAATACTAATTAAACGGAAGGAGAGGTCCGCTTTTTTTCGGCGGACAAAATTACTTAATGGCAAAAAAGAAAAAGAATAATGCGCGCGTCAAGGTAATGATGCTCGGAGGACTTAACGAGATAGGAAAGAACCTCGCAGTCATCGAGTGCGAAAACGACATCATTATGGTCGATTGCGGTCTCGGATTCCCCGATGACGATATG
>CAZVVM010000132.1:0-3464 GCA_964630635.1 uncultured Ruminococcus sp. | reverse complement strand
CTGACAACAGATTTACAGTCTGCCCCCTTTGGCCGCTCGGGAACGCTCCCATATTGGAGCTGGTGATCGGAGTCGAACCAACAACCTGCTGATTACAAATCAGCTGCTCTGCCATTGAGCCACACCAGCATTTCATGTCGCTGCCCGATTACCCGCAACGTTTGGTATTATATCACATAACTTCCCTCTTGTCAATAGTTATTTTCAAAAAAATTTCGAATAATTTCAATTTTTTCGAATATAATTTACTAACTGTGATAATTCGGAGGAAGCTATGTTCGTATTTTCCATAAAAGCATCAACCTTGAAGATAGGCGTGGTCATTTGCGCGTCGGTAATTGCGCTTGTCGTTCTTCTTACAATGATACCCGTAACAGAACCGACAGCGGCGTCTCTTATGTATTCGCCCGTTTCGTCTTATAATTTCAACAACGTTAAAAGCAATGAGGACAGGATAAACTTTCTCAAGCAATTCGGGTGGGAGTCAGAAAGTAATCCTGCCGAAACAGTAAACGTAACACTGCCGACGAAATTTGACAAGATCTTCGTCGGATATAACGAGCTCCAGAAGCAACAGGGGCTTGATCTCGGAAAGTACAAGGGCAAGGACGTAACGCGCTATACGTATAAGATAACTAACTTTGACAACTATAACGGTACCGTATATGCAAACATAATCGTTTATCACGGAAAGGTGATAGGCGGAGATATCTGTTCGGCGGATATTAACGGTTTCGTTATGACTCTCGACGGCAGCGTAAAACTGCCATAAAAAATAGCGGCTTCGGCCGCTTTTTTTCTTTACAATTTTTCCTTTTTATGTTATAATCTCTTGAAGGCGGTGATTATATGATTTTTCATAAAGAAATAGAAGAGGTATACAAGGCGCAGCTTTTCGTGCGTTGCGACGATATCGGAATCGCATATTATTTCTCACACAAGGACTTCCCCGGGCTGAATGCGAAAAGATATGAGTTTACATCATCCAAAAATAATCGGCTCGTCGGATACTTTTACAGCTACGAGGGATATGATAATACCAAACTGATCGTATTTGACCACGGATTCGGCGGCGGTCACCGCTCGTATATGAAGGAGATCGAGAAGCTCTGCTCTTTCGGTTATCTCGTATTTGCTTACGACCATACGGGTTGTATGGAATCCGACGGAGAGGACACGGGCGGCTTATCGCAGTCGCTTTGCGATCTGAACGACGCACTAAACGCCTTGAAAGCAGACCCAAACGTGAACACCGATGATATTACGGTAATCGGTCATAGCTGGGGCGGTTACTCTACGCTCAATATTTCAGCGCTTCATCCCGACATAAAGAAGATCGTCGTATTGAGCGGCTTCACGTCCGTTAAGAGAATGACGGAACAGAATTTTAAGGGCTTTTTACGCTTCTACATCAACGACATAATCAAGCTTGAAGGAACGTCTAATCCGTCCTTTATTACTTATGATGCGGTTGAAACCTTGATGAATTCTTCCGTCAAAGCACTTCTCATATATTCAGATAACGATCATCTTGTGAACAAAGAGCAACATTACGACGCGCTGTATAATGCACTTAAAGATAAGAATAATATAACGTTTATTCTCGAAAGCGAAAAGGGGCATAATCCCAATTATACACGCGAAGCCGTTAAGTATCTTGCCGAATACTCTGCTGTCGCAGCAAAAGCCGTTGATATGTCGCCGTCGGAAAAGGAAGAATTCAGAAATTCCTTCGACTGGGACAAGATGACCGAACAGGACGAGAATGTCTGGGCAAAAATACATAATTTTCTTGCAAATTAAATAATTGATATTAATTTTCGCTATATGCGAAACAATATTATAAAACATCACAAGGACATAATATGAAAATAGCTTTTTTCGATACTAAACCGTACGACAGAATCTCGTTTGATAAATATTCAGAAAACAGCGGTATAGACTTCAAATATTTTGAAACGAAGCTGAACGAAGATACCGTATATCTGGCAAACGGATTTGACGGCGTCTGCATTTTCGTAAACGATACCGCAAACGCTTTCGTGATTGACAAGCTTACCGAGATGGGCGTTAAGGTCATTGCACTTCGCTGCGCCGGATTCAATAACGTCGATATGAAATATGCGTTCGGAAAAATACACGTTGTGCGTGTCCCTGCGTATTCGCCGTACGCAGTTGCGGAGCATACAATGGCTCTTTTACTCACTTCAATAAGAAGAATACACAAGGCGTATAACCGCTCAAAAGAATTCAATTTCAGTCTAAACGGTCTTACGGGCATCGACCTTTACGGAAAAACCGTCGGTATAATAGGAACGGGTAAGATAGGCAAGGTGTTCGTCAACATTTGCCGCGGCTTTGGAATGAAGGTTCTTGCATACGACAAATTTCCCGACCGTTCAATTGAAAACGGAAACGGCGTAAAATACGTTTCGATCGATGAGATCCTCGCAAACAGTGACATTATTTCCCTGCACTGTCCGTTGACCGACGAGACCTATCATTTAATCGATGAAAATGCCATTGAGAAATGCAAAAAGGGCGTGATAATTCTCAATACGTCGCGAGGAGCTCTCGTCGATGCAGAGGCGCTCCTTAACGGCATTAAATCGAGAAAAATCGGTGCCGCCTGCCTTGACGTATATGAGGAAGAATCAGACCTGTTCTTTGAGGACAACTCGGGACACATTATGGAAGACGATACGCTCGCGCGGCTGATCTCAATGCCGAACGTAATAGTAACCTCTCATCAGGCGTTTCTGACAGAGGAAGCACTTGAAAATATTGCAAGCACGACGGTAAACAACATTACCGATATGCTGAATAAAGGTCAATGCGCAAACGAGCTTTGTTATCGTTGCGGAAATACAGAAGACTGCAAAAGCGGAAAATGCTTTTAATAGGAGAATAAAACAATGAACATCACAAAAGACATCAAGTACATTGGAGTAAACGACCACAAGATCGACCTTTTTGAAGGTCAGTACGTAGTTCCTAACGGAATTTCTTATAACTCGTACGTAATAATGGACGAAAAGATTGCAGTTATGGACACAGTCGACGCATCGTTCACGCACGAGTGGCTCGACAATCTTCAGAATACCCTTGGCGAAAGAAAGCCCGATTACCTCGTAATTCAGCATATGGAGCCGGACCATTCTGCCAACATCTTTAATTTTGCGAAATCATATCCCGACGCGACCATCGTTTCCTCATCGAAGGCATTTGCTATGATGCAAAACTTTTTCGGAACAGATTTTGCAGACAGAAGAATCGTTGTCGGTGAAGGCGACACGCTTTCCCTCGGTAAACACGTTCTCACCTTCGTTACAGCGCCGATGGTACATTGGCCCGAGGTCATCGTTACCTATGACAGTACCGATAAGGTTCTCTTCTCTGCTGACGGATTCGGCAAGTTCGGCGCTCTTGACGTTGAAGAGACCTGGGCTTCCGAAGCAAGACGC
>CAZVVM010000131.1:0-3520 GCA_964630635.1 uncultured Ruminococcus sp. | reverse complement strand
CAAGAGAGCGAATCAGACAGCTCGAGGCAAAGGCACTCCGCAAGCTCCGTCATCCGAGCCGTTCCAAGCGCCTGCGCGATTATCTTGATTAATTGTGTCCTGTCGACAAAATCGACTTGACATATTTACTTATTTGTTGTAAAATATAATCTGTATACATACGGCAAAAAAAATGCCGCATTTCAGGAGGAACCCGATAATGAAAAAAAGACTGTTGGCTTTAGCGGTAGCGGTAATTTGTCTGATTATGCCCGTTCTCACGTCCTGCTCGAGCGAAAAGAAGGAAACGACCACGGGTACCAAGCCGGTAACCGTTACTCTTTACGGAATTAAGGGCGAGGGTACTACCGACGAAGCGATAAAGGCGGTTCAGGACCGGCTTAACGTCTATTCCGAAGGAAACCTTACGACCCGCGTTATCCTTAAGCTTTTTACCGAGGATGAGTATTACGCAAAGCTCGACGAGGCGTTCGCGGCGGCACAGGCGGAAAAAGACAAAGGCAAAGACAAAAACAAAAACGATGCTTCTTCAAGCACCTCTGACAAAGAAAAGGATGAAGAAGAGACAGTATTCCCCGCCGAAAACGGTACGCAGGTCGATATTTTTATGGTCCGCGGATCCGAGATGTTCGAGAAGTACAACGGTGACGGATATACCACTTCGCTCAGTCTTTCCGATAAGAGCGCTCTTATGAGAAAGTATATTTCCGACAGATACCTCGCGCTTACCAATATGGCAACGCTCGGCGTTCTCGGAAATAAGTATCCTTACGGTGTCCCGAACAATACCGTTTACGGTGATTACACCTATCTTCTCGTAAACAAGGACGTGGCGAATAAGTACGGTTATGCCGAAAAGAACCTCGATACGCTTCCCGAGCTTAACAATCTGCTCAAGGACGCGGCAAAGGATTTCGGAAGCTACGTAACTCTTTATAACGCGCCGACGCTTGATCTTGATAACTTCGGCGGAACTATGTTCGGTACCGTTATCGAGGATACCGATACCGCGT
This sequence comes from uncultured Ruminococcus sp., assembly GCA_964630635.1. Lineage (GTDB taxonomy): Bacteria > Bacillota > Clostridia > Oscillospirales > CAG-272 > Colimorpha_A. The sequence goes on along the minus strand of CAZVVM010000131.1, from coordinate 2,507 downwards.
TCACGAAAAAGACCCCGACCTCGCTTCTTGAAAACGAGAAGTACCTTGAATACGCAAAGTACCTTAACCTCTTCGAGAGCAAGGGATATATAGTAGAGGGCGACGCTTACGCGCTTCCGACCGATAAGAAGGTAGCCGCCGCATTCATTAAGGGCAACGCGGCACTTCCCGAGCAGTATAGCGAGGACTATCTCGTAGTTACTTACGCAAAGCCCGTTATGAACGATATAGGCACGATATTCTGCGTCAGCAAATATGCAAGCGAGCCGACGAGAGCGCTTGAAATAATCAACCTTCTTCAGACGAACGTTGAATACAGAAATATCTTCCAGTACGGAGTCGAAAACGTGCATTACCGCGTCGACGACTATACGGGAATTTACGATATTATAAGCACAGACTATAATATGAACCCTCAAGATACGGGTAACCTCTTCCTTCTCAAGGAAAATTCCTCGATGGATGCAGATACGAAGGCACTTTGCGCCGATAATTGGAAGCTCGCGAAGCAGCAGCTCCGCGATACCGTAGTTGCTCCTTATCTGCTCTTCAATTCCGACGTAAGCGAGCTTGATTACGACGGCTTCAAGGCGGAAAGCGACAGTGTTCTCAATAAGCTTATGTCGTATAAGCCCGGCTCTGCGCAGACCTTTGAAAAGTACGCGGCACAGCTCAATACCGCGTTCAAGAAGACGGATGCGTTCATCAACTTTGCTGACAACAGCGGTGTACCTACTCTCACCAACGAAACTACCGCAGGTGACGAAACTACCGCCGGTGACGAAACTACTGCAGGTGACGAAACTACGGAACCCGCTCCCGAAGAGCCCAAGGTTCCCGATCCCGTAGCCAGACAGTATGAACTGTGGTGCACGAAATACAAAATACAGTAAGGACAATATAATGTTTCGGTAGAGGGGCGTTTAGCGACGTCCCTCTTTGGAATAATGATGATAATGGCTAATACGTTAATTGAAAACAGCGTTTTTCCGGAAGAGCGCGCCCTATACAATCTAACGTCGGCGCTTGTCCGAAGCTGTACTTTTGCAGGCGAAGAGGACGGGGAATCGGCATTAAAGGAATGTCGGGACGTAACTCTTGACGGCTGTAAATTCGAGCTTCGTTATCCGCTTTGGCACGCAAAGGGATATGAGATGACTGACTGCGAAATGACAGAGACCGTCCGCGCGCCGATATGGTATTCCGATAACGGAATTATAAAAAACTCACGGATAGGCGGAATAAAATGCCTGCGTGAGTGCAAAAATACTTTAATAGATAATTCAAGCATCGTCTCGGACGAATTCGGCTGGATCTGCGACGGAGTTAAATTCGAGAATACCGAGATAACGTCGCAGTATCTATTGTTCCAAAGCAAAAATATAGAGGCGAAAAACCTCAAAATGAAGGGTAAATATTCCTTCCAATACTGTGAAAACGTAGCAATAGAGGACTCGTACCTCGATACGAAGGACGCTTTTTGGCACGCAAAGAACGTGACGGTCAAAAACAGTACCGTAAAGGGCGAGTATCTCGCCTGGTTCTCCGAAGGACTTACGCTGATCGACTGTAAAATAATCGGCACACAGCCGCTTTGCTACTGCAAGAACCTGACACTCATAAACTGCGCGATGGAAGAGACCGATTTGAGCTTTGAATATTCCGACGTAAAGGCGGACGTGATCGGCAATATCGTATCGGTCAAAAACCCCGCGTCGGGCTGTATAGAAGCCGACAGCATCGGCGAAATAATCCTCGACGGCTCGATAATGGAATGCCGATGCGAGATTAAAGAAAAAACTAAAATCTTTTCATAAAGAGAGGTATATGAAAATGGCAAAGGAACTCAAAGGAACGAGAACGGAAGCAAATCTTCTTGCCGCATTCGCAGGCGAAAGCCAGGCAAGAAATAAGTACACCTACTTTGCAAGCGTAGCAAAGAAGGCGGGCTACGAGCAGATCGCAGAGATCTTCCAGAAGACCGCAGATAACGAAAAGGAACACGCAAAGATGTGGTTCAAGGAGCTCGGACTTCTTGGTGATACCGCCGCTAACCTCAAGAGCGCGGCAGAGGGCGAAAACTACGAGTGGACGGATATGTACGCGGGCTTTGCAGAGGTAGCTGAAGAAGAGGGCTTTACCGCACTTGCGGCAAAATTCAGAGCAGTCGCTCTTATCGAAAAGTCGCACGAGGAAAGATACCTCGCACTTCTCAACAACGTCGAAATGCAGAAGGTGTTCGAAAAGGCAGAGGAAACGATGTGGGAATGCCGTAACTGCGGACACCTCGTCATCGGCAAAAAGGCACCGCAGGTCTGCCCCGTCTGCGCACACCCGCAGAGCTACTTCGAAGTCAGAAAAGAGAATTACTGATAATAAAAAATCCACCCGAATGGGTGGATTTTTTTGCTTGAAAGTTTGTCAAAGATGAAAACCGTACTATTTGTTGCGGATTTCCTGCCGCGTTGTCTTGCCTTCCCCTGAGGGGAAGGTGGCGGCGAAGCCGT
>CAZVVM010000130.1:0-3541 GCA_964630635.1 uncultured Ruminococcus sp. | reverse complement strand
TTATCCCTTAAAATATTTAGTGAGTTTTTTGACTGCACTTTTCTTGACAATTCCAGCGACTTCGCCGCGACACCTTCCCCTGAGGGGAAGGCAAGACAACGCCCCGATGCTTCGCCACGTTGTTTGTAAGGGCGACCATATAGTTATGTAAAAAACCACCGCGCGTTTCCGTATGGAAACGCGCGGATCTTATTTAGTTGCAGCCGCAGCCGCAGTTGTTACCGCCGTTGCAGTACCAATAGAGGATAAGGAGAATAAGGATTACGATCCAAACGTTGCAGTCGTCAAAAATGTTGCAGAGGCATCCCATGGTATTATTGTCCTTTCTGTTTCATTCAAAAGGTCGGTTTTGCCGCCCTTTGATACCATTCTATGCCCTCGGCATTCACGCGTTACCGACGTTATAAGCCGAGCAAAATGAAATTTCGCTTAAATTTCGTTATAATATGGAAAAACGCGGGGAGTTGTGCTATAATTGCCTTGCAGAGGAACAAAAATAAATTTCGTCGGCTTGCCGACAGAAAAGGCGTAATATGAGAACAGCGTATATAAATGCAAAGCTCCTCAAAAACGGCAAGATACAGGACGGCAGTTTTGCAATCGAAAACGGTGTATTTACCGAATATATCGAGGGCGAGGGGGCAGTTGACCTCGGGGGCGACACCGTAATTCCGGGGCTGATTGACATACATACTCACGGCAGATGCGGCTACGATTTCGACGAAACCACGCCCGAGGAGCTGTGTGAACTCAAAAAGCTCTACGCGAAAAAGGGCGTCACCACGGTTGTACCGACCCTCGCGTCGGACGAATACGGCAAGATGCTCCTTCGCGTAAAGGAAGCGTCGGAAAACGGATTCCCCGCCCTGCATATCGAGGGCAGATATATGAACCCCGCAAAAAAGGGCGCGCACGCGCCCGAATATCTCGCTCCGCTCGACCCGAGCGAGGTTGAAGAATTTGCAGATGCGGCAAAGAATATGCACCTTCATTTTTCTTCCGGCTTTGAGCTTGATAAGGACGGAAAATTCCTCGACGCGATCCTCTCGCACGGCTATACGGCATCGCTTGCTCATACGACCGCGACCTACGGTGAAGCGCTTGCGCTCGTCAAAAAGGGCGTAAAATCCTTTACGCATCTCTTTAACGCGATGCCGCCCATACACCACAGAGACGGCGGAGCAGTCGTCGCGGCGCTGACGACCGATGCGTATACTGAGGTCATCTGCGACGGCTACCACCTCGCGCCCGAAACGGTAAAGCTGATAAGAACGGCGAAATCAAAGGGCCGCGTTATCCTGATAACCGACTCAATAGTCGCCGCGGGCTACGAAGGACCCGAAAGGAGCTTCTTCTCGGCTGGACTTGAAATATTCTTAAAGGATGGCACCGCACGCCTCTCCGACGGAACGATTGCCGGAAGCACCCTTGAGCTTTGGCAGGGCGTCCGTAACTATATGACCTTCACGGGTGCGGATCTCCCCGAAGCAGTCGCCTGCGCGACCGAAAACCCCGCGCGGCTTCTCGGTCTTACGAACATCGGTAAGATTGAAAACGGATATAAGGCAGATTTTCTGCGGATTTCCGACGACCTTTCAATAAAGGAAGTATACGTCGAAGGCGAGAAAATATAAAAATAAAAGAGCAGACGAAGAATGTCTGCTCTTTTATTATATTATTCGCCACATCATTGTAGGGGGCGACGTCCTCGACGCCCCGTTACAACGCACAAAATTTTCGCAATATAGAGTTGCGTCAAGAAAACTTATAAAATTTTGCAAAAGAAAATACATTACACCCGTGCGGTGCGTCGAGGACGTCGCACCCTACAAACAACGCCTCAAAAATTTGTAAAATGCCAAATAGAGTGAACGCGGGAGCGGCGGACCGTCGAGGTGAGGGGTTCCCCGAAACGAGCGAATGCGAGTTTTTGGGGTTCCCGAGGTTGCCGCCCCCTACAAATTAACGTCTTTATATTTCCGCAAAACAATAACATCATAAACGTAAAATATTTTACCTAAACTCGGGTATAAAGCTCTCGGACGCGCTTTCTCCGTCCTGGATATAGGCGTTTTTAATGCCGAGCTCTTTTGCATATTCAACGACGGAATTATATTCCTCTGCCGTCAGCTTGCGCGAAAGCTCGTCGGGCGCGTTTGGCTGCGGCGTGTATTGGCTCATAATACTTATCACGATGCCGTCACCGTATTCGCGGTGCAGATATTCAAGCACCCTCATACTGTCGTCGGTATGATTCGGCAAAACGAGGTGACGGACTATCACGCCCTTTACCATCGTTCCGTCGGAATTATAGACCGCCTCTCCTCGCTGGTTCACCATTTCGCCAAGCGCCTTTTTTGCCGCTTCGGGATAGTCGCTGACACCCGAATAGCACCTGCCGAGCTCCGCGTCCATATACTTGAAATCGGGCAGATAAACGCCGATATATCCGTTCAGCGAGCGAAGCGCCTCGACGCTCTCATATCCGCCGCAGTTGTAAACGGTCGGCAGATAAAGCCCCATTTCCCAGGCAAGATCAAGCGACCTTTTTATGTTCGGCACCCAAGGTGTCGGCGTCACGAAATTTATGTTGCAAACGCCCGTATTCTGCAAGGAAATATAGGTGTCAGCCAGCTCCGAATCGGTCATTTCGCGCCCGAGCTTGCCGCCGCTTATCTTGCCGTTCTGGCAGAACGAGCAACGGAGATTGCACCCCGAGAAAAAGACGGTTCCCGAACCGTTGCCCGTGCAGATGCAGGGTTCTTCCCAAAGATGGGGTGCTATTCGGCTGACGACCGCCGCTTTTCCGACACCGCAAAAGCCGATTATTCCATTATCCCTTTCCGCACCGCAAGCACGCGGGCAAAGATTGCAGTTCATAATGTGTCCTTTGATAGAATTAGAACGTTCGTTGGCTCCCCCTCCGGGGGAGCTCCGCGAAGCGGTGAGAGGGTGTTGCAGTATAACTTATTTACCCTCTCCGTCGGCTCCGCCGACACCTCTCCCAAAGGGCGAGGCATTATCCCTCAAACATCTCCATAATTTCATCGGTGCGGAGTCGGTCGGCGACGTACGCCTTGCGAAGAAGCTCCGACGGAATACGGTCGTCGTACTTTTCAAACACGGGACATTCGTTCGGGGAAACGAGTGACGACTTGTCGATACCGTTTTTTGCTACGCGCTTGATATACTTCATAAACGACTCGCCGTCGCCCTTTTCGAGTTTGAACATCATATAGAAGCAGCCCTCAAATTCAAGCCCCGAAAGCCCGAATGAAGCACCGTTTTTCGCTATAAACTTACGGAGCGTGCGGAACGAGCGCGTACCGAGCCACGGGAAAAGACACCAGGTATATCCGCCGAGATGAACGATCTCCTTTTCGAGCATACCCGTGTTTCTCGCAACTCCGCGCGCGACATTAAGACGCTTGCGCGCGTTTTCCTTAAGATAAGGATAAACGGTATCCTCTTCAAGCACCTTTTTCATTCGTTTTAATATCTTCGTGTGTTCGGCACAGCCAATAATACTTCTCAAAAGAAA
>CAZVVM010000129.1:0-3565 GCA_964630635.1 uncultured Ruminococcus sp. | reverse complement strand
GGCACCTACGTAAAGCAGGGTGAGGGCAATTTTGAAGGAGTAATTACCGGTTGCGGATCAGTTTGCGGCCGTCCCGTTTATGCGTTCGTTCAGGACAAGACGAACGACAAAGCGGCGTTCACGGCATCTCACGGCAAAAAGATCTGCGCCCTTTACGATTCCGCTCTCAAAGCGGGCGCGCCCGTCATCGGCGTGTTTTCGGGAGCAGGCGCAAAGGTAAGCGAGGGTATTGACTGCCTTTCCGCTTACGGCGCTGTTATGGCTAAAATCAGCGAGGCAAAGGCGCTTATACCCCAGATCGCAGTAATAAACGGCGCTTGCGGCGGCGCGTCGGCTGTTCTTTCCGAGATGTTTGATATAACCGTCGCGACTGACAAGGGCGAAAGATACCTTGTCCCGAACGGCGATCCGATCGGAAATCCCGATATCGTGATCCCCGAAAACGAGCTTGTTATCGCTCTTACGAAGCTCATTTCGCTTCTCCCATCAAACTGTGAGGAGGGAACCGTTCTCGGTGACGACTGCGAAAGCATAAACGAGCCCCTTGACGTAAATGCATACGTTGACGGCGACGTAAAGGACCTTATCTCTGCCCTTTCCGACGACCGCGCACCTATGTATCTTTCCGAAAGTGCGGCGAAGGAGCTTATTACCGCTCTTATCACCTTTAACGGCAGAGTTGTCGGTGTCGTTGCTAACCAGCCGACCGAAAACGACGGTGCGCTCACCTGTGCTTCCGCTAAAAAGGCAGCTCGCTTCGTAAATCTCTGCTCCGACTTCGAGATTCCTGTAATCACTCTCGTTAATACGGTCGGCTTCAAGGGCGGCTGCAAGAATTATCTTACCGCACTTTCCGACCTCGCATTCGCATACACGAACAGCGAAGTTTCGGTAACCGCCATCATCGGCAACGCTTACGGATCGGCATACACCCTTATGGGCTCAAAGTCCCTCGGTGCGTCCTTCGTGTTTGCCCTTGACAGCGCCGTTATCTCGGTGCTCGATCCCGACACCGCAGTCGAGTTTCTCTACGACTCCGAGCTTAAAGAAGCGTCTGACCCGAACGCGGCCCGCGCTTCGCTCAAGGAAGAATGGATCTCCGGTCCCGCGTCGGCTCTGACCAACGCCCGCTCGGGCGATATCGACGATATCGTATCGGGCAGCGAGCTCAAGCAGAGAATGGCGTCGGCGCTTGAGTTCCTCGCATAACGGTGGCTGATATGTTTTATATGTCGTTTTTAAACTTTTCGAAAGAGGTTGCCTCTGACCTTACCTTATCCGAAAAGCTCGAATCAATCCTCACGACCTGCGTGGCGGGATTCGCTCTCGTTTTCGCAGTCCTCGGTCTTATCTGGTTTCTCCTCACAATCTTCGGCAAGTTCTTTGATAAAAGTCCGAAGCCCGAAGCCGAGAAAAAGCCCGAACAGCCCGTTCAACCGTCCGTTCCCGAGCCCGCGCCCGTCGCTCCGTCCGCACAGGACGACACCGCAGTCGTCGCCGCAATAGTTGCCGCGATCTCGGCATACACGGGCAAACCCGCAGGCGGCTTCAGAGTCGTTTCATTCAGAAAAAAGCACTAATCGAAAGGAAGATAATAAAATGTCAAAGCTTTATAACGTAACCGTAAACGGCGTAGTTTACGAGGTAGAAGTAGAAGAGATCGGCGCAGGCGCAACGACCTATGCCGCACCCGCTCCCGTTGCACCCGCAGCGGCTCCCGCACCCAAGGCAGCTCCTGCACCCAAGCCCGCGGCTCCCGCGGCAGGAAACGGCACTCCCGTCAACGCTCCTATGCAGGGTACTATCCTCAAGGTTGCGGTCTCCAACGGTCAGCAAGTCAAGAAGGGCGACCTTATCTGCCTGCTCGAAGCTATGAAGATGGAAAACGAGATCTTTGCTCCCTGCGACGGCACGGTTACCTCGGTCGTCGTATCGAGCGGCCAGACCGTTGCGACAGGCGCGGTAATTGCTACTATCGCATAAGGATAAAAAGCTATGATCGAAGCATTAAAAACGTTCTGGGAATCGACCGGTATCGCTATTGCGAGCGCCGATACGACCCTGCTCATCAAGTACCTGATAATGTACGTCATTATCGGAGTGCTTCTCTACCTTGCGATATGGCGTAAGTTTGAGCCGATGCTCCTCCTTCCCATCGCATTCGGTATGCTTCTTGCAAACCTGCCGGGTGCAAACCTTATTCACACCGAATGGTTTTTAGCAAAAGACATCGACTACGGAATGATACTCCGCAAGGGCGGTCTGCTCGATATTCTCTATATGGGTGTAAAGCTCGGCGTTTATCCGTCGCTTATCTTTATGGGAATAGGCGCTATGACCGACTTCTCTCCCCTTATCGCGAACCCAAAATCGCTTATGCTCGGTGCGGCGGCGCAGTTCGGTGTATTTGCCGCATTCGCAGGCGCGCTGTTCCTCGGCTTCAATGAAAACGCCGCTGCCGCCATCGGCATAATCGGCGGCGCCGACGGACCGACCGCAATTCTCGTCACAAAGGAGCTTGCTCCGACGCTTCTCGGTGCGATCGCTATCGCGGCGTACTCCTATATGGCGCTCATCCCTATAATCCAGCCGCCGATAATGAAGCTTATGACGACCAAAAAGGAGCGTCAGATCAAGATGACCTCGCTCCGCAAGGTTTCAAAGACCGAGCTTATCCTTTTCCCCGTAATAGTTACGGCTGTCGTTTGTCTTATTCTTCCCGACGCCGCGCCGCTCGTCGGTTTCCTTATGCTCGGAAACCTCTTTAACGTAACGGGCGTCGTTGACCGTCTTTCAAAGACCGCGCAGAACGAGCTTATCAACATTATAACGATATTCCTCGGAGTTTCGGTCGGTGCGACCGCCAACGCCGAAAGCTTCCTTAAAGCAGAAACCCTCTGCATCATCGCTTTAGGTCTTTGCGCATTCTGTCTCTCAACCTTCGGCGGACTTCTCGTCGGAAAGATAATGTGCAAGCTCACGGGCGGAAAGATCAACCCCCTCATCGGCTCGGCAGGCGTTTCGGCTGTTCCGATGGCGGCAAGAGTTTCGCAGATGGTGGGTCAGAAGGAGGATCCTTCGAACTTCCTGCTTATGCACGCGATGGGCCCGAACGTCGCAGGCGTTATCGGCTCGGCAGTTGCGGCAGGTTGGTTCCTTTCGATGTTCAGATAAGAAAGAACATCATCTTGCCTTCCCCTAAGGGGAAGGTGGCCGAGTTAGGCAACGCCTAACGAGGTCGGATGAGGTGAATTGAACGTAAAAAGCTTATCAAAGTATAATTAGCTACTATACTTTTGGTTTCTCCTCATCCGTCGGCTTCGCCGACACCTTCCCCGCTGGGGAAGGCAAGACAACGTCCCCTATACCTTCGTAGGGGAGGGGCTTGCTCCTCCCGCTCAAAACGATGTATCCTATGGCTCCCCCTTTGGGGGAGCTCCCGACGAAGTCGGGTGAGAGGGCAATTTACCCTCTCCGGCGTGGCTTTGCCGAGGTTTTGCCTCTTCTGCACTGGAATGTTATACTGTAAGTAGAGTCGACAAACACCCTAAGATCTGGTATAATA
>CAZVVM010000128.1:0-3610 GCA_964630635.1 uncultured Ruminococcus sp. | reverse complement strand
GCGCGTTGCTTATCGCGGTAGTGCGGTCGTATCCGCACTCGTCACAGACGTTATCTTCGCCGTATACGCAGTTTTCGGTTGCGACGTCATCTTCATCACAGCAGGTACGGTTATAGCTGTGCTTGCCGTTGCCGAGGGAAGTATGCGTTCCCTTTACGTCAACGTGGTTTTCGGGGCTCTTTTCGGTGTATTCCTTACCGCAGATCTCGCAAAGCGCGCCGCTTACGCAAGTTGCTTCGCCGCCAGTATGTCCGGGACATACTTCTCCGCAGTTTGAACATACGCCGTCCTCCCACTTGCCAACGTGGTCGCATTCCTCGATCACGTTAAGCGTAAAGGTGAACTGGTTATCTGGATGATAATATTTCTCCTCAACGGTCGAGTAATACTCTACCTGAACGGTCTTTCCGTCCTCGGAGAAATGGAAGAGCGCAACCATACCGACAGGACCTATATAGTCAATGCCCTGAGGGTCGATAAGCATCTGAACGACCTTATTGCCGTTCACACCGTCATCCTCGCGCATAACGATCTTGTCCCACGGATCGTGACCCGAAAGAACGAGAACGATATTTTCGTGATTCTGAACGAACTTTTCCCAAATGTCGTCGCCGTTATTATAGCCGATGTTGTAAGCGGTGGGGGGACATACGTCGCCTTCATCAAGAGTCGTTCCGTCACGGAACATATAAGCGTGAGTAGTAATAATTACATTGTGCTCGGAATGAGCGTCAACAATACCGGCAGCCCAGTCAAGAACGTCGTCGGAAGGACCGTAATCGAGTGCCATAACGAGATACTTGATCTCGCCTATAGTAAGAGTGAAGTAAGAATTCACGAGACTTCCGTCGTAAGTTCCTTCGATCTGCTCGGAGTAAGCAGTGTTTTTGAAGTAAGCGTCGAGCTGGTTTACGGAATCGTGGTTACCGCGATTAAGGATATGCGGAACCTTGCCGTTCAGCTTGGAAATATGAGTCTTTGCGTAAACCCATTCGTCATCAACATCCGTCTCAGTAATGTCACCGAGACCGAGGACGAGCTTGATATTCTGCTTATCAATATTATTTACGATATAATCATAAATTCCGGCGAGGTTCTGAGTGCCGTTATTCATGTCGGCTTGAACGACCTTCTGAGTATCGCCTACAACTGCGAAGGTGTAGGAATATTCATCAACCGTCTGCTCATTAATCCAAGGGCTGTAAACGTCGTTGCCGTTGCCCGAAAGGTCTGCAATAGTCAGGCGGTTTTCGGTTACGGTAGTAGAATTGAGATCGTAATGAGCGATAAGAGCGAAGTCCGTATAATCGGGAGCAGTTGTATTAACGTCAGCGGCGATCTCGTCAGCAGTACGAACGTCAGAATAAGCCGTTATGCTACTGATTCTTCCGAGGAATCTACAGCTATTATCGTTTTGGTCAGAGAGACGAAGGTCTCCGCCGATACAAATGGGGTTCTCGTAGGACGTTTCAATAGTGCTTGCGGTGATTGTAGCTGTTCCGGCAAGAGATCCGTCGATATAGCAGTACGCTTTGCCGGCAGAAGGATCTCGAACAACAGTAACGTGCTTCCATGTTCCGTCAGCAATATTTACGTCGGTAAACGAGCAGTTTCCGCTCGTGGTACCGTTCTGCCAATAGAATCTCGGCACGCCGCCCGCAAGAACCTCAAAGCTTACGCAAGAAACGCCCGATGTTTTATAGTTACCGTAAATCACACCGATTCTCTGAGAAGCAACCGAGGTTGGGCAATAAACGAGTGCTTCAATCGTAAGCGGAACGTCGGAAAGGGGAGCTTTTGATGTATGAAGGGTATTCTGAACGAACGCCATACCTCTGGCACCCGCATATTCCTCTGTCGTCGTGCCGTTGGTATAAACAAGATGATTACCGTTCTTCGAATAGTCCTTAAGACGGTCGTTACCGGTTATTTCAAAGTCATAGGAGCAAAGAAGATTTGAATCGGAAGTTTCAACTGCTTTAAAATCTGCTGCAATCTCGGTAGCAGTACGCGCGTCGGAATAAAGAGCAACCGAGTAAACCTTTGCCTGTTTGAGGTAATTGCTATTACTCGTTCTGAAGTCTCCACCTATCCTGACATATGCGGGAGGAGTATCGAGATCACCCGAATTTATCGTCTTTGAATTAAAGTCAGTACCCGATACGGTCTGAACGAGAACACCGTCGGCATACAGCTTGGCTACGTTTTCATCAAAGGTTACCGCAAGGTGTATCTTCTTGCCGCGGCTTGCCAACAATTCATCGCAGAAATCCGCAAAGTCAATTCTGTTTGAATTTCCGCTCGAACGCTGCCACCAGAGAGAAAGCGTATAGTTGTTTCTAATCTCAAGACCGAAGCAACTATTATATGATGCGCTGTAGTTGCCGACGATCGTTCCGAGGCGGGAGGTGTCTGCCGTAGCGTCAAGAGCGATAGTCGCCTCGATAGTACGGGGAGTGCCAACGGTCGCGGTAGAATCGTAATTATCCGCAGCGGTAAAGGTAAGACCCGCTTCGGCGTAGGTCTCGGTCACGCTGCCGTTTGTATAGATAAGATGATTGCGGTTGGCAGAAAGGTCCTTATACTTTTCGTTTCCGCTTGCGGTAAGGTCATAAGCGAAAAGAAGACCTGTGTCGGTGTAGTCAACGCCTTCATAATCGGCAGCTATCTCGGTTGCCGAACGAACGTCGGAATAAGCGGCAACGTTCTTTATCTTGCCCTTGAAATACTGGCTGTTACTGCCTCTGTAGTCGCCGCCTACGCAGAAGGATGCGGCGGAAGCGTTGTCAACGTAAGCATTGCTCCAGGTCATCGTCTGAGCAAGAACGCCGTCGATATAAATGCTCGCGGTTCTATTCTCAAGATCACGCGTAGCGGTAATATGTACCCATTCACCGGTCGCTACGTTGACGCCGGTAAAAATGAGACTAACGGCATCATAAGCGTTACTCTGCTGCCAGTAAAGTCTCGGGTTTCCGTTCGTATAGATCTCAAGAGCAAAGCCGGATGTGACATTGCTCGTATAGTTACTGACCACCGCGCCTGCACGCGAGGTATAGGTTGACGGAAGATAGATCGTCGCTTCAACGGTCTGCACGTTAGACGACACAGCGTTCGTTGCGGTATAGAACTCTGTCGCCGTAAACGATACGCCGTCGCTTGCGCTGTCAGCAGCATTGATCTTTACGATCGGACGCGAGATTATGAACGTCGATACGACCATCAAACACGCCATTAAAAATGATAATACGCGTTTTTTCATAAAATTCTCCTTCTAAATAATAATATACTTATACATGATAATTGTACCCCCCCCCGCAAAATTTGTCAAGTCTTTTTTGCACATTTCCGCGCCGATTTTTTGCTTGATTTTTTGTTCAATTTGCTAATTTATCACTCGAAATTCGCGCTACCGTAGTAAGGGCGACAATGATCGCCCGACGCCTCATCCGTCCGAGGTTTATCTCTTATACACCACCCCCAAGGGGAAGGCAAGAAAACGCCCGATGCTTCGACACGTTTATGGTAGGGGAGGGGTTTCCCTCTCCCGTGTTGAATGGAATTGTCAAGAAAAGTGCAGTCAAAAAATCCCCTAAAAATGATAAACGGT
>CAZVVM010000127.1:0-3646 GCA_964630635.1 uncultured Ruminococcus sp. | reverse complement strand
AAGAGGGCACGAAAATGATTACGACCCTGAGAACCGATATAACGGTATCCGACATTTGCAAGGGCTTCGTTTACAACGAGTACGAGGGCAAGGGGCTTTTCGGGCTTTCAGGCAAGCTGACGATACAGCCCGAGTATCAGCGCAATTACATATATGCCGACGGTAAACGCGACGTTGCGGTTATTGATTCGATTTTGAAGGGTTACCCCTTGGGCTTGATCTACTTCACAAAGGTTGCCGAGGATAAATACGAGGTGCTTGACGGACAGCAGCGCATAACGAGCTTCGGGCGTTACGTTACGGGCAAGTTTGCGATCAGGGACGGAAACGGTATACCGAGATATTTTTCAGGTCTTGCCACCGACCTTCAGGATAAGATATTGCACACAAAACTGACTATCTATATCTGCGATGGAACTGAAAGCGAGATCAAGGAATGGTTTAAGACCATAAATATCGCAGGCGTGCCGTTGAACGAGCAGGAGTTATCAAACGCTATTCATTCGGGTCCGTTTGTAACAAAGGCGAAAGAGGAGTTTTCAAACAGCCAAAATGCCAACGTTCAGAAGTGGAGCGCATACGTTTCGGGAAACGTCATCCGTCAGGATTATCTCCGTACTGCGCTTGAATGGGTGAGCAAGGGAAACGTTGACGATTATATGAGCCGTCACCGTTACGACGATAATATTACTGAACTCAAGTCATATTTTACGAGCGTTATTGACTGGGTGTCAAGCGTATTTATTGACGTTGAGAGTGAAATGAAGGGTTTGCCTTGGGGCGAGCTTTACGAGCGTTACCACCATAATGCCTACGCGCCCGACGAGGTGTCACGAAAACTGCGTGAACTGTATTCTGACTTTTACGTTAAGGACAAAAAGGGCGTTTATGAGTATATTCTCAGCGGCTGCACGGATAACAAGCTGTTGAACGTTCGCATATTCGACGAGCCGACCAAAAAGACGGTTTACACGAAGCAGACGAACGCCGCAAAGGAAAAGAACGTTTCAAACTGTCCGCTTTGTGCTGTGGGCGGCGATAACAATAAAAACCGCATCTGGAAAATAACGGAAATGGACGCCGACCACGTGACGGCGTGGAGCCGCGGCGGTGCGACGGATATAAAGAATTGTCAGATGCTTTGCAAGACGCACAATAGGGCGAAGGGGAATAAATAAAAATCGTTTTTTGTTCGGCGGGAGCAAGCCCCTCCCCTACGGTTAATGTGGCGAATCAAAAAATCAGGTGACCTTGATCACCTGATTTTTGTATTATACCGTTATAATATGCGTGTTATTATATTCACTGCGTGCTTCGAGGGAGATTATACCCTCTTTTTTCGTTATATCGTAGTCGCCGTTAGCGTTCGCCGTGAGAGAAGTCCACGGCTCGATGCAGAGGAACTCGGATCCCGGCTCGTGCCAGAATGCGAGATAATCGCAGTCGGGATATTCGACCTTGACGCTTCTTTCTGTCTTGCGGTTTCTGAGCGTGACTTCCTTGGACTTGAGCTTTCTGAAGATAAGCGTGTCGATTTCGAAATACTTTTCGTATATCGAAAGATACTCGGTATTCTTCGCGAGCGTCATCGTGTCGTCTATTACGAGAGGACCGTCAAGAAGGATCGCATCAAGGTTCTCCTTGTTCGGGAAGATGATGTCGTACTCCTCAACTCCGCCGGGGGTAGCATACGCCTCGTGCGCGCCGACGGAGAAGTACATTGTGTCGTCTGTCAGATTACTTACTCTGTACTCCACCTTGAGCGAGCTTTCAAGAAGCGTAAAGACCGCGCGGAACTCGAACTGATAAGGATAAACGGCGAGCGTGTTATCGTTATGGGTGTAGAGGAGGGTGACGGAGGAATCGGTCTTTTCTTCAACGGTAAATTCGCTGCCTATGAGGAATCCGTGCTTCTTCATAGGATAGGTCTTGCCGTTCAGGGTGTATTTGTCGTCCTTGCTCGAGCCGATGCAAGGGAAGAGCACGGGCGCACTCTTTTCCCAGAATTTGGGATCGGAGCACCAGATGTATTCGGTCTCGCCCTTTTTCAAGCTCTTGATCTCCGCGCCGTTTTCGTTAATATCGCAGGATAGGATCTCGTTTTTGATGTTGACCATAATTTACCTCACAGTAATGCAGTATATACTTCCTCTCCGTCGTTTACGTAGACCTCGACAAGGTATCCGTCGCGGAGAATTTTAATATCGTTGATATCGCCCTCGTAGACGACGGGATCGCGCCCCGTTCTTTCGATGATAAAGCCGTTTTCGGTCATTTTAACCGACGGGTCGGTGTCGGTCAGCAGGTGTCTTATTTCCTCGACGGGATATGCGGTGATCCTGCCATTTTCGAGCTTGACCTCTCTCGGCACCGACATACAGCCGACGGTCTTCTCTGCGTATCCTTGGTATGCCCATCCGGGCGCCCACGAAATGAGAACATTTCTGCTCTTATGGTCTCGGAAGATCTGACCTGCGTACTGGTCGGGTCCCTTATCAACCTCGGACGAATATTTGACCTCGAATTTTCCGTCCTCGAACGTGCCGTACATCACCTTGAAATAGTGACGGCTTTCAAGCGGACAGACCGATGCCGAAAGCAGATATAAGCCGTTTTCGGCTTCCATAAACGACGGACATTCGCAGTAACGGCAGTTCTGCCACTCTGCCATGATGCCGAGATAATCCCAATTATAAAGGTCGCCGCTCCTATACAGGAGCAGGCGTCCCGTCTCCGTTTCGGGGTTTCCCGACGCCATTACGCAGTAATATTTTCCTCCGATATACGCGATGGCAGGATCGCGGAATGCGGGACCGCCGTCTGACGGATAGTGCTTTATTACGGGGTTGTTTTCGTACTTTGTGAAATTAACGCCGTCGGTAGAATACGCGACGCACATCGTCGATTCTGTCTCGGGCTCGCCCCTTTTTATTGCCGCGTAGAAGAGGTATAGAACGCCGTCTCTAACTATCGCGGTTCCCGACCAACAGCCGTCTCTATCGTACTCCTTGTCGGGATAAAGCGCGACGGGAAGCTCCTCGTAGGTTATAAAGTCCTTCGTTCGCGCGTGTCCCCAGTGCATCGGCTGCTGCCAGGGCTTTTCATATTCGGGCGCGTGCTGATAAAAAACGTGATAGTATCCGTTAAAATAAACGAGTCCGTTCGGGTCGTTGACCCAGCCCTTTTTCGGGCGGTAGTGGTGCTTTAATTTCTGCAAGTAGTCCATACGGCACTCCTTTTGTCGGGCTATGAGTATATTTTAGCATACGGGGAAGACGTAGTCAAGTGAATGTTTTCTTAACCTCTCTTGCTTGTGCAAGTTTTACCACTTTTCTTTGCTCGCACAAAGAAAAGTTCCAAAAGAAAGTGCGCCAAGGGGCAAACCGATGAAAATTTGCGAAGCAAATTTTCAAACGTTTTCCCCTTTGGAATCCCTTTTCGTTCGCCCGCGTCATCCTGAGCGTAGCGTCGCCTGACCCGTTCGATTCCGCTTCGCTCCACTCGGGGTGACGGCGACGCCGTAGAAACGCTTGCGTTTCTACCCCGAACGTCCGAAGGGCGCCGAAGGCGGAATCTCGAGCGAAGCTTCGCAACGTTGTCTTGCCTTCCCCTCAGGGGAAGGTGGCGGCGAAGCCGCCGGATGAGG
>CAZVVM010000126.1:0-3657 GCA_964630635.1 uncultured Ruminococcus sp. | reverse complement strand
TTTCTTCGAGAGGCATTTCCGCTCTTGCTCTGATCAAGTCTTTTAAATCGATCGCCACAGGCGACGGAAACCAAAGAACCCGCAGGGTCAACATCAACTTCCGAACCGAGTAAGACGAAGCCTCCCGTGACCACCGACGAACCCGAAACGTCAAAGGCTACCGAGACAAAGCCGTCTCAGACAGAAGCTCCCGAGAAGACTGATTCTCCTGCCGAGACCACCAAGACACCCGAAATGACAGAACCTCCGCCTACGTCAAAGGAACCCGAAACCTCGCCTCAGGAAACCACAACGACTACCGAAGTCACCAATCCTCCCGAAGAAACGTCCGTACCGCCGGAGACAACCGATCCGCCCGAAATTCTTTCTTGCGGAAAACGTTAGCGGAATGTTGGCGAATAGACATTCCGAGGCGGTACAAAACATTATTTCTATGTTCAAAGAATGTCGTTATGATGTGTCCGTTACTTTGGTAAATGCAACTTACGTCAAGCGGTTTTCTTTATTCCTTTGGCGGGAAAAATCTCGTTTTATACTTTTTAAGAAAGCGTTGGAGCTGTTTTTTGTGGCTGCAGAGCTTTTCCTTACACTGCGAGCAGTCGAGGCATTTATTCGTTTCGGTCGAAAAGCGTTCGGGATGCTGGCGGTAGGTTATCTCCCACCGTGCCAGAAGTGCGAGTGCACAACCGAGCAAGCTGTACGTATACCAGCTCGGAATGAAAACGAGCGGCGTAAACATCATAGCAAAATCCCAGTTATAGATACGGCAGGTCGCACAACACCGATTTTTCATAAACCACGTTTGGAACGGACAGAAGAAAAGGATGCAGATTATATCGCACACCGAGTAACCGATAGCTATCAGTATCAGGATACCTCTGTCGAGTATTCCCGTGAGGTAAAGCGCGCCGATCACGCCGTTGAGAAGAAGCCAAACGGCTATGACGAGCGCGATCCTTTTCCACGACTGATTTTTTGGAGTCGTTACGCCCTCAATCGGCTCAAAATTTCTTTTGAACTGCTTTTGACAGCCCATACTTTCGAGCGTCGACGGGAAAAACCGCAAAAACATCTCGACGACGAAGAATATCCAGATTATCGCCGGAAGGATCCCGCGGTGCGTAAGCACTTCCGTTCTGTTCAATATGTCCGCCACAAGAACGGCAACAAAAAGTATTGAGCGCATTACAAGCTTAACGTAGTGCAATGCGCAGGTCTTTGTTAGTTTCTTTTTCAACGTTTTCATTTATTTTTCCAATCCGTACTCGGGATCGGGCTTCAATATACAGTAAAGGAAGTCCTTGCTTCTCGCCGCGATCTCGCGTACGTCGCGGTAAAGCTGTCCGTTGTATTCGCGCGCGTCCGATGCGACGCCGTATGCCTCGATGCCGAACTGCTTTGCGATATAGAGCGCGCGGTAGAGATGATATTTTTGCGTAACTATGATTATTCTCTTATAACCGTAGACCTTTGCGGCGCGGTAGATGCTGTCGTACGTGCTTAAGCCGTAACGGTCGGTAACGATATCCTCCGTCGGCACGCCGTTTTCAACCGCCAGACGCAACATCGTTCCCGTTTCGTCGTAATAACGGTCGCGGCTGTCACCCGTCATAAACATCGCGTCCGACGCGCCGAGCTTATATAGCTCAACTCCCTGCATAACTCTATCGCGGAGCATCACGCTCGGCTCGTTTGAATAAACCCGACAGCCGAGAACGAGAATACAGTCGACGTTTTCAAGCTTCGCCGCCCTCTCGGGCGTTACTATTCTGCTGTTGCCCGTTACGACGACGATGCCGTTCGTCAAAGCGAACGCGCCGCCCATGAGTACGCCGATACAGACGGCTGTTATCGCAACGATCTTCAGTATCTTTCCGACAACGGTCAGCGCCTTATTCTTGCTCATAAAAATTCCCTTATAATATAATGTAGGATTTACTCGGTATTCTTTGCCGACGAAAGCACGATCTCCATTACCTTCGACCAGAGATATTCGTCCTTTACGGCGTTCTCCCCGTAGTAGGAAAGATACTCCTCCCCGCTTTCGAAGATGCCTTCGGATTCCTTCGCCATTTTCTCTGCGAACTCGGCTATTTCCTCCTTCGTTGAGGAAATATTTTCTTTTTTGACGACCGAATAGAGAACCAGCGTTTCCTTTACGTCGGCAGACGCCGCTTCGCCAACGGTTTTTTCGAGCTCCTCGTAGGTCATATCGGTACACTTTTCGAGGTATTCCTCAAGTGACATTGACGCCGCCTTTGCGAGCTTTTCGTACAGATACATTCTGTCCTCGTAATAATCGCGGTACAAGCTGTACGGCGTTTTCAGGAGCGTAGATTTGCCTACAAGCTCATTGCGCAGATCGGAGATGAGCTGCTTTTCGGCTTCGTTTTCCTTTTCGTTCGTCAGACGGCGGCCGATCTCGGCTTTCAGCTCCGCTACCGTATTACAGCCCGAAAGGAGCTTCGACGCGACCGCGTCGGTAAGCGTCATGGTTTTCCTTTCGTAAACTGCGAGAACCGTTACGTTATAAGTTGCTTTCGTATTATCGGATAGGGTTATTTCAAGCGTCGCGGTGTCGCCCTTTTTCATTCCGATCAGCTTGGGGAGAAGAAGGTTGACTGCTTCGTTTTCGTACTCCGTTCCGTCGAGGGAATAAACGCCGCCCTCAAATGAAAGCTCGGGCTTCGCCTGTCCGTTTACAAAGCAGAAGCGGTCAAATGCGACAGCCATTCCCGACGCAAGCTTTTTATCGGCCTCCGCCCAAGTCGTTGCGGCTTCGAGCAGTATATTTATACGCGCGTTTATCTCCTCGTCGCTTACGGAAGTGTTCGGCTTTTCGTAGGTGAATTCCGTGTAGTCGGCAAGGGTCAGGTAGACGCTCAAGTCCTCGTCGTAAAGCCCTTTCCAGCCGACGTTCGAGCAGGAAAACGAAAAGACGGTAAATATGCACATTAAAATTACAATCAGTTTCTTTTTCATTTCTTCCTCCCGAATACTTTTATATCCTTATTTTACCATATTCGGCGCAACTTGAAAAGGGGCGCGGGTTTATTTACAAATAATATACATTTTTCATCGAAAACATATAGCTTTGTTAGCGCCACATATGTGCAACTATCAATAAACTTTTTTATTAAATCGTCGAATATTTGTTGACAAACAACAAAACAAGTGGTATAATATGGGTGAATCAAAAGAAAGAGGTGAGATCACGATGATAGATGAACAGAACATCGTCTCGGTCCGCCCTTGCTTTACTCCTCGTTAATTCATTTTTAATAATTTCTCCGTGAGTTCACAAGCATCGGCAGTCCGAGATGTATTGTGAGCTTTTGTGTTTTTCAAAGCAAAATACATTAACGGAGAAATTACTATGAAAAACAGTAGCACAACAAAGCGCTCAACATTAACCAAGCTATTCACGCTGTTATTAGCTCTCTCAATGATCGCTGCCCCGCTTTCAATATACGCGATCGGTATTGAAGAAGCAACCGATACTACTGTCCAAATAACCGAAACGGACGGCAACGTATTCGTTTCTGCCGAAGAAACGTCGAGACGCGGCGAATTTGAGAAGCATTACCTGCTCTCTGACGGCAGCTTTGCGGCAGTATCCTATGCGGAAGCAGTACACTACAAAAACGATAGCGGCAC
>CAZVVM010000125.1:0-3679 GCA_964630635.1 uncultured Ruminococcus sp. | reverse complement strand
GCAGTTCTCGCCGGTAAGGTCAAGGTAATTTCTCACCTTGTTAAGGTTGAGAAGCAGGGCTGATTCTATACTAATAAGGAGGAACTCCAATGAAGCTCCATGAACTTACACCGGCTGAAGGATCTGTAAAAGACGCATGGCGTAAGGGCAGAGGCCCCGGCTCCGGAAACGGCAAGACTGCCGGCAAGGGACATAAGGGTCAGAATGCCCGCTCCGGCGGCGGCGTACGCCCCGGCTTCGAAGGCGGACAGATCCCGCTTTACAGAAAGCTCCCTAAAAGAGGTTTCAAAAACAAATTTGCAAAGGAATACACCACAGTCAATATTTCGGCGCTTAACTGCTTCGAGGACGGTGCGGTGATCGATCACCAGATCCTTCTCGACGCTGGCCTTGCACGCAAGGCAGATGACGGTCTTAAGATTCTCGGAAACGGCAACGTAGAAAAGAAGCTTACCGTTCGCGCCGCCGCATTCACCGCGGCTGCGAAGGAAAAGATCGAAGCAGCAGGCGGAAAGTGCGAGGTGGTTTAAGTGTTCAAAACAGTAGTAAACGCTTGGAAAACGCCGGAACTCAAGAAAAAGATGCTGTTCACACTCGTGATACTTCTTCTTTACCGTCTTGGTTCCTGCATTCCGGTTCCCTACGTTAATCCACTTATAGTCGAATCTTCCGCAAACGCTCTTACGAACATGGGCGGTATCTTCGACTATCTGTCGATGCTTTCGGGTACCGGCTTTGCACAGGCAAATCTCTTTGCTCTTTCGGTCTCGCCGTACATCACGGCACAGATCGTCATTCAGCTATTAACAATAGCTATCCCCGCTCTCGAGCGCCTTTCCAAGGAAGGCGAAGAGGGCAGACAGAAGATAAACAACTATACCCGCTACCTCTCGATAGCTCTCTCGCTCGTTACGGCGTACGGCTATTACAACCTTCTCAAAAATTCGGGCGGAATGCTCCTCGATGCTAAAAGCGAGACGTTCAGAATGCTCGTAATGGTTGCTTGCTACTGCGCAGGCGCTTCGCTTGTAATGTGGCTTGCTGATAAGGTCAACGAGCGCGGTATCGGTAACGGAGTATCTATGATACTCTTTGTGAACATCCTCTCGGGCGGTGCGCAGGCTGCATCTACCCTTATTGCACAGATAAACAGAGGCGGTTTCAAAAATATCTTCTTTGCAATTCTTTCGGTTATCATCATGCTCGCGGTTCTCGTTCTTATCGTGTTCATTACGAACAGTGAAAGAAGAATCCCCGTTCAGTACGCAAAGCGCGTTGTCGGTCGTAAGATGTACGGCGGACAGAGCAGCAATCTGCCGCTCAAGCTGAATATGGCAGGCGTTATGCCGGTCATCTTCGCTTCGTCCATCGTTTCGCTTCCCGCAACGATAGGTGCATTTGCACAGCCCAAGGAGGGCGGTTTCTGGGATAAGTTCATCGACGTTTTCTCGCCTGACTCCTGGGTTTACGTAGTGCTTCAGCTCGTGCTGATCGTAGCGTTCTCTTATTTCTACATCTCGATAAGCTTCAATACCGTTGAAGTATCGAATAACCTTAAGAAGAACGGCGGTTTCGTCCCCGGCATCCGTCCCGGACGTCCTACTGCCGATTATATCAAGAAAATTCTTAACAGAGTTACCTTGATAGGCGCCCTCTTCCTCATTATCATAGCCGGCTTGCCTATGCTTGCAAGCTTGCTCGCTCCTCAGTACCTCGGACTTCTTCAGTTCGGCGGAACGTCGCTTCTCATCGTAATCGGCGTTGCACTCGAAACTGTCCGTGAGCTTGAGTCGCAGCTCGCTATGCGTCACTACAAGGGCTTCCTTGAGTGATAGATTTGGAGGAAAGCGTATGAAAATAATTTTTCTCGGTGCTCCCGGCGCAGGAAAAGGCACACAGGCAGAAAAAGTCAGTGAGCGTTACAATATTCCCGCGATCTCTACGGGCGCAATCATAAGAGAAGCGATCAAGACCGGAACCGAAATGGGACTCGCCGCAAAGGCGTATACCGAAAGCGGTGCGCTCGTTCCCGATGAGGTCGTGATCGGAATCATTAAAGAACGGCTCGCAAAGGATGACTGTAATAACGGTTTCATTCTTGACGGGTTCCCCAGAACCGTTCCCCAGGCGGAAGCGCTTGATGCGATGGGTGTTACCATTGATATGGTAATCAGCATTGAAGTTCCCGATGAGACGATCGTCACCCGTATGAGTGGAAGACGCGTCTGCGCGAACTGCGGTGCATCCTATCATACCGAGTTCAAGCCGAGCAAGGACGGCAAGACCTGCGACAGCTGCGGAAGCGAGCTTTCGATCCGCCGTGACGACGCTCCCGAGGTGGTACTTTCCCGCCTTGAGACCTATCACGAGCAGACCGAGCCGCTCAAAGCTTACTACGAAAAGACTGGTAAGCTCAAGCTCGTTGTCGGTCAGGTAGAAGTCGCTGATACGACCCGTCTCACCTTCGAGACGATCGACGGCGGTATCTCCTAATATTTATGATACAGCTTAAAAACTCACTTCAGATCGAGAAGATGAAGATCGCGGGGCGTATCACGGGTGAAGCTTTGCTTTTAGTCGGCGAAGCTATAAAAGAGGGCGTAAGCACCAAACACCTTGACGATATAATCCGCAACTACATCGAGAAGTGCGGGGCAAAGCCGACGTTTTTAGGATACGGCGGATTTCCCGGAAGCGCTTGCATCTCGATAAATGATCAGGTCATACACGGTATCCCTTCTCCCGACGTAATTCTTCGGGAAGGGGACATCGTGAAGATCGACGTCGGTGCTAACATCGGTGGTTTCACCGGTGACAGCGCAAACACGTTTCCGGTAGGAAAGGTGTCCGAGAGTGCTCGGAAGCTTATTGAAACGACGAGGGAAAGCTTCTACCGAGGAGCTGAACAGTTTAAAGAAGGAAACAGGATCGGTGATATCGGTCACGCTATCCAGACTTACTGTGAGGACCGCGGTTACGGAGTTATCCGAAAGTACGTCGGCCACGGTGTGGGCAGAGAGCTTCACGAGGATCCCGAGGTACCGAACTACGGAAGACCCGGACGGGGTCCGCGCCTCGTAAAGGGAATGACGCTTGCCATAGAACCTATGGTCAGCGCCGGCTCCTACGAAGTTAAGGAGCTTCGTGACGGCTGGACCGTCGTTACGGCAGACGGCTCACTTACCGCACATTACGAGCATTCGGTGGCACTCACCGATGAAGGGCTCGTATATCTGACGAGAGTGGACGAAACGCTGTGATAAGACGCGGCAGTTATGTCATATCCTTAAAGGGACATGACACGGGAAGAATTTATCTCGTAACCGAAGTGAACGGGGCATACGCCTGCGTAAGCGACGGACGCGAGCATAGAATCGCCCGACCGAAACGAAAAAACATTAAGCATATATTTCCGATCCTCGAAGGTCACGAAACTGACCCATCGGCAATGACCGACGGGGTGCTCCGTAAGCTCTTAAAGGAAAAAGGAAATATCTATGACAGTATCGTAAATTGAAGAGGAGGGATTCTTCTGCCTAAGGATGATGTAGTAGAGTTCGAGGGTGTCGTTCTTGAGTCACTGCCTAACGCACACTTCAAGGTTCAGCTCCCTAACGGACACATCGTAACAGCCCACATTTCGGGCAAACTCAGAATGAACTATATATGGATATTGCCG
>CAZVVM010000124.1:0-3684 GCA_964630635.1 uncultured Ruminococcus sp. | reverse complement strand
AAGGCAAAGAGACCAACAATGGTTTTGGTTGATGGTCTCTGTTGATAAAACTCGTTTAAAACGCCGTTTTCAATATTTCCTCACAAAGCTGTGGAAAATCCATTCCCGCCGTTTTTGCAGCAAGCGGAAGCAAGCTCGTTTCGGTCTTTCCGGGCTGGGCGTTTATTTCATGACAGTAAAAGATTCCGCCTGATAGAATGAAATCGACTCGGCAAAGTGCCGTTGTTCCAACCGCGCTCGCGGCGGCGATGGCTGAACGGCATAGGCGCGACGCTTCTGCGTCGGTCAGGGGTGCGGGGCAAATTTCCTCGGTCGCGCCGGGTGTATATTTGTTTTTGTAATCGTAGAAGCCGACCTTCGGCTTTATCTCAACGGCGGGCAGAGCGCGACCGTTCACTATCCCGACGGTCAGCTCGCGTCCGATGAGCTTTTCCTCAATTACGACCTTGTCGGTCACATCAAACGCCGTTTCGAGCGCAATTGCAAGCTCGCTTTCGTTATCGGCAAACGCAACGCCGACCGATGAGCCGCCGCAATTCGGCTTTATCACGCAGGGAAATTTGACCTCTCGTTTGCCTATTGCGTCACCTTTATTCAGCGCTGTCCCGCGCGGAACGGCAACGCCCGCTTTTTTGATCAGAATCTTTGCCATTTGCTTATCCATCGCAACAGCGCAGGGCAGAAAATCGGCGCCCGCGCACTTAATACCGAACAGATCGAGCGCGGCGCGAAGCCGTCCGTCCTCGCCGACTCCGCCGTGGAGCGCGGGAAAAACGACGTCGGCGCGTCGGCACAGCTCGATTACACCGTCACCTATCTCTCTGCCCGAAAGCTCATGCCTCGGCTTCGGCTTGAAAACGGCACCGAACGGCATATCGGGCGGTATATCGTCGCACAGATCAACAAGCGCGACCTCGTGACCGCGTTGCCTTAAAGCATCCGCAACCATTTTTCCCGACGCAAGCGACACCTCGCGCTCGGGCGAAAGCCCGCCGCAAATAACTGCAATTTTCATAATAAAAAAGAAGTCCTTTCAATAATATCTTTGGACTTCTTTTTTTGTGGTCTATGGTTTTTGTTCAAATGAAAATATGGTGCATCATTTACGTTCGACCTGTTTTCTGCTTGAGAAAGTAGATTGAACGCTGTCTTGCCTTCCCCAGCGGGGGAAGGTGTCGCGGCAGAGCCGCGACGGATGAGGTGTTCAAAAAGCAAAGCATCTTAATTGAAAACAATTAGATTTTTGCGGCACAATACACCTCATCCGACCTCGTTTCGGCTTCGCCTTACTCGGCCACCTTCTCCCACTGGAGAAGGTAAAATGAAGTGGCAAAGTTTTGCTATGTCACTTATATTATCTCCTTATTATATCCCCAATTCCGACCTCGAAAGGCACCTTGAGCGAAAATTTCATAAGCGGATGGGGTGCGGAGTCGATATCGCAGCCGTTTTCGTCCTTCATCTCTTCGCAGACGAACGCGCGGCTTATCTTTCCGGGAGAAATGACCTCAACTGTCTCGCCTGAGACGACCTTGTTTCGCTGAATGACCGTCGCGCGGCCGCTTATGGGATCGTAACCCGAAACAACACCGACGTACGCCTTTTCGCGCACGTAACCGCCCGTCGTCACCGTTTTGGAATCAGACATCGCGTCGGCGAAATAATATCCCGTATCGTACTCGCGGTGGCTGACGCTTTCAAGCTCGGTCAGGTACGCGGGGTCGTACTCATAATTTTCGGGGTCACTTACGTACTTGTCGATTGCCATTCTGTAAGTGTTCGCGCAGACTGCCGTATAGTAGGCGCTCTTCATTCTGCCCTCGATCTTGAAGCTGTCGACACCGCTGTCCATAAGCTCGGGAATATGCTCTATCATACACATATCCTTGCTCGACATAATGAAGGTTCCGCGCTCGGTCTCCGCAATGGGTAACGGCATATCAAGGCGCTTTTCCTCTGCGATCTCGTACATATTGTAATTCCAACGGCAGGGCTGCGCGCACTGACCGCGGTTTGCGTCACGTCCCGTGAAGTGATTCGAAAGCAGACATCTGCCGCTGTACGAGATGCACATCGAGCCGTGAATGAACGCTTCAAGCTCAAGCTCTTTCGACGTGTCGCGTCGGATCGCCTTTATCTCGTTCAACGTCAGCTCTCGCGCCAAAACGACGCGCTTACAGCCAAGCTTCAAATACTGCTCTGCGGCAGGGGCGGAAACGATGCTCGCCTGTGTTGAAACGTGAATATCAATATCGGGAAGAAGCTCCTTTACCGCCGCGATAACACCGAGATCTGCGGCAATAATAGCGTCGATTCCCGTGTCGGAGAGTGCGGAAAGAAACGCGCGAAGCTCGCCGTACTCGTAGCCGTGAGGCATCACGTTTACGGTCAGATACGCCTTTGCGCCGTACTTATGTGCAAGCGACGCGCCTTCGCAAATCTCTTCCATTGTAAAATTGTCTGCCGCCGAGCGCATACCGAACGCCTTGCCCGCAAAATATACGGCGTCAGCACCGAAACGGAGCGCGGCAGAGAGCTTTTCGGGATTGCCCGCAGGGAGCAAAAGCTCGGGCTTATTATTTGTCGTCATTTTCTATATCCTTATTATATGTTATTTACGGCATTTTGTCAGCGGAAGAACATTGCTTAAATGAATAGCCGTATTTTTTTGCGGCTTCGGACGCTTTTGAGCCCGACGGCGAATATATTATCAGCTTGTCACAGCCGTGGAACGGGTTTTCACCGATTGCGGTGGTTTTCGGGACGAATATCTTGGTAAGAGAGGTACATCCCGAGAAAGAGTAGTCGCTTATCATCACGGTTCGATCGGGGATCACGACCGAGGTGAGCGATGCGCAGGAAGCAAACGCGTATTCGCCTATTCTTTCGATGCGGGGACAAAATTCGACACTCGTCAAACGGTCGCAGCCGTAGAAGGCGTATTTACTGACGTCTGAAAGGTTTGACGGGAGCTTAAGCTCGGTTATTCGGGTGCGGTAGAAGGCGTAGCGTTCTATCGCCGCGACGGAATCGGGCAGGTTTATCTTTTCAAGCGCCGAATCGCGGAACGCCGACTGCGAGACCACCTCAAGACGGCTTCCGAGAACGACCTCGGTAAGGGAAGCGCAATCCTGAAATGCGCTCTTGCCGATAACGATGAGCGAGTCGGGAAGCGTTATTTTGGTCAAGGTTTCATTTTCGAAAAATGCGTATTCGGCAACCGACTTGACGTCAAGCCCCATAAATGCGTCGGGAACGGTAACTTCCGCGTCCTTGCCCTTGTATCCTGCTATTTCCGCGTAGCTTTCGTAAAGGTTTACGACGAAGCCGTCGCTTTCGTAGTTGGTCGTTACCTTTTCGTTTTCGGGCAGACCCACGGTGACTACGGGCGGAAGCTCGGAGTCTTTCTTTTTCGGCTCCGCGCAGGAAACGAGCCCCGTTATACATATAAGTGAAAGAATTATCGAGATTATCTTCTTTGACATTTTGTTTTTCCTTTTTGTATAATGTAAGAACAGTATATCACAACGAGGGGAAAATAGCAATGTTTAATTTTTGCAAGCGTCGTTTTGCCTCGCCCTCTGGGAGAGGTGCCCGAAGGGCGGAGAGGGCATTGGCAACGTATTACACTCTGGAATGTTATACTGTAAGTAGAGTCGACAAACTCACCAAAATAATATATAA
>CAZVVM010000123.1:0-3719 GCA_964630635.1 uncultured Ruminococcus sp. | reverse complement strand
AAAGACCCCTGACGGAAATACTGTCTGTGACTTTGATCCCGAAGAGATCAAGAGAGGATTTTCCATACAGTCGGCAGTTGCCCCTGTAATTTGGAAGGACGTTAAGATAAATATTCTCGATACCCCCGGATACCTCGATTTTGTCGGCGAAGTCAAGCAGTCGGTAAGAGTAGCGGACGCAGCCCTTATCGTAGTCGACGGTAAGGCAGGAGTTGAGGTCGGTGCCGAGCTCGCATGGGAATATGCGACCGAGGCAGGACTTCCGAAATCCGTATTCGTAAATAAATTCGACGATCCAGAGTGCCGTTTCCGTAAGGTCTTCGATCAGCTTCGCGAGCACTTTGGCAAGCGTATATGTCCTCTCTTTATTCCGATGGTTGAAAACGGTGCCGTTACGGGCTTTCTTAATCTTATCGATCTCAAGACCCGCGTATTCAGCAAAGACGGCTCTTACACTGAAGGCGTAATCCCGGATGAATTCAAGAGTGACGTGGACACTTATAGAGATATGCTTCTTGAAGCTATTGCCGAAACGAGCGACGAGCTTATGGAGAAGTATTTCGCGGGCGAGGAGATCACTCGTGAGGAAGCTGTCGAAGCCATCCATCAGGGAATCATTAACGGCTCGATATGTCCCGTTATCTGTGGCTCTGCAGGAAAGATGTGGGGCGTTGCGACCCTTCTTGATACTATCAACGAATCCTACCCCCGCCATACCGCTAAAAAGGTCGAGACCGATAACGAGGGTAACGACGTTGCGATTGACAAGGAAGGCAAGGAGCCGGCAGTATTCGTATTCAAGACCGTAGCCGATTCCTTCGGTAAGCAGACGTTCTTCAAGGTAATGTCGGGTAACCTCGATAATACTATGTCGCTTAAGAATCTCCGTACAGGTGCTGTCGAAAAGTTCGGTCACATCTATGAGGTAAGAGGAAAGAAGACGACGGAAGTCGAGTCTCTTTCTTGCGGTGACATCGGTATGATTCAGAAGCTTAACGATACCTCAACGAACGATACGCTTACCAATATGGATATGAAGTCCTATATGCCTACAACCTTCCCGAAGGCGTATATGACGATGGCTATCGCTCCGAAGAGCAAGGGTGATGAGGATAAGATCGCAACGGGTATCGCACGTCTTCGCGAAGAGGATAAGACGATCTTCTTTGAGAACAACGCTGAAACCAAGCAGCTCCTTATCTCGGGTCTTGGCGATATCCACCTTGACATCATCGTAAACAAGCTCAAGGACAGAAACAAGGTCGACGTTGAATTAAGTAAGCCGAAGCTCGCATACCGCGAAACTATCAAGAAGCGTATTCAGGCAGAAGGAAAGCATAAGAAGCAGTCGGGCGGACACGGTCAGTACGGTCACGTTCGTATAACCTTCTCGCCGAGCGAAGAGGAAGGACTTACTTTCACCGAAAGCGTAGTCGGCGGAGCAGTTCCGAAGAACTATTTCCCCGCGGTTGAAAAGGGACTTACCGAAGCTATGCAGAAGGGCGTTCTTTCGGGCTACCCGATGGTAGGTCTTGCGGCTGACCTTTACGATGGCTCGTACCACGACGTTGACTCGTCTGAAATGGCGTTTAAGCTTGCGGCTAACCTCGCGTATAAGGAGCTTATAAACGCTAACCCCGTGCTCCTCGAACCTGTCGGAACTCTTAAGATCACAGTTCCCGAATCTCTCGTCGGAGACGTTATAGGTGACCTTAACAAGCGCCGCGGACGCGTCCTCGGTATGGACCATATCGCGAATAAGAAGGGCTATTCGCTCGTCGAAGCAGAAGCACCTCAGGCAGAAATGACCGATTACCCGATCGTTCTCCGCGCTATGTCGCAGGGCAAGGGCGGCTTCACCTATAAGTTCGTTCGCTACGAAGAGGTTCCGGGCAATATCGCTCAAAAGATCATCGCAGAAGCGAAAACAGAAGAATAATTTTTTAAAGCGGGCTGTGTTTTCACAGCTCGCTTTTTTTGCCGTAAAAATATGTCGGAAAATAAATAAAAAATCCATTGACATCGGTTTAAATGTGTAGTATAATGCTTGAACTAATTAAAGGAGAGCGCCGAAATAGGCGGCCAAAAGCGATGGATAGCTTGCTTATAAACAGGAAACTTACAGAAGTTCAGATTCAAACCATCCGTTCCTTGGGAAGCGAAGAAAAGCCGATCCGTTTTGCTGTTGTTGGTGAGATTTCAAAGGAAGCAAAGTATGGCACCTGCGTACTTCTTGCCACCGATTCCGAAATATTCACCTACGATTTCGGAAAAAACGAAGAGTCGAAACGCTACGCATTTTCCGAAATTGACAGTATATACTGTAAACGTATGTACGGAAACGGAATGATGCGAGTAAAGACGGCAGACGGAGAAACTCACGATCTCTTCCGCTTCACGTTTACCGTAACGGCTCTTTGCGACGCCGCGGCAAAGTACGTCACGGACATCCGCGACGGTGAAAGCATTGACGAAGCGCTTTCCGTTATGCAGGCTGTATACGACAAGCTGCTTTCTGTCTGCCCTAAATGCGGCAGAACCTTGTCTGCTCCGGGCGTGCCTTGTATACACTGTATGGACAAGGGAAAGGTGTTCAAAAAGCTTTGGAAATACCTGCGCCCCGAGATCGTAATTCTGTCAATATCCGTTGTTATCTCAATAATAACCACAGCGCTTGCGCTTGTGCCGCCGCTTTTGACGAAAACACTGGTAGATGACATAATACCGGACAAAAACCGTCAAATGCTTGCTACTGTCGTAATATCGCTGATTTGTATTCACGTAATCCATTACCTGCTTGCGGGCGTAAGAGGATATATGCTGCGAGTCTCGGGAAATAAGATAATAGCCCGTCTGCGTTGTGAGGTATACGAAAAAGCCCAATATCTCCCGATGCGCTTTTATGACAAAACTTCAACAGGTGCCGTTATCAACCGTATAAGCGGAGATACAGCGACGATACAGGCGTTTATGCTTCGAATAACGCAGGAAGTCGTGGTGCAGTTTTTTACACTTATCGGAATTGTCATCGTTATGCTTTGTATAAATTGGAAGCTGACACTGTTTTCTCTTACTCCAGTTCCGCTCGTCGTTATCGGTGCAAGAATATTCAGAAAGAAGATCGCACCGTTTTACAGGAGAATATGGCGCAGATCTTCGGCGGTTACATCCGTGCTGACCGACAGCATCCCCGGCATAAGGGTAATTAAGTCATATACTAACGAAAAACGCTCGACCGAACGCTTTTCAAACACCGTTGAGGAGTGGCGTACAATAGACACGAGGGCGGGCAAGATACTTAACGCATATCCTGCAATAGTAAACTGTCTTATCAGTTGCGGCAGCGTTGTTATCTGGGCGCTCGGCGGTAACCTCGTTATTGATGGAATAGCAACGGGCAACGGCGGCTCAATATCGGTTGGTTTGCTTGTTTCATTTATTTCATACGCAAGTATGTTCTACGGTCCCGTAAACTTCTTTGCAAATCTCTCCGACTCTATGCAGAGTGCTATGGCAGCGCTTGAAAGAATAATGGATATTCTCGATGCAGAACCGGAGCACGATTTCGGAAAGGGAAATACCGACGTTGACCTTGGCGGAAGAATTGAGTTTAAGAATGTAAATTTCTCCTTTGACCGTACGAAGAAAACGCTGAAAAACATAAATCTTACGATTGAGCCGGGCGATATTGTCGGAATCGTCGGAACGACGGGCTCGGG
>CAZVVM010000122.1:0-3751 GCA_964630635.1 uncultured Ruminococcus sp. | reverse complement strand
AAAGTCACCTCGTATTGGTGCGGGAGGGGAAACCCCTCCCCTACAAAGGATATATTGAACATTAAATTGTAGGGTGCGACGTCCTCGGCGCACCGTTTCAAAGGAATGTAACGTCGTTTTTGCACGGTGGGAGTAAACCCCCGCCCTACAAAGAACGCGGCGAAACATCGGGACGGTTGTCCTTCAATCCTGTTTTTGAAACAAATAATACATCCCTGAAATCACGAGCAGACCGCCGTACATTTTCGAAAGAACAGCGTTCCCTACAAGCGACGCGGCGAGGGTGCCGAGGATCGCCATCGGAACACCGCCGAGCGAAATCACGGCAAAGGTCTTTAAATCGATAAGCTTGTTTTTGCGGTTTACCGTATAGGCGCCGACTGCCGACGATAGAAAAAACAGCAGATTCACACCCTGCGCCGTTATCTGATTCATACCGCTCACCGCAGTAAGATAAAGAACGAATATCCCGCCGCCTCCCCCAAGTCCGCACAAAATTGCAACCGCAAATGCGGCGGCAATATCAAGGAGCATCATTTTGACGCCTTTCCGCAGTCATCTCTATTTGACGCGCCGCATTTCTTTTGCGGCTTTTCGTAAGTCAATCGCTTGCGTACGAAGGTGCGGAGAAGCGCGTCGCCGTTGAATGGGATGAGGGGATAAAGATAGGATCTGCTGCCCGAAACGGTCTTGTTAAGGGCGATGGTGAGTGCGGTCAGTATCAGTCCGACGACGAGTCCCCAGCCGCCGAAAAACTCGACCGCGAGCAGTAGCAGCATTCGGATAAACTTAAACGCGTATCCAAGCTCGTAGCTCTGCTGTGTGAAGGAGGCGATGGCGACTATTGCCATATAGAGGATCGTTTGCGGCGAAAACCAACCTGCCTCGACTGCGTAGTCGCCGAGAATGAGTCCGCCGACGACGGAGAGGGAGTTGTTCAGCATATTCGGGGTGTTGAGCGACGCGAGCTTCAGTCCGTCAATCATAAATTCCGCGAGCAGAAGCTGCATAAGAAGCGGCACCGCCGCCTTTTTGTCAATGTCGAGAAAATGCAGCCATTCGGGGAGCGACGCTACGTTTTTAACGCAGTAATACCATAAGGGAGTCAGTATTAGAGAAAGCAGGAAGATCGCCATTCGGGTAAGACGCAGATAGGTGCCGATAAGGGGCGGAAGATAAAAATCGTCGGTCTCCTGCAAATAATCGAAGATAGAGGTCGGAAGTATCATCGCCTGCGGCGTGTTGTCGCAGACTATTATCACGCTTCCTTCCTCAAGCATCGCGGCGGCGGCATCGGGGCGCTCGGTGTAGCGCACCTTCGGAAACGGATTGTACCATCCGCGGTGTATGAGTGCTTCCGCCAAACTCTCCTGCGTCATATTTATCGCTTTGACGTTGAGATTTTTAAGCTTTTCCGCCATCGCAGAAACGAATTTTGCATCTGCACAGCCGTCAACGTAGCAAAGCGCAACGTCGGTCTTTGATATCTTTCCGACGGTGAAGCGTTCCATTATCAGATTCGGATCACGAAGCCGACGGCGGATCATTGCGGTATTAAAAACGAGAGACTCGGTAAATCCGTCACGCGGTCCGCGCAGAACACGGTCGTTTTCGGGCTCGGTAATTCCGCGTAGAGGAAACTTTTTGATATCGGCAATAACGCCGTCCTTGACTCCGTCGCAGAGTATGACGCCTCTGCCCGAGAGGACGGCGTCGGTCAAGGCATCGGGATCTT
Organism: uncultured Ruminococcus sp.; assembly: GCA_964630635.1. Taxonomy (GTDB): domain Bacteria; phylum Bacillota; class Clostridia; order Oscillospirales; family CAG-272; genus Colimorpha_A. Next base: position 2,016 of record CAZVVM010000122.1, on the reverse strand, counting down.
GGCTGACCGTAATGTCGTGGCAGGGAAGAGTGAATGCCGCGTTCACACCCCCGCGCGCAATATGCTCGATAAGCTCCTCGGCAAGCTCGTTGTCGATCAGCCCCGCGGTCGAAAAAAACGCCGTTTCCTTGCCGTTCGAAACGATTATTCTGCACTGAATATCGAAGCTTTTTTCGAGATTCAGGTTGTTTTTCAGGGTCGTTAATAGTTCTTTATATTCCATATCGCACCTCGTTTAAAACATTTTTTCCAAGTAGCGCAAAAAATATTCGTCTATAACTTGACAAAGCTTTAGCACGGTGATATAATGAAGAGCGTAAACCTGTGATGAAGAGTAGTATCCGCAATGTAAGCTTCATAAGCGAGCCGCAGACGGTGAGAGTGCGGCGGAGACGCTTGCGGTGAATGGACTTCGGAGGGCGGCTAATGACCGACGGAAACGTAACCGTTAAATACGTGCATACTTTATAGGTATGTTGAGTGGGCGTACAGCGCCAAGTCACGGTGGCACCGCGGATAATGCTTGTATTATTCGTCCTTGACGGAATTGTGTTTTCTGTCGGGGCGATTTTTGTTTTCCGACGGAGAGGGAGAGCGTATGTTTATATTGGCAAGACGATGGCGGTATTTTTCTTAAAGCTTTACTTCAATAACTTTTAAGGAGAATTTATTATGAAATACGAAAACGTTGATTTTAATACTTATTTTAAGAATTTCCCCGATAAGAACGGATATTTCGGCAAATACGGCGGCTCGTTCATTCAGCCCGAGCTTCAGGCGGCGATGGACGAAATAACCGAGGCTTATATGACGATCGCGCAGTCGAGACGCTTTATAGCCGAGCTGCGCCGTATCCGACGCGAGTTTCAGGGCAGACCGACGCCCGTGTCGCACCTTGAACGTCTTTCGGGCAAGCTCGGAAACGTCCAGCTTTACGTCAAACGGGAGGATCTGAATCATACCGGAGCGCACAAGTTGAATCACTGTATGGGTGAGGTTCTGCTTGCAAAATATATGGGCAAGAAGAAGGTCATCGCCGAGACGGGAGCAGGTCAGCACGGTGTTGCGCTTGCGACTGCGGCGGCGTATTTCGGACTTGAATGTGATATTTATATGGGCTCCGTTGACATTAAAAAGCAGGCACCCAACGTAGCAAGAATGAAGATACTCGGTGCAAACGTCGTCGAGGTAACTCACGGTCTTCAGACCTTGAAGGAAGCGGTCGACGCGGCGTTCGCGGCGTATTCAAAGGAATACAAGGATGCCATCTACTGCATCGGCTCGGTCGTCGGACCGCATCCCTTCCCGATGATGGTACGCGATTTCCAGAGCGTCGTCGGTGAGGAGGCGCGCGAACAGTTCGTCGATATGACGGGACACTTGCCTGATGCGATAGTTGCCTGTGTCGGCGGCGGATCGAACGCGGCGGGCTTCTTCTCGGGATTCTTAAACGATCCCGTTGATATTTACGGCATCGAGCCGCTCGGACGCGGCGAGAAGCTCGGCGATCACGCCGCTTCTCTCAAATACGGTACCGAGGGTATCATGCACGGCTTCAACAGCGTTATGCTCAAGGACGAAAACGGTGATCCCGCGCCCGTTTATTCGGTCGCAAGCGGTCTTGACTATCCGTCGTCGGGTCCCGAGCACGCGTTCCTTCGTGACCTCGGACGCGTAAAATACGACGTTATCAACGACGAGGAGACCATCGACGCATTCTTTGAGCTTTCCCGTATGGAGGGAATCATTCCCGCAATCGAGAGTGCGCACGCAGTCGCTTACGGTATGAAGCTCGCAAAGGAAATGAAGCGCGGATCGGTGCTTATCAACCTTTCGGGCAGAGGCGACAAGGATATGGATTACATTATCGAAAATTACGGAATAAGATAAAAATAAACGCCGCGTAAGCGGGATGTCCTTAACGGAGAAATATGAAAACCGAATAGGATAGCAGAAATCCACCATAGACTCATTTTGAATCTATGGTGGATTTTATTTGTGACAAATCAAGCAAAA
>CAZVVM010000121.1:0-3928 GCA_964630635.1 uncultured Ruminococcus sp. | reverse complement strand
TGAGTACAGCGCAAAGATCGTTGAGAAGCTCGCAAGCGAGTTCGCAGGCGACGAGGGAATCATCGGCTGGCAGATAGATAATGAGATCTACCATTGGCCGAACGCAGACGGAACCTGGCAGGCAAACTGTCACTGCGAGCATTGCGTCAAGGCATTCCATAAGCATCTTTACGCAAAATACGGCAGTGTTGAAAACGTAAACAAGGCATGGAACCTTAACCTCTTCAGCCAAAAGTATGATGAGATCGAGGACATTCCCGCGCCCTACAATACCTGGCACAATCCTCACATAAAGCTCGAATGGAACCTCTCGCAGAGCAACGGACACGTTCGTTTCGTTCACATGCAGGCGGCTATTATTGAAAAATATCACAAGGCACCTATCGGTACCGATACGATGCCGGTAAACGGATTTAATTACAGAGAGCTTAACGACAAGCTCGGCGTTGCACAGTTTAATCACTATGCGGTCGATTTAAGACACCAAGCGTTCTATATGGACTATATGCGTCATTTCTCTAAGATCCCCTTCTGGCATACCGAGACTCAGGCGTGCTGGCCCGGCTCGACTTGCATGGGACACGAGCTTATGAGCGACGGCTTTATATATATGAACTCGTGGTTGTCGATAATGCTCGGAGGCGAAGCAATTCTCTATTGGCTCTGGCGTACACACTGGGCAGGACACGAGCTTATGCACGGCGCGGTTCTTGATACCTCGGGCAGATATACCTATGCTAATCATGAGATCAGAAAGGCTGCGTCTGAATTTGCGAAGGTAAGGGACTTCCTTCCCGAATATAAGGTAGAAGCTGACACCGCGCTTCTTTTCAGCTCGCTTAACTGGAACATAAAGACGACTCAGGATATTAACGATAGACTTCTCGACGGCGATCAGGGTCTTGTATACGAGTTTTATAAGTATCTTCTTACCTGCGGTATCCATACCGACGTTATCGACGCAAAAGAAGATCTTGATAAGTATAAGCTTGTATTTACTCCTTCAGCGCTTACCCTTGAAGAGCATGATTTCGGCAAGCGTATCGAGGAATGGGTAAAGACCGGTGGCGTATGGGTAACCGGTCCGATGTCCGATATCCGCACCGCGATAGGTACTAAATATAAGAATTCGCCCTACGGATATCTTGAGGATATAACCGGTGAGCGCCTAACCTATATCACTCCCGACGACCGCGGCACGGTAACTCTCGAAAACGAAGAGGGCAACGAGATTCACGGCAGAGGCATTTACGAGCTGTTTGAGCTTAAGGACGCAGAGTCGCTTCTCACCGTTAAGAACGGCAACTTGCCGCTTATCGGAAAGAGCGTTTCCTTCGTTAAGAAGATCGGCAAGGGCTACGTCGTTATGCTCGGAACGATGCCTGAGCATAATGAGCTTATCCGCATCATAAAGAAGGCGGCAACACTTGCGAACGCAGAAATGTACGATGTCGGCGAGGGCATAATGGTAACTAAGAGAGTAAAGGACGACGATACCCTTTATATCGTTGCGCAGATCGCAGACAGAGCGGGCGAATACCGCTTCGACGGCGAGGTTACCGATATCCTCACGGGCGAGACCTTCAAGGATAAGATCGACTTTAAGCCCTACGAGCTTCGTATTTTGAGAAAGCTTTAATAAGGTTAATGACTAAAAAGCACTTGGAAACAAGTGCTTTTTGTTTTCCCGAAATCCGTTGACAAATCGGCGGCATTATGTTACTATGAGGATACCAAACTTTACCCAAAAAGGAGACAATTTATATGGGCAGAATTCTTCTTGGAGCAGCTTATTATCCCGAGGATTGGGACGACGAGCTTCTCGATTTCGACATCGAAAAAATGAAGGAAACCGGCTTTAACGTCGTAAGAATTGCTGAGTTTGCATGGAAGAGAATGGAGCCGAGCGAGGGAAATTATGACTTCAAGTGGCTTCACAGAATCGTTGACAAGATGAAGGAGGCAGGAATCGGTGTTATTATGGGTACGCCGTCGGCAACCCCTCCGAACTGGCTTGTTAAAAAGTATCCCGATATGCTTTCTCTTATGCCTAACGGCGCTAAGAGAAGCCACGGCGGACGCCGTCATTGCTGCTCGAACAATCCTCATTATATAGAGTACAGCGCAAAGATCGCTGAAAAGCTCGCAAGCGAGTTTGAAAATGACGAGGGAATCATCGGCTGGCAGGTAGATAACGAGATCTACCATTGGCCGAACGCAAACGGAAGCTGGCAGGCGGCTTGCTGCTGCGAGCATTGCGTAGCTGCTTTCCATAAGCACCTCCGTGAAAAGTACGGCGACGTTGAGGGTGTAAACAAGGCGTGGAACCTCAACCTCTTCAGCCAGGCGTACGACGATATCGATGACATTCCCGCGCCCTTCAATACCTGGCATAACCCCCACGTTCAGCTCGAATGGAACCTCTCGCAGAGAAATGCTCACGTTCGCTTCGTTCATATGCAGGCAGACGTTATAAGAAAGTATCATAAGGCGCCTATCGGTACCGATACGATGCCCGTCAACGGCTTCGATTACAGAGAGCTGAACGACCATCTCGACGTTGCGCAGTTCAACCACTACCGCACCGATCACAGCCACAATATGTTCTATATGGACTATATGCGCCATTTCTCGAAGATCCCGTTCTGGAATACCGAGACTCAGGCGTGCTGGAACGGCTCGACCTGTATGGGTCACGACGTTCAGGGCGAGGGCTTCATTTACATGAACACCTGGATGCCGATCATGCTCGGCGGCGAAGCTATCCTTTATTGGCTCTGGCGTACTCATTGGGCGGGACACGAGCTTATGCACGGCGCAGTTCTTGATACCTCGGGCAGATACACGTACGCTAACGGAGAAATCAGAAAAGCAGCTGCGGAATTTGAAAAGGTAAAGGATTTCCTTCCCGAATATAAGGTAGAGACCGATACCGCGCTTCTCTTCACCTCGCTCAACTGGAACATTAAGACAACTCAAGATATGAACGCTACGTGGCTTTCTGACCAGTACGGACTCATTTACGAAATGTATATGTATCTGCTTGACGCAGGTATTCATACCGACGTTATCGACGCGAAGGAAGACCTTGATAAGTACAAGCTCGTCTTCACTCCTACTATGTATACTCTCGAAGAGCACAATTTCGGTACGCGCATCGAGGAATGGGTAAAGAACGGCGGCGTATGGGTAACAGGACCTTTGACTGATATCCGTACCGCTATCGGTACCAAGTACAAGACCTCTCCCTACGGCTATCTTGAAAAGATACTTGACGAGAAGCTTGATTACATTATGCCTAACGACGGCGGCAGAATCACTCTCGAAAACGAGCTTGGCGAAGAAGTTCAGGGCAGAGGCATTTACGAGCTGTTTGGCCTTAAGGACGCAGAGTCGATCCTTACCGTTAAGAAGGGTCATTCCGCTATCGTCGGAAAGAGCGCGTCCTTTATCAAGAAGATCGGCAAGGGTTACGTCGTTATGCTCGGTACTATGCCCGAATTCGCTGAGCTTCACCGCATAATCAGAAAGGCAATCGACCTGTCTGACGCAGAGAGATACGACGTTGACCACGGCATCGTTGTAACCAAGCGCGTTAAGGACGACGACACTCTTTACATCGTTGCACAGACCATGGAAAGAGAAGGCACGTACCGCTTCGAGGGTGAGGTTACCGATATCCTCAGCGGCGAGACCTTCAAGGATAAGATCGACTTCAAGCCCTACGAGCTTCGTATTATCAGAAAGAATTAATAAGATCAATGATAAAAAAGCACTTGGAAACAAGTGCTTTTTGTTTGTGACATCGTTTTGCACGGGAGGGGAAACCCCTCCCCTACAAGGGTATATTGAACGTTCCTCGGTAGGGGTCGGCGCCCACGATATCGCCGCAGCTTTCGGCAAAGGGGAGATTCCAGCTTTGAGCCAG
>CAZVVM010000120.1:0-4030 GCA_964630635.1 uncultured Ruminococcus sp. | reverse complement strand
CCTTGGTCTTTTCCATAAGCCAATCCTTGTCGAGATATTTCTCTGCAAGGTAGAACATCTCTATATCGTCAACGCCGTCGCGGATTATCTTTGCTCGGATGGACGGAACATGACCTCCGATTCCGACCTCTTTGCCGGGATAGAAAAGGAAGCCCTCGCCGTAGATTTCCTGACCATCGCCGTTCCTTACCCCGGTGTTTACATCTTCCCACGGACTTCGCAGAGCCACAACTACGTCAGAGTTTTCTCCTTTGACAACTCCGTAATGATTCGCTCCCCAATAGAGGAAGCCCTCAATATCGCGCTGATACATCTGCCAGAACATAAGGCGCTGATTTACGCCCTCTGTGTCTATAAAAAGCTGGGCATAGGGATCATCGGGATCGTTACATACGTAGGACCATACTCTGTCTCCGTTTTTCTGCTGCTCCGCCATTCTTTCGGCAAACGTTTTGCTCGGTGTATAGTCGAGGAACTCGCCGTAAGATTTTGCGTCGTCCCAGAGACAGAGCTTCGGACACCAGAGATCGGTATATTCCGCCATTTCCTCGGTCTGATCCTTACCTTCTCCTACCTTAATATTGGTATAGATCGGAGCGCATATCTCTATCTTCGGGCAAAGCTTCGTGAGCGTCTTTTCCCACTCTCGCAGCTTGTCAAGCTCTTCCCTGTTCTTCGGCTCGTCGATCGGATAGAAATACGCCTTTTCAAGCCATTCCTCATTGGTAAGGAGCTTGTTATAAACAGCGAGCAGTTCCTCTTCGTCAACCGTTCCGTCTTCTTTTTCGGGTACTGTTACACGGAATGAGGTTACGCGCGGATCGGACATATATTTTTCGGATCTTTCGTCAAGTATTCCGAACGGCAGATCGTACGAGCATATATTATGTTCAAGCATCAACTCGTACCATTCGTCATAAAACTCATCTACACTTCCGATGTAGTTGGAGAAAAAGCCGTAATATACGCCCACCGCAGTTGCAAACGTCTTATCCTCGGGAAGCATAAAATCCCAAACGTGAACCGTTACGTTATAGGTTGCAAGCACGTTACCGTCACCGTCCGTCAGCTCGTACGCATATTTGTACTCGCCTGCAGGTGTGTTTTCGTCTGCCGTGTATTCAAGCATAAAGGGCAGCGTAACCTTTCTTTGGAGCGTCAGTTTCCTGCCGTAATACGGTACCAGAGAGTCGGTATAGAGCTTTCCGCCGACACGGTGTACGCGGAACATTGCATACATACTCGGCTTTAGCGCCTCGGTCTCACCCGACTTAAGGGTAAGCATAACGTTTTTGATCTCCTTATCGGAATAAACGGCAATCTGACAGCCCTCGGTCTCGCCCTTTGCGAGATATACGGTATAGTCGGTTGAAGAGTTATTGATCTTAGGACGGACGCTTGCTACCGTTTTTTGGAAGCTGTGCATAGTCCAAGCTTTGATATTCGCGGGCTTGTTATCGTCGCCCGTTTTCTTTCCGCTGCCTCCGCAAGCGGCAAGAGAAAGGACTGTGCAGAGCAAAAGAATAATTGCTATGATCTTCTTCATAATTATACCTCATTATTAAGCGGCTTTTAGTCTATTATATATTTCTCTTCGGATTATGTCAATAATTTTGCGGAAAACACAAAGGCAATTCCTGTCGGAATTGCCGTTTCGTTATATTACTTTTTCATTGCCGCTTCAAGAGCGTTACCGATCTCGATGCGGAGAGCTGCGAACTTGTCGTCCGACGTATATTCGGTAAGAGAAGGCGTTCCTTCCTTGGTCTTTTCCATAAGCCAATCCTTGTCGAGATACTTTTCGGCAAGGTAGAAAAGCTCAATATCGTCAACGCCGTCGCGGACGATCTTTGCGCGGATAGACGGTACTGCGCCGCCGTAACCGACTTGCTTACCGGGGTAGAAAAGGAAGCCACAGCCGAATATTGTCTTGCCCTGACCGTTCGTTATTTTGGTATTAGTCGTCTCCCATGGATCCTGCATGGTAGCGATAGCGTTCGGATTATCAAGCCAAGGGTTTCCGCCTTCCTTGAAGCCGTAGAAGCTCACGCTCCAATAGAGGAAGCCCTCGATATCTCTCTGGTATATCTGCCAGAACATAAGACGCTGATTTACGCCCTCGGTGTCGATAAACATCTGTGCGTAGGGGTCGTCGGGGTCGTTACATACGTACGTCCAGATTCTGTCGCCGCTTGCCTTTTGTTCAGCCATTCTTTGGGCGTAGGTCTTGCTTGGGATGTAGTCAAGGAAATCGCCATAGGATTTTGCGTCGTCCCACAGGCACAGTTTCGGACACCAAAGATCGGTATATTCCGCCATTTCATCGGTCTGATCCTTACCTTCGTCCACCTTTATGTTGGTATAAATGGGACAGCATATCTCAATCTTCGGGCAGAGCTTCGTAAGTGTTTTTTCCCACTCGCGGAGCTTATCAAGCTCTTCCCTGTTCTTCGGCTCGTCGATCGGATAGAAGAATGCCTTTTCAAGCCACTCCTTATTGGTAAGGAGCTTATTGTAAATAGCGAGAAGCTTTTCTTCGTCGATCGTTCCGTCCTCTTTTTCGGGAACAACGACCTGGAAGGACGTTACACGGGGATTTGACATATACTCGTTTGCATTATCATCGAGAATGTCGTACGGAAGCTCATAGGAGCTCATATTGTGTTCGAGAACTGCGTCGTACCAGTCTTTATACACGCCCTGGTTATGAGTTATAAAGGGCTTGTGAAGACCTACGGCGGTAGCAAAGGTCTTGTCCTCGGGAAGAGTGATGTCCCAAACGTGAACTGTTATGTTAAATGTGGCGTAAATGACGCCATCCTTATCCTTAAGCTCGTAAACGTATTCGTACTCGCCTGCGGGTGTGTTTTCATCGGTCGTGAACTCGACCATAAAAGGAAGCGCGACATTCTTTTCGAGCGTAAGGCGTCTGCCGTAATACGGAATAAGGGAGTCTGTATAATATTTTTTCCCGATCTTATGGGTTTTGTTCATTGAGAACATTGCGGGCTTGATAAGCTCGGTCTCGCCCGACTTAAGAGTGAGCATAACGTTTTTGATCTCTTTGTCGGAATAGATCGCAACCTGACAGCCCTCGGTCTCGCCCTTGGCAAGATAAACCGTGTATTCGGTCGAGAATTCGCCTTCGGGAGCGACGTTTACTACCGTTTTTTCGAAGCTGTGCATAGTCCAAGCCTTGACGTTTGCGGGCTTGTTATCGTCGCCGCCCGACTTCTTTCCGTTGCCTCCGCAAGCGGCAAGAGAAAGAAGCGTGCAAAGCACGAGAACAAATGCTAATACCTTCTTCATAAGTACACCTCGCGTATAAAAACTGTAAAAACATTATATCGTTTTTCGCGGATTATGTCAACAGTAATTTTACGTGCAGGAAACGCAAAAACGGCAATCCCTCTCGGAATTGCCGTTTTTCACATTACTTTTTCATTGCCGCTTCGAGAGCGTTACCGATCTCGATGCGGAGAGCTGCGAACTTGTCGTCCGACGTATATTCGGTAAGAGTGGGTGTTCCTTCCTTGGTCTTTTCGACTATCCAGTCCTTGTCGAGATATTTCTCTGCAAGGTAGAACATCTCGATGTCGTCAACACCGTCGCGGACGATCTTTGCGCGTATGGACGGTACTGCAAGTCCCGCCCTTACCTTATATCCGGGATAGAAGAGGAAGCCGCAGCCGTATATCGTCTTGCCGTCGCCGTCCGTTACATTCGTGTTTACAGTGTCCCAAGGGTCCTGCGGAGTTGCATCTTCCCTGAATGCGTTACCTCCCTTGTAGCCGTAGAAGTTGACACTCCAGTAAAGGAAGCCCTCGATGTCTCTCTGGTATACCTGCCAGAACATAAGGCGCTGATTTACGCCCTCGGTGTCAATGAACATCTGCGCATAGGGCTCATTGGGATCGTTACATACGTAGGTCCACATTCTGTCGCCCTTTGCGATCTGCTCGTTCATTCTTTCGGCAAAGCTCTTGCTCGGAACGTAGTTGAGGAAGTCTCCGTACGATCTTTCATCGTC
>CAZVVM010000119.1:0-4506 GCA_964630635.1 uncultured Ruminococcus sp. | reverse complement strand
TTTTTGGATAAGTTTGTAGTCTTTTTTTATTCGGGCTGTTTTTTTACAGCCCCTTATTTATTACTCAATCGTCAATTTCGATTGAGTGAGTGAGGACTTTTCCGTCGCTTACGCGTATTTCGTAGCTGTACTCGTTTCTGCCGTACTCGAATTCGACCTCGTAGACGAGAGTGCCTCTTTCATAGTCCTTTTCGGCTTCAAGCTCTCTTACCTGCTCGCGTGTCAGACCTGCGTCCTTAAGCGCGATCTCGATTGCCTGCTCCTTCGTGAGCTCGGTCGTGACGGGATTCTGCTCTGCCGCGGGGGGATCAACTGCGGGCGGCTCGGTTACGGGTGGTTCTGTTACGGGCGGCTCGGTTACGGGCGATTCAGTCGCGGGCAGCTGTGTCGTGGGGGCGGGAGACGGTTTTCTGTCTTCCTCGATATCCTCGCGGATTATCTTGCCCGTAACTGCGTCGATCTCAAAGGAATATTCCTTGTTTTCATTTTCAAATTCGACTTCCCAAACGAGCTTTCCTCTTTCGCGGTCTATCTCGGTGCGGTCGAAGCGTACGTTTTCACGTACCAGTCCAACCTTTTCAAGCGCGATGTTTTCCGCTTCTTGCGCACTTATTTTCATAGACGTAGCGTCCTTCACAAGCGGCGCGGCGGATACCATAATTGCAAGCGTGCTGATTATCAGCAAAATGGAAGTAAACAGTGCGATTTTTTTCTTTAACATAATTTTCTCCTTTCGTTGTTATAACGTTATATTTTTCAAATTATAGGGGCGATTTTTACCTTCTCCAGCGGGAGAAGGGGAACCGCGGGCGGAACGCCCGTGGTGGATGAGGTGTCAAGTGAAAAAGCTGATTATATTTCAATTTAGTTAGTTTGCTTTTAGAACACCTCATCCGCCTGAGGCTTTGCCTTGGGCAAAGCCTCTTAGGCACCTTCTCCCGCTGGAGAAGGTAAAACAACGTTTCGCATATTTATATAAAAACGGCAGAGGATTTTCCTCTGCCGTCTCTCTACATCCGGCAGGGCGAAAAATCGTTTTTAGGCGATGTCGGGTGTTTATTCTGTTTTTTGCTATATTATGCTTCCTCGAATACTTCCTTGCCGAGTCCGCAGGTGGGACATACCCAATCCTCCGGAACATCTTCCCAAGGAGTGCCGGGTGCGACGCCGTTATCCGGATCGCCGACAGCGGGATCGTATTCGTATCCGCAGGGACAAACGTATACCATTTTATCTACCTCTTATTACTTGAAATATCTCTTGAGGAGTCCCTCAAGTGCCTTACCGTGTCGGGCTTCGTCGCGTGCCATTTCGTGAACGGTGTCGTGGATAGCGTCGAGCCCGTTCTTCTTTGCGCAGATTGCAAGGTCGGTCTTACCTGCGGTTGCGCCGTACTCGCAGTCAACTCTCCACGCGAGGTTATCCTTTGTGGTCGCCTTCATATTCGGCTCGAGGTCCTCACCAAGAAGCTCTGCGAACTTTGCTGCGTGCTCTGCTTCCTCAAAAGCTGCCTTTTCCCAGTAGAGACCGATCTCGGGGTAGCCCTCACGGTGCGCGATGCGTGCCATGCAGAGGTACATACCAACCTCGGAGCACTCGCCCTGGAAGTTAGCCATAAGCTGATCGTAGATGTACTTTTTATCTTCCTCGGAAATATCGGGGTTATTCTTAACGGTCTTTGCGTAGATGCCGTACTCGTGCTCTGCAGCAAGAGCAGCATTCTCTTCCATTACCTTAAACTTGGATGCAGGAACCTTACATACCGGGCACTTTTCGGGAGCGGCGTCTCCCTCGTGAACGTAACCGCAAACTGTGCAAACGAATTTCATAATTTTTTCCTCACTTTTTTAATAAATTATTTTTGGTTTTATATGTTTTCGGATTCGTGACCGACACAGTCGGGGCAAAGTCCGATAAACTCAACGATGTGTCTTTCGACCTTGAAGCCGTTCAGCCCTTCGGCTATTTCTTCAAGTCCGTATTGGTACGGCATTTCGACGTCCTCAACCTTTCCGCATACGCGGCAGGAAACGTGATAGTGTTTTCTCGTTCCGTATTCGTATCTTAAGGTCGAATCCGGCGCGTAAACTCTCTGCGCCTGACCGTCCTCAACCTCACCCGCAAGCACTCTGAATACTGTTGCTCGGCTTATCGAGGGGTGCTTTTCGTGAACGTACTCGTACACCTCGTTCGGCGTCGGGTGCTTTCCCATAAAATTCTTCAGCGCATCGAGAATGATCGATTTTTGAAGCGTATTTCTTTTCTTCATTCGGTCACCTCTTTCTTACTATTGATATTATATACTAATTAGGATTAATTGTCAATAGGTTTTTGAAAATTTTTCAAAAAATTTTTGAGGAGGTTTTATAATCGATTTAAGAGGATAAACGGGGGTTCATACGGGCGAACAATGTTACTTTCTTTTTATACGGGTCGTCGTAGGCGCCGACCCCTACCAAGGAATGTTCAAAATTTGCGCGGTAGGGGCTGGCGCCCTCGACAGCCCGCATAATAACAATGTTACATCACACCCTGACACCTCATCCGACAACCGCCCTACAAAAATACTCAAATGCTTCGCCATATATATAATAATGAAAGAAACTTTTAACAAACAAAAAACATTTCTCCCCGCCCTTGACAAAGTAATACATTTTTATTATAATATATTTTGTATAAGTATTTCTATTTACTTTACATACGAAATTATTAAAATTTAATAACAAGGAGGTGTATTATGGGACCTACCGAAATCATCATCTGCGTTGTCGCGGCTGTTGCATCTCTTTTTGTCGGCTTGCTTATCGGAGTTATTCTCCGCAAGAAAATAGGCGAAGCGAAGATCGGATCTGCCGAGCTTGAAGCAAAGCGAATCGTTGAGGAAGGCGAAAAGACCGCCGAAAACCTCAAAAAGGAAGCTTTGATCGAAGCCAAGGAAAAGATCATCAAGGACAAAAACGAGTTTGAAAAAGAGCTGCGAGAGCGCAGAAATGAGGTCACACGGCTCGAAAGACGCGTCGCACAGCGTGAAGAGACCCTCGATAAGAAGGTCGAAAGCTACGAGCGTAAGGAAGAAGTGCTCCGTGGGAAGATCAAGGAACAGGAAGACCTTATGGCGAAGGCAGAGGAGATCCGCCAGCAGCAGCTAACGAAGCTCGAAGCTATCGCAGGACTTTCCCGCGAGGAGGCGAAGGAAGAGCTCGTCCGTCAGATAGAGGACGATGCCAAGCACGAGGCGGTCATGAAGATCGTCGAGATCGAATCCCAGCTCAAAGAGGACGCAGACAGAAAGGCAAGAGAAATTATCTCACTTGCAATTCAGAGATGCGCATCCGACCACGTTTCCGAGGCAACCGTTTCCGTCGTCGCTCTGCCGAACGACGATATGAAGGGACGCATTATCGGACGCGAAGGACGTAACATCAGAACCATCGAGACGATGACCGGTGTCGATCTCATTATAGACGACACGCCCGAAGCAATCACAGTATCCTGCTTCGATCCCGTAAGACGCGAAGTTGCAAGGCTCGCTCTTGAAAAGCTTATCCTTGACGGACGTATTCACCCGACCAGAATTGAGGAAACGGTTGAAAAGGCACGCAAGGAAGTTGACAACATCATCAAACAGGCAGGCGAAAGAGCCACGTTCGATACAGGAGTCCACGGACTCAATAACGAGCTTGTTAAGCTCCTCGGACGCCTGCGCTACCGTACAAGCTACGGACAGAACGTGCTTGACCACTCTATTGAGGTCGCACACATTTCGGGTATCATAGCCGACGAGCTGGGAGTCGACAGCACTCTCGCTAAACGCGCCGGACTTCTCCACGACATCGGTAAGTCGATGACGCAGGAGGTCGAGGGCTCTCACGTACAGATCGGTGTTGATATCGCAAGAAAGTATAAGGAAAACCGTGACGTCATTCACGCGATCGAGGCACATCACAACGACGTTGAGCCGCAGACGATCGTAGCAATGATAGTCCAGGCGGCAGACGCAATTTCCGCCGCAAGACCCGGCGCACGCCGTGAGGATCTTGAAAATTATCTCAAGCGCCTTCAGAAGCTTGAGGAGATCGCAAACTCCTTCCCCGGAGTTGAAAAGTCCTTCGCTATCCAGGCAGGACGCGAGATCCGCGTAATGGTCAAGCCCGAAGAGGTAAACGACGATCAGATGATACTCACCGCGCGTGACATCGTTAAGAAGATCGAGGGAAGTCTTGAATATCCCGGACAGATAAAGATCCATCTTATCAGAGAAAGCCGCGCTATCGAGTACGCAAAGTAAGTTTTCCGATACTCTAAAATGCCGAATGGCATTTTGAAATAGATTTTTCATATAGAGCTGATGCGAAAATCTCGGATAATTCCGTTTTATATATGATCTATTTTATAAGGAAGCAAGATCTCTTTCGAGGTCTTGCTTTTTTTGTTTTAAGGAAGAGCGCCACGTTGTCTTGCCTTCCCCTCAGGGGAAGGTGGTTGAGCAAAGCGAAACCGGATGAG
>CAZVVM010000118.1:0-4639 GCA_964630635.1 uncultured Ruminococcus sp. | reverse complement strand
ATTCCGCCTTTGCTTACGCTTCGGCGCGGCTACGCCGTTCGACTTCGCTGCGCTACGCTCAGAATGACAGCGGGCGGACGCAGTCGAACCCGTAGGGCGATGCCGCTTGCGGCATCGGGATCTCGGGCGAAAATAGAAGGAATCAACTTCGTTACAAATTTGGAAGCTCACTATTCTCAAATCTTGTGAGGTCATTCGGCTGAAGCGTATTATCGCCGACGGCGATCGGAACCATTAAGACCTGTTGAATTGCCGTTACGCCGTCGAAAACGGGAATATTTGCGTTTACGACGTGGTAAAAGCCGTCCTTATCGGTATCGACCGTATAGAAGCTTGAGACCTCGCCGCCGTCGACAACGAGGGAATTTTCCTTTGGCGGTGTCGGAAGCTCGATTATTTCTGACAGCCCCGCGTTGTCTGTCAGCGTCACGGCAATGACCGTTCCCGTGTCCGACGAGCTTACCGTGACGAGCGCGCCCTCGACGGGGAGCGCGCCGCCTGCCGTTCTTACGTTTACTGTAATAAAACCTCTGCCTTGTTCTGCCATAATTTCGTTCCTTTCGTTTTTTACAGATTATGAAAATGAGAAAAAAACGTGAAGGACAAACTTTTTTAATGCGGCGACCTATTATGACATTTTACGCGCCTGTGTCATAGTAAAATGTGTTCAGAAAGGATGTGTGAAAATGAACGGAAACGAACTCACCATAAATTATAAGCAGGTCAGCGTTACGCTTGACGAGGACGGTGAATGCATCTGTTATCTAAAAGGCGAGCTTGATCATCACAGCGTAAAAGAGATACGCGAGGTGATTGACGCAAAGCTGATAGATTACCGACCGTTAAGCGTTATTTTTGATCTAAACGAGGTCACGTTTACCGATTCCGCAGGGCTTGGGCTTGTCCTTGGCAGATACACGAGGGTGAACGGTTACGGCGGAAAGCTTATGCTTATTAACGTCCCCGACGATTTTATGAAGATACTGCGTCTGTCGGGAGCGGACAGGTTTTTGACTATACGCGGTCGCGGTAACAAGACTGCATAATTCTGCCCTCGGGCAGTACATAGGAGAAGGATATGAAAAAGACACTTATAAATAAAATGAAGACTGTTTTTGACAGCGATTCGCGCAACGAGAGCTTTGCACGTTATGCGGTGACTGCGTTTATTGCGCGGCTTGACCCGGACGTAAGCGAGCTTGCTGACATCAGAACTGCCGTTTCGGAAGCGGTGACGAACGCGATCATTCACGGCTACAAGAGCAAAGAGGGAAACGTCGCAGTTGAGGTCAGCATTTATTCCGACAGGAGCGTAAGGATCACCGTGAGCGATCGCGGCTGCGGTATAGAGGACATTGAGCAGGCGAAGCTGCCGCTCTTTACGACCGACGAAAGCGGAGAGCGCGGAGGTATGGGTTTTGCTATTATGGAGAGCTTTTCCGACCGTCTTAAGGTTAAGTCGGTCCTCGGACGCGGAACGACGGTCACGATGACGAAGAAGCTGAAATGACGCGAGAGGAAAATATTGAGCTTGTCAAAGCCGCGCAAGCGGGCGACGGGAAGGCACTTGACGTTCTCGTTACCGAGAATATGGGTTTATGCAAGAGCATTGCCGTCAGATTTATGAACCGAGGAGTTGAGTACGACGACCTCGTTCAGCTTGCATCGGTCGGAATGATAAAGGCGGTAAGGAGCTTCGACACGTCGTTCGGGACTGCCTTTTCGACTTATGCCGTTCCTCTCATAATCGGTGAGATACGGCGGTTTTTGCGCGACGACGGAATCGTCAAGGTCGGGCGGAATATCAAGCGTATCGGCACCGATGCTATGAAGAAAAAGGATGAGTTCGTCCGAGAACACGGGCGCGAGCCGAAGATGAGTGAGCTTTCCAAGCTTTGCGGCGTTCCCGTTGAGGAGCTGGTTTCGGCTCTTGACGCCGCTTGCCCCGTAAAGTCGATCTACGAGCCGGTCGGAAGTGACAGCGACGGCGCCTGTCTATGCGATCTTCTTTCCGATGACAGCGACGAGATCGGCAAAACGACCGACAAGATCGCGCTTGCAGAGGCGCTCAAGGCACTTCCCGAAACGCAGAGGAAGCTTATATATTTAAGGTACGTAAAGGAAATGTCGCAGGCAAATGCGGGGCGTATTCTGGGAATGACGCAGGTCAAGGTATCGCGCGAGGAGAAGAAGATAATAGAAGAGCTGCGCCGTGCGTTGTAGTTTTTGCACATATTTGGCATAAAAGCCAATACGGGCAGACAAAATTCGGGAATATTCAGCGTTATTTTTTTAAAAAATCATTGACAAAAGCTATTCCGTTGTGTATAATATATGTTGCGACATTTTGTAAAGAGATGAAAAAGGAAGGTTTTATGCGTGTTGATATGACCCCGATCCTTACGGGAAAGACGGACAAGATCCCCTTCGTTTTCGATTATGAAGACGCGGACGGGCTTTTCCCCGAGGTTTCCTTTGACGGTCCCGTTCATATTGACGGTGTGATAACGGAGCGCTCCGGCTGTATGCTTCTCACGCTGAAGGCAAGCGTTTCCTATACTACCGAATGCGCAAGATGCTTAAAGGAGCTTCGCCGTTCCTTAACCTTTGATCTTTCAAAAAATGCGGCGGTAAGCGGTTCGCTTGAGGGCGATGATAACGACGATTACGTCATTATCGAAAATTCCGTCCTTGATTTACGCGATCCCGTTGAGGAGCTTCTGTTCCTCGAGCTACCGTCAAGAGATCTCTGCTCCGAGGATTGTTTAGGGCTTTGTCCTAAATGCGGTAAGGATCTCAATGAAGGAAAATGCAACTGTCAGACGAAGGAGATAGATCCCCGTCTTGAGGTTCTTAAAAAATTCCTTCAGGATAACGATGATAATAATTAACCACTTTGAAGGAGGTGCTAAATATGGCAGTACCGAAGAGAAAAGTATCGAAGGCAAGACGTGACAAAAGACGTTCCAGCACTTGGAAGCTCGCCCTTCCCGGAATGACCACGTGCCCCAAGTGCGGAGAGGCAGTTCTCCGTCACAGAGTATGCAAGGCATGCGGAACCTACGCCGGCAAGGAGATCGTTGCGCAAGATAACGACTGATAGCGAAGTTTTTGCACGAATAAGCCCGCCGCGTAATTGCGGAGGGCTTTGTTTCGTCAGTGGGAAATACCCCGATTTTTATGAAAAGGAGGGCTTGCTTTATGGTTCTCATAGATGACGTTCTTCCCGGCTCGGCTGCTGATGAAGCGGGCGTTAAGCGCGGGGATTACCTTATAAGAATAAACGGCAAGGACATAAACGACGTTCTTGACTACCGCTATTATATTACAGAGCCGAGAGTGAAGCTCCTTCTTCACCGCGGCCCAGAGCTGATAAACGTGGCGATAAGAAAGCCGCAGTACGACGATATAGGTCTCGTTTTCAATACCTTTTTGATGGATGAAAAGAAGTCGTGCAGGAATAAGTGCATCTTCTGCTTTATCGACCAGCTTCCGAAGGGAATGAGAAAGCCGCTTTATTTCAAGGACGACGACTCGCGTCTGTCGTTCCTTATGGGCAACTATATCACGCTTACCAATATGTACGAGCACGATATTGAGCGTATTATAAAGATGAAGATGTCGCCGATAAATATATCGGTACATACGACCGATCCCGAGCTTCGCTGTAAGATGTTAAGCAACCGCTTCGCGGGTTCGTGCTACGAGACGATGAAGCGTTTTGCCGAGGCGGGGATCGAGATGCACTGTCAGATCGTTCTTTGCAAGGGCGTAAACGACGGGGCGTTTCTTATGAAGAGTATGAGAGACCTGTCCGACCTTTATCCTGCGGTCAATTCCGTTTCGATAGTTCCTGCGGGAATTACCAAGCACAGAGAGGGACTTTTCCCGCTTACGCCATTTACGAGCGAGGAGGCGTCGAAGATAATTGCGCAGGTCGAGGGATTTGCCGAGACGTGCCTCTCAAAATACGGAAGCAGAATATTCTTCTGCGCCGACGAGCTTTATCTTTCCGCGAAAAAGAAATTCCCGAGGGGCGATTACTACGAGGGATATTCGCAGATCGAAAACGGCGTCGGAATGGTCAGATCCTTCTCCGACGAGTTTGCTCTTGCTCTTAAGGATATAAACGATTTTGATCCGAAGCGCGAGCGTCATTTGTCGCTTGCGACGGGAGTTGCCGCTTATCCGCTCATTTCGTTTATGGCGGAGGAGCTGAAAAAGCGCTGCCGCAATCTCGATATAAACGTTTACGAGATAAAGAACGACTTTTTCGGTGAGAATATTACCGTTGCGGGACTTATAACCGGCAAGGACCTTTACGAGCAGCTTTGGGATAAAAAGCTCGGCAAGACGCTCTTTTTGCCGTCTGTTATGCTTCGTCACGAAAAGGACAGATTCCTTGACGACGTAAGTCCGAGATGGCTTGAAGAAAAGCTGAACGTAAATATTGAATTCATTGATACCGACGGATTTGATTTCGTCGAAAAGATCTTAACGCTGTCTTAAAGGAGGAGATACCGTGAGTACACCTGTGGTTGCGATAGTCGGACGTCCTAACGTCGGCAAGAGTACGCTTTTCAACAAGCTTACGGGCAAGCGTATCTCTATCGTCGAGGATACCCCCGGCGTTACCCGT
>CAZVVM010000117.1:0-4680 GCA_964630635.1 uncultured Ruminococcus sp. | reverse complement strand
GCCGGTTTCCCGACCTACTCCCTTAGCAGGGGAGCCCCTTCACCAACTTGGGTACTTCTCCAATTTGCTGCAAATGGTATTATACCACAAAAAAACGGGGTTGGCAATAGCATAATTATTAAATTTGTGTGAACAAGTCGTCTGAAACGGTGCGATTTATTGACATTCGAGCCGTTTCGCGGTATAATGACTAAAATGCGATTAAGGAGGGACGGTATGAAGAACAAGCCGCTTGCAGATAGAATAAGACCGAAAAGCTTTGACGAGATCGTCGGTCAGAGCCATCTTTTCGGCAAAAACGGCACGATTCGCAAGATCTGCGCCGAAAATTACCTCCCCAATATGATATTTTACGGCCCGCCCGGGACGGGCAAGACGACTGCGGCGAGGATAATTGCCGAGGGCTCGGGAATGACTCTCCGTTGCCTCAACGCAACCTCGGTTTCCCTTTCCGACGTCAAGGACGTAGTTGCCGAGACCTCGTCGCTTCTTGGAAGTGAGGGTATACTTCTCTATCTTGACGAGATCCAATATTTCAATAAGAAACAGCAGCAGTCGCTTCTCGAATACATTGAGGACGGGCGCATAACGCTCATCGCGTCTACGACCGAAAACCCCTGTCTTTACGTTTACAACGCTATCATTTCCCGCTCCGCCGTTTTTGAATTTAAGGCGGTGGGCGAAAAGGACATCGTTCCTGCGCTCGGACGCGCACTTGACCTTCTCAACGAGGAAACAGGCAGAAGCAAGACTGCACCCGACGAGGTGCTTTCGTACATTGCATCGGCTGCGGCGGGCGACGTAAGACGCTCGATAAATCTGCTTGAAAACACCTATTTTACGAGCGGCAAGGTGCTGACGCTTGACGCTGCAAAGGATTTCACGCCGTCCGTGATCGGGAACTTTGACAAGAGCGGAACGGTGCATTACGACCTGCTTTCGGGTCTGCAAAAATCAATCCGCGGCTCCGATCCCGACGCGGCGATTTTCTACCTTGCGAAAATCCTCGAGGGCGGCGACCTTATCGGTGCTTGCCGTCGGCTTCAAGTCATCGCTTGTGAGGACATAGGGCTTGCTTATCCGCAGGCGGCGCAGATCGTTCTTTCCTGCGTGCAGATGGCGAACAGCCTCGGACTTCCCGAGGCGAGAATACCGCTTTCCGAGGCGGCGATACTTCTTGCGACCGCGCCGAAGTCGAACAGCGCGTATATGGCGTACGCTATGGCGGCAGAGGATATTGCAAAGGGTAAAGGACAGACTATCCCGCCCTATATGCGCCCGTCGAACAACTTTGACGGCTACAAGTATCCGCACGATTATCCCGACCACTACGTCGATCAGCAATACCTCCCCGACGATCTTAAAAACGCAAAGTATTATGAGTACGGCGACAACAAGACCGAGCAGGCGGCAAAGGCGTATTGGGATAAGATTAAGAAGAAATAAATTGAATACGTTTGTCGCAAAAAAGGAGAACCCGTGAAAAAGTCAGATTATAATATCAAGTATAAAGCAGTAGTTTCATGCATTGATGATATATATCATCATGCCATTGAAGATAAAGAGGGCTTCAAAGTATGTGCAGGACTGATTAAGCAAGACACCTTCGTTGATATTACTAATTTGGAAGCCAAAGATATTTTCATAAAATATTTTGAGGATGAAATAGGAATCCGTCCATTTGAAAAATGTCCTCTTTGCGGTGAGCAAACTATTCTAAAAAAGAAGCAAGGATATTTTGTAGGATGTTCTGGTTGGCCTAAATGCAATTTTTTAGCAAGCAGCTCGCAGAAATTCACAAATATTGAAGATTACAAATCGAGAGAAGAAGAAAATAAAAAAACCATAGAAGTCGCAACGCTCCTTATGAATAAAGAAGGAGAAAAGCTATATGAATGGATTTATCTCCATGCGAAATTTTTGGAATCAGAAAAAGAACTGGTAAAACGATGCAAACGGAGAGGTTTTGGATTTACGCATGGACAAGCAAAAAAAGCATTGACAATATACAAAAAAGCACTGAATTTGGGTTATCCTAACAAGCACAAGATAATTTTTTAAAAGAGTAAATAATAAAAGATTCTGTTTACTAATGTTGACATCTATTATCAATAATAATGATTGAGTAAGATGTCGTAAGTCACACAATGGCTGCTCTACAAGATGAAATGGAAAAACACCGCCCGCGGGCGGTGTTTTTTGCGTTCGAATTGTCCGAAATCTATTAGGAGCTTTACCATTTTTGTTTGTAGGGTGCGACGCCCTCGGCGCACCGTTGCTCCCACGTTCATTTTATTCGCAGCATTACAAATCTTTGCCACGATGTCTACCTTCTCCAGCGGGAGGAAGGCAAGAGGTAAACCTCGGATGAGGTGTTCGGGTGTAATGTTACATTGTTTTGGAACACCTCATCCGCCTCGTTTCACTCGGCACCTTCTCCCGCTGGAGAAGGTAAAGAAGCGTTTAATCTGCGCGTTATGTATATAATGGGGTGAGTGCGGGAGCGGCGAAGTTGCGTATAATTTCAATAAAATACGCAACTTTTGCGTATTTTCAGAAAAATATTTACGCAATTTTTGCGTATTTCTTTCGAGGCGTTTACGCAAAAATACCCCCGACGAAATGTCGGGGTGTATAGTTTATGGAATTACTTATTAACGATATATCCTTCAGCCGCGAGGAGCTCTGCGATAAGCACTGCGCCGCCGCCTGCGCCGCGGAGGGTGTTATGGGAAAGTCCGACGAACTTATAGTCGAAGAGGGTATCTTCGCGCAGACGTCCGACAGTTACTCCCATACCGCCGTAGATGTCGCGGTCGAGCACCGCCTGAGGACGGTTATCTTCCTCAAAGTAGGTGATGAACTGCTCGGGTGCCGAGGGGAGACCGAGGGTCTGCGGCTTGCCCTTGTATTCCTTCCAACGGGCGAGGATCTCGTCCTTGCTCGGCTTCTTTTCGAAATCGACGAAAACAGCCGCGGTGTGTCCGTTCGAAACGGGGACTCTTATACACTGCGTCGTGATAAGGGGAGCGTCTGCCTTTACGATAACGCCGTTTTCGACCTTACCCCAGATGCGGAGCGGCTCCTGCTCACTCTTTTCTTCCTCGCCGCCTATGTAGGGAATAACGTTGTCGATCATCTCGGGCCATTCCTTGAAGGTCTTACCTGCGCCGGAGATTGCCTGATAGGTCGTTGCAACGACGCGTGTCGGACCGAAGTCGAGAAGGGGAGAGAGCATAGGAACGTAGCTCTGGATGGAGCAGTTCGGCTTAACTGCGATAAATCCGCTCTTTGTGCCGAGGCGCTTTCTCTGATACTCGATGACCTCGAGGTGAGAATCGTTAATTTCCGGAATTACCATCGGAACGTCGGGCGTCCAACGGTGTGCGGAGTTGTTCGAGATAACGGGGGTCTCGGTCTTTGCGTAAGCTTCCTCGAGCGCCTTTATCTCGTCCTTTTTCATATCGACCGCGCAGAACACCATATCGACGTTTTCAGCGAACTTTTCAACCTCTGACGCATCGTAAACGGTCATATTCTTGACCGATTCGGGCATATCGAGGTCAAGCTTCCAGCGTCCGCCGACAGCTTCCTCGTAGGTCTTGCCTGCGGAACGTCCGCTTGCGGCGAGACCTGCTATTTCAAAATAAGGATGGTTATTAAGAAGCGTGATGAAACGCTGTCCGACCATTCCCGTTGCACCGATAATTCCTGCTTTAAGTTTCTTTGCCATTGTATATATTTCCTTTCAGAAAATTGTTCAATATTATTTTATGAGATCAAACGACCTTCGTCATCAAAATTGTAGTAACTTCCGTTTATTATGATCTCGCCCGTGACTGCCGCACCGTCCGAGCCGAAGTAATAGGTGTCGCCGTTTACGGTTATGAAGCCGTACATCATCGCTTCCTTATCGTGGCTGCCGCTCGGATTGAAGTAATACTTTTTGCCGTCAATTACGACGAGACCCTTTTTGAGGTTTCCGTTTTCGTTGAAGCAGTATTTGAAGCCGTCGATCTCGACGATGCCGAACACCTTGAAGCCGTGGTCGTCGAAGTACCATAGCTTTCCGTCGACGATGCGCATTTCGTTATAATACAGCACGCCGTCCTGCGTGAAGTTGTACGTCTCGCCGTCGATCTCACATTCGCCCGTCGCCATTTCGCCGTTATCATAGGCGTAATAGCGGAAGCCGTCGATCTTTTGCCAACCCTTGACGAGGGCGTGCGAGCCGTAGTCGGAGAAGATATAGGTCTTATTTCCGAGAGTCACGATCCCCGACGCGCGCTTGAACGGCATTTCGAGGTAATATTTCTCGCCGTTTTCCTCGTACCAGCCGGGTATCAGCGTCGCACGGAATACGAATATCAGGACAACGGCAAGCAGAAGCGAAGCCGCCAAAATGAGGCGTTTTACCGTTTTTTTCGATATAGCTTTCATCTGCCGTTCTCCTTTCAAATACTTTTACAGAATAATTATATATCAAAATCGCGTACTTGTAAATAGTTTTTTTAACCAACTAAAATATTTTTGCGGGCGTGAAAATTGTTTTTGTTGATATTGAAACGCCATTTTCGGAAAAACGGTTGACAAAACGGACACTTTGGTGTATAATTCAATAGCTTAAATCAAATATGTACAGTAAGCATCACGGAGTGATATTTCGCCTTTGGCGAAGAT
>CAZVVM010000116.1:0-4727 GCA_964630635.1 uncultured Ruminococcus sp. | reverse complement strand
TGATCCTCCATCGGTTCGCAGTATAAGTATTTTTGGACGTGCAAACAAACGGGTGCCTAAACACCCACTGTATAATATCATACATTATAATAAAAGTCAAGCAAAATAAAGAAAAAAGGACGGCTGCCGCCGTCCGATTTTCATTTACTCTTTACCGCACCGATTATATCGTCGGCACCGATACCGAAATCGGAATAAATATTTCCCGTAGCCAGCGGCGTGTCGAACACGTCGTCGATTCCGAGATGGATGTAACGGCAATTATCGGGAAGCGAAATATCCTGCCCGAATATCATTCCCGCACCGCCGTTCTTGATCCCCTCTTCAAGGAAAATTACGTTCTTTACGCCCTTCGGAAGTATCGAATTCAAGACACCGCATATCGGCTTCGCGGGCTTAAGCTGCTCGACGATGATAACGCCGCAGGACGGTATCGTTTCCGCCGCCTTGACGGCTTCGGAAACGATTTTTCCGTATGTAATTATAACGGTATCGCACTCGTTTTCAAAATTCTTGTAAACAAAATCCGAAACAGGCGCAAAGCCCGAAAATTCTTGAAAATCTCCGCAGTTTGCATACCTTACCGCGACGGGCGAAGTCATACCGAGCGTATTCTTCATTATCGCTTCAAGCGACTTAAACGAAGCGGGGGCAAAGACCGACATATTCGGTATCTGCATAAGAAACGAAACGTCGAAAATTCCGTGATGCGTCGCGCCGTCGCCCGCACTTATTCCCGCGCGGTCAACCAGTACCGTAACGGGCAGATTCTGGAGCGCGATATCGTGAATAAGATTGTCGTAGCCCCTCTGCAAAAACGACGAATAAACGGCAAAATACGGCTTGTATCCGTTAGCGGCAAGCCCTGCGCAGAAGGTCAGCGCGTGCTCCTCGGCAATGCCTACGTCGAAAAATCTGTCGGGATGCGCCTTTTCAAATCCGACGAGCCCCGTTCCCGAAGCCATCGCGGCAGTAACGGCGCAGACCTTGCTGTTTTCGCTTGCAAGCTCCGTCAGCACCTCGCCCATTTTCGACGAAAAGTTTTTGACATTTTCAGTTCCCTTCGGCGAAACGCTGTGGAACGCGCCGGGATCCTTTTCGGCAGGCATATATCCCCTGCCCTTGACGGTACGGAGATGAATTACCGTGCTTTGCGAAGCGTTCTTTGCTTCGTTGAGCAAGCGCTCGACCCTCGTCATATCGTTTCCGTCGGCAGGACCGAGATAGTAAAGCCCGAGGTCCTCAAAATAGTTGCTCTTGTAAAGCTTGTTCTTGAAGCCCTGCTTTATTTTCTTTATCAGCCCGAAAAGCCCCTTACCGATAAGCGGTATTTTCTTGATAACCTTTACGGTTCGTCTTTTGGTCTTATAGTAGCTCTTCGACGCGCGTATCTTTGCGATCAGCGACGCGAACGCGCCCGTGTTCTTCGAGATCGACATCTCGTTTTCGTTGAGAATAATTATGAGCTTCAGATCGCGTCGGCAGTTGTTGAGCGCCTCGTGTACCATTCCGCCCGTAAACGCGCCGTCGCCGAGGACGGCAACGGTATATTTGTCGCTTCCGTTCATTCTCTCCGCCTCGGCAAATCCGATAGCGGCAGAAACCGACGTACTGCTGTGACCTGCGCCGAAGCAGTCGTATTCGCTCTCCTCGCGCTTTGTGAAGCCCGACATTCCGCCGCGCTTGCGGAGCTTGTCAAAGCCCTCGCGCCTGCCCGTCAGTATCTTGTGAGTGTAGCACTGATGACCGACGTCGAAAATAAGATTGTCGTTCGGAAAATCAAACACCCTGTGGAGCGCAACGGTAAGCTCAACGACGCCGAGATTGGAGCCGAGATGTCCGCCGTGCTCGGTCACCTTTTCGATAAGAAACTCTCTTATCTCGGAACAAAGCTCGGGAAGCTCGTCCTTGCCCATTTTCTTCAGCTCGGCATTGTTTTCGGCGCGGGCTATAAGCGGATATTTTTCCATACCGTTACCTCCTTTCGATAAACTTCCATTTTACATTATACCCTTGTTCGGTAAAAAAGTCAAGGAGTTCGGTCGTTGACACAGGGGAGCGCGCGTGGTATAATGTAAATGCTATGAAAAACGAAACGACGATAATTTCGGACGTGAAGCTCGACCTTCCGTCACACACTCTCAAAACCTATACTCTATACCGCTGTGACGAGCTAATAAGCAAAAAAGCAAACGGAGAAATGATATCGGCACTCGGCAACCCCGAAACTCCGATTCTGCTATCTCAAATGGCGTCCTCGCTCGGTCTTTCGGTAAACGAAGCCGATATAAACGCCTTTGCCGAAGAAGAAAACGGGCTGTATCTTTGGTACGACGGCGGAATCTGCGCAATCGCGCGAATTGCGTTCGCAAACGGTAAATACGCGCGGATAAATACCGTGTTCACTTCCCCCGAAAAGCGCGGTCACGGCTACGCGGGCGCACTCGTTTCCGCCATCGCAGAAAAGCTTATAAACGAAGGACTTACCCCAACCGTCCTCGCCGACGAAAGCAACCCCGTTTCAAACCGAATGTACCTCTCCCTCGGCTTCACCCCCGACGCAAAGATATACGAATATACAAAAAACGACACTCCGAAAAAGGAATGTGCAATATTCAATTTGAGGAAATAATATGGAAAACATCATTGAAATAACCGACTTAAAAAAGCACTTCGGCTCCGTCAAAGCCGTCGACGGAATATCGTTTTCGGTAAAAAAGGGCGAGCTTTTCGCATTTCTCGGGCTTAACGGCGCGGGAAAAAGCACGACGATCTCCGTCATCTGCGGCTCGCTCCGAAAGGACAGCGGCGAGGTTCTTATCGACGGAATAAAAATCGAAGAAAAGCCCGACGAGATAAAGTCGCGCCTCGGCGTCGTGTTCCAGAACTCGGTACTCGATAAGCCCCTTTCGGTATACGAAAACCTGCGAAGCCGCGCCGCGCTCTACGGAATAACGAGAAAACAGTTCGAAAACCGCCTCGGCGAGCTTACCGAGCGTCTCGACCTTAAAGAAATTCTGCGCCGCCCCGTCGGCAAGCTGTCGGGCGGACAAAGACGCCGTATAGACATCGCACGCGCACTGCTCCACCGCCCCGAGATACTCATTCTCGACGAGCCGACGACGGGTCTTGACCCTCAGACGAGACAGACCGTCTGGGCAGTCATAAACGACCTGCGTAAAAGCGAAAAGATAACAGTCTTCCTGACCACGCACTATATGGAAGAAGCTGCGGAAGCGGATAACGTAGTCATTCTCGACGCGGGAAAAATATCCGCCGAAGGTTCACCGCTTGAGCTTAAAAACCGCTACGCGTCCGATACCCTCACTCTGTATTCGGTAACCGAGGACGAGGTCAAAGCCCTCGGCGTGCCGTACAAGCCCGCACACGACGGCTTTGCAGTAACCCTGAAGGAGACCGCCGACGCGACCGCCCTTATAACGAAAATGCCGCACATCTTCCGCGATTACGAGCTGACAAAAGGTAAAATGGACGACGTTTTCCTTTCCGTAACGGGAAAAACGTTAAACTCATAATTTATTATCCGTTCAGCAAATGAAATGAAACGCCCTCTTGCCTTCCCCTGAGGGGAAGGCAAGGTTTCGCCCCGAAGATTTTTTAACATTTATAACAATTTCTTTTATAACGGAGACAACATAAAATGAAAACCTTCCGCGCTCTGACAAGACGAAACGTAAAGCTTTTCTTCAGCGACAAGGGAATGTTCTTTACGTCAATGATAACCCCGCTTATACTCATAATGCTCTTCGTAACCTTCCTCGGTGAGGTCTACCGCGACGCGTTCGCATCGGCAATTCCCGAGGGCGTAACGATCGCAAAATCGCTTGAAGACGCATTCGTCAACGGCTGGCTCTTCTCGTCGCTTCTCGGCGTCTGCACCGTCACGGTGTCGTTCTGCTCTAACCTGCTTATGGTAAACGATAAGGTGAACGGAAGCCGCTCCGACCTCGACGTTTCACCCGCGCCGTCGTCAGTGCTGTCGCTCTCATACTATGCCGCATCGGCAATATCGACGCTCGTAATATGCCTCACGGCACTCGCCGTCTGCTTTACGATAATGGCGTTCAGCGGCTGGTATCTGACCGTTTACGACGCCGTAATGACGGTGTTGGATACAGTTCTGCTCGTCCTTTTCGGAACCTCATTGTCCTCGATAATAAACCACTTCTTATCAACTCAAGGTCAAGCGTCGGCGGTCGGCACGATAGTAAGCTCGGTCTACGGCTTCATCTGCGGAGCATATATGCCGATCTCGGAATTTGCCCCCGCAATAAGAACCTTCATTTCCCTGCTCCCCGGCACCTACGGAACGGCGCTTCTTCACCTGCACCTGATGCAGGGCGTCTATTCCGAGCTTGAGGGCAAAATCCCAAGCGAAGCCATCGAGGGTCTGAAGACCGCCTTCGACGCGAAGCCGGAGTTTTTCGGACATAACCTGAACGAGGGTACAATGTTCGCTATCCTTATCGGCTCCGTCGCCGTCCTCACAACAGTCTACGTCATCATCTGCCGCAAGAAGGTAAGGAAATAATTACAAAAACACCGCTTCGGCGGTGTTTTTTATACGCTCCGTTCTGTCCTCAAACGATTAGGAGCTTCGCCGCATTTTCTTGTAGGGTGCGATGTCCTCGGCGCACCGTAGGGCGGGGGTAAGCTCGGAACCCCCAAAACTCGCGTTCGCTCGTTTCGGGGAACCCCACGCGCTC
>CAZVVM010000115.1:0-4840 GCA_964630635.1 uncultured Ruminococcus sp. | reverse complement strand
GGAGATCAAGGGCAAGGTTCGTACCGCGACCGACAAGGACGGCAAGCCCGTTTCCAAGATGAAGATGTACAACGTCTGCGACGGTCTCTTCGAGCCGATCATCGACAAGTTCTACGACGATCCCACTCTTATCGCATACGGTGAAGATAACCGTGACTGGGGCGGCGCGTTCGGCGTTTACAAGAAGATGACCGAGGCGGTTCCTTATCACCGCTTCTTTAACTCCCCCATTTCCGAGTCCGCTATCGTCGGTTCGGCAGTCGGCTACGCAATGTGCGGCGGTCGTGCTATCGTTGAGCTTATGTACGCTGACTTTATCGGATGCGCAGGAGACGAAATATTCAACCAGATGGCTAAATGGCAGGCAATGAGCGCGGGTATCCTCAAGATGCCTATCGTTCTCCGTGTTTCCGTCGGCTCCAAGTACGGCGCACAGCACAGCCAGGACTGGACTGCTATCACCTCTCATATCCCCGGACTTAAGGTTGTATTCCCCGTAACTCCTACCGACGCAAAGGGACTTATGACCAGTGCTCTTGACGGCACCGACCCCGTTGTATTCTTCGAGTCGCAGAGAGTTTACGGCTTCGGCGAAGAGTTCGTTAAGGACGGCGTGCCGGAAGGCAAGTTCGCTATCGAGTTCGGCGAGCCCGACGTGAAGAGAACAGGTAAGGACGTTACCATTCTTACCATCGGCGCAACTCTCTACCGCGCTATGAACGCTGCAAAGACTCTTGAAGAGAAGTACGGCATTTCCGCAGAGATCATCGACGCACGTTCTCTCGTTCCCTTCAACTACGACAAGGTTATCGAGTCTGTTAAGAAGACCGGTAAGATCGTTATCGTAGGCGACGCGTGTGAAAGAGCTTCTATGATGAAGGATATGGCGGCGAACATCACCGAGTTCTGCTTCGATTACCTCGATGCTCCTCCCGTTGCTCTCGGTTCGAGAAACTGGATCACTCCCGCGTTCGAGCTTGAAAAGAGCTTCTTCCCGTTCGAGGACGCAATCATCGACTGCATCCACGAAAAGCTTATCCCCCTAAACGGTCACGTTCCGACTCACAACTTCTCCGATGTCGAGAAGGTAGAAAGAGCCAAGAAGGGACTTTAAGATTAATAAAAATTCTCCCCGAGAGGGGAGAATTTTTATTTTACTTTATCACGTTACGGTTGTCGTAGGTGTTGCCGCCGAGGTTTAAGCCGCGGCGGATGTTGTCCTCGGCATTTTTAAGCCCGTTGTGCACGTCGTCACCCGCGTCGTTGATACCGTCGCGGATGTCGTCGCCTGCACGGTCAATACCGCGGCGTACGTCGTGCGGGATATTATAAATATCGTTTCCGAGCTCGCCGTCCATATAACCGTCGTAGTCACGTCTGTTTTCACCTGCATCGGTGTCGGCACGGTAGGTCGTATCCTCACGGTGACCGTCGCGGTCGCCGATATATCCGCCGTTGCCGCGGTCGATATTACCGCCGCGCGTGCAGGATGCGAGTCCGAGCACCACTGAGCAAAGCGCGAGTGCTGTTATTATCTTTTTCATTTTTTCGCCTCACAAATATTTTTAAGGGAATAATGTCCCGATATTAGTATTCAACCGAGGCGCTGAAAAATTCGATGAAAAATTTGTAATTAAAATGCCGAGAAGAAGGAGCTTATCAGGCGCTTGAGCACCTGCGAAAAGCTAATTTTCTCAACGGTTTCGGCGGCTCTTATCGGAACCTTGCCAATTACCTCACCGTTTGCCTTGAAGACGATCTCACCGATCTTGTCGCCCGCCTTTATCGGCGCCTTGACCGATTTCGGAAGCACGGTTTCCGCCGTTACGCCCGATGCGTATACGTCCTTCGGAAGAACCTTGCCGAAGCCCTCGCCGATGAGCGGAAGCGTGCTTTTCACGCCGTAGTCTACGTTGATATTGCCTATTTCGCCTTGTTCGTATTTATAGTAACGGTACGCGGAAAAGCCGTAGTCGAGAAGCGCTTTTGCCGTTTCGTTTCTGCTGTCGCGGTTTGGCGAGCCCATTACGACGGCGATGAGGTGCATTCCGTCACGCTCTGCGGTTGCGCTGATACAAAAGCCCGCCTTTGAGGTCGAGCCGGTTTTAAGACCGGTTGCACCCTTATAGAAACGGATAAGGCGGTTCGTGTTCGTAAGACCGAATGCGCCGTTTCTGATGGTGTCCATCCATATTGTCGTATAATTAAATATGATAGGATGCTTGAGCAGCTCTGCCGACATAAGTGCGATGTCTCGTGCGGTCGTCAAGTGCTCTGTCACGCTGTCGTCAAGTCCCGTCGGGTTTTCAAAGACGGTGTTCGTCATTCCGAGCTGCGAAGCTCTCTCGTTCATTCTGCGAACGAACTCTTCAACGCTTCCGCTTATCTGCTCGGCAAGCGCAGTCGACGCGTCGTTTGCGCTTGCGACGATAACGCTTTTGAGTAGATCCTCGACGCTCATTACCTCGCCTGCCTTCAGATACACCTGCGAGCCGCCCATTTTTGACGCGCGTTCGCTTACCTGTACGTTGTCGGTGAGGGAAAGCGTGCCTTTGTCAAGCTCCTCGACGACGAGAAGTATCGTCATTATCTTCGTGACCGATGCGGGCGGGAGACGCTGGTCTGCGTTATGCTCGTAAAGAATTTCGCCCGTCGACGCTTCCATAAGTATTACGCTTTTTGCTTCGCCGTAAAGCTCGGCACCTTGGAATTTTATGGGGAGTATGGTGAGCAAAATTACGGCACAAATTATTACCGATATTAGTTTTTTCATTTTTCGCTCCTTTATGCTTTTTTAAAATGTTATGAAAAAGGGGCGGAAAATATGAAAAAACGGGCTGAATGACAGCTTGAAATTATGAGGAAAAATACGGAAAAAATTTTTAAGATCAGCGAAAAAATTTCGTTGTAACACTTGACAAAAAGTGCGGGGGGGGGTATAATAATTGTGTATCTTTAACAATAGGCGGGCTTGTGCCCGCCTATGATACGTTGCTATAATCTTTCGGAACCGTACCGCGGCTTGGTCACCCTCGGAACGGGGAAGAAATGAATATAGAAATTTTCATGAAAATTTCGCAAATACCCCTAACAAAAAAATCTAATAAGGAGGAAAATTTTTATGAAAAAACGCATACTTTCATTTCTCATGGCGTGTTTCATGGTCGCGTCTACTTTCATAATCTCGAAGCCGCTCGTTCACGTGCATGCAGTTGACGGCGAAGAGGTTACTGAATGGGCGCTTCCTATGGACTGGACTACCGGACTTACGAGCCAGAATCCCAGTGCTGATCTTCATACCGTAGATATGGGATACAACTATGCAGAGAAGGCAGATGAACCCTGGAAGTTTGCTTTCTACACTGACGTTGACGCCGGAACAACATACGTGGCTGAGTCTACCAATCCCGCATCCACTTACGTAGGCACTTCTGGTAAGAGCGGAGTAGGAGTAGGCCCGTCTCCGTACATTGAAACCGCGAACAACAGATGGATATTTGTTGGCACAGAGAATTATACTGGCTGGTACGTATGTAGTAGAGGACGTTGGCAGGATACGTCTATTGCCAAGGGTGACAACACCAGTTACATGAAGTTCACTCACAAGAACAAGTCGTATACTCCCGCTGTTGTATTTATCGCTCCCGAGGATGGTCTTTACTCCTTCAGCGAGCTTGTTACCGGTAATCTCTTCTCGTATACTTATACTTGGATGACGGACGAGGATGGTGACGGTGTAAAGGAAACCACCAACACTGAGGATTACACTATCAACTCGATTGCTACCGTAAGAAAGAACGGCACCGTACTTGCGTCGTTCACTCCTACGTCGACGAATTCCACCAAGACTCTTACCGGTGAGATCGCCCTTAAGCAAGGCGAAGAGCTTGCATTCGTGTTCGAGCAGGTGGCTTCGACTCACTGTACTAAGCTCCCCGATGCTAACGGATCTACTTACCAGTTCGAGCTCGGTGAGACCGTAGTAAAGAAGGTAGGCGAGTACTCCGAGAGCAAGAAGGGCGCAACTACTGAGCTTAAGGTCGTATTCTCTAACCCCGAGACGTTTACCGATGACCTCGGCAACGTTAAGCTTATGGGTTACGATATGTCCCTTGAAAGCGCAGGAGCTGCTAACCTTTACGAGCTTGAAAGAGTTATCTATGCTACTAACTCGACCGATAAGTATTGGGTTGCTCTTGACCCCAGAACTAAGAACACTTCCCAGTCGTACAAGTGGAACTCTTCCGACTCCTGGGAAGCATACAGCTTGCTTTGGGCAGGATCTACAACGACAGGCGAGATTACTCACGTAGGCGGATCTCAGATGACAACCGATACCGCTTCTGCCTATGTATTTACCGCCCCCAACGATGGTACGTACGTATTTGAGTCGGCACTTGGCTGCTGCTGGGCGGCATCTCAAAAGAGATATAACGATTACATTATCATGCTTGCTGACGGAACGGAGATCGCTTATGCGAATAATATCGGAGCAGCAAATAAAGCGATAACTACCATTACCGCTGTCGCTACCCTAGAAGCAGGCGAGCAGGTAATCATTCTTAAGACACCCAGAACCACGAACGGATCTACCGACGGTCTTGCTACCGTTACAATAACAGAGCTTGACCACGTTTGTGCTAACTCCGTTAAGTACGTTGAAGCTAACGACGCTACCTGCGTAGCAGGCGGTAGCGTTGGATACTACGCTTGCTCTTGCGGCGCAAAGTATTTGTATATGGACGCTACCGGTTCTATCGAAGACGTAAACACTCCCGTTGACGAGGAAGCTCACGCTCCCGCTACCGAGTGGACTACCGATGAGGCAGGTCACTGGTAC
>CAZVVM010000114.1:0-4890 GCA_964630635.1 uncultured Ruminococcus sp. | reverse complement strand
TTGGCGTGGTTTCTTTTGCGAACTTTTCTTTGCACGAGCAAAGAAAAGTGGAAAACTCACACCATATTCTCGGGGTGGAAGACCTCGTCGAAGCGCTCGGGGGTGAGGAATCCAAGCTCAACGCACGCTTCCTTAAGCGAAATGTTATCCTTATACGCCTTTTTCGCGGTCTTTGCGGCGTTTTCGTAACCGATATAGGGGTTGAGCGCCGTTACGAGCATAAGGGAATTATGAAGGTTATGCGCCATCTTCTCTCTGTTTGCCTTGATGCCGACCGCACAGTTGTTATTGAAGGAAAGGATACTGTCGGCAAGCAGACGCGTTGACTGCAGGAAGTTGTAGATGCAGACCGGCATAAATACGTTCAGCTCGAAGTTACCCTGCGATGCCGCCATACCGACTGCCACGTCGTTACCCATTACCTGAACGGCTACCATCGTTACCGCCTCGCACTGCGTGGGGTTGACCTTGCCCGGCATTATAGACGAACCCGGCTCATTTTCGGGAATGAATATCTCGCCGAGACCGTCGCGGGGGCCCGATGCGAGCCATCTTACGTCGTTCGCTATCTTCATCATATCGCAAGCGAGCGCCTTGAGTGCGCCGTGCGCAAATACGAGCTCGTCCTTTGAGGTGAGCGCGTGGAACTTGTTTTGAGCCGTAACGAACGGCTTACCCGTAATATCCGCTACCGCCTTTGCGACTGCTTCCGAGAAGCCCTTGGGGGCGTTGAGTCCCGTTCCGACAGCCGTACCGCCGAGCGCAAGCTCGTAAAGGGGCTTAAGCGACATAACTATCATTTCTCTGTCGCGGATAAGACTGCTTCTCCAGCCGCTTATCTCCTGCGAGAACTTGATGGGGGTTGCGTCCTGAAGGTGGGTTCTTCCGCACTTTACCGCGTCCTCGTTTTCCTTTTCAAGACGTTCAAATGTTGCAATGAGAGTATCGAGAGACGGAAGAAGCTTATTCTCTATTTCAAGAACCGCCGAGATGTGCATCGCGGTCGGGAAGGTGTCGTTCGACGACTGCGACATATTGATATCGTCGTTCGGGTGAAGGAGCTTCTTCCCTGCGATCTCGTTTCCGCGGTTTGCGATTACCTCGTTCGCGTTCATATTCGACTGCGTACCGCTTCCCGTCTGCCATACGACGAGGGGGAAATGGTCGTTGAGGGATCCGGAGATGACCTCGTCACACGCCTTCTTTATTGCGTCGAGCTTTTCCTGTGTCATCTTCTCGGGCTTGAGGGATGCGTTTGCCATCGCCGCCGCCTTTTTGAGTATTCCGAATGCGTGAGTTATCTCACGGGGCATAATTTCGTTTCCGACTCCGATACGGAAGTTTTCGGAGCTTCTTTGAGTCTGCGCGCCCCAGTATTTATCGGCGGGGACCTTAACCTCGCCCATCGAATCGTGTTCTATACGGTATTCCATTATACTCACTCCTTATATTTTGAGCTGGTTTATTACTTCTCTTAACCTGTCTGCGCTATAGTGAAGCTTCGCAATCTCGTCGTCGGTGAGCGCAGAAATGAGCTTGCCGTTTACTCCGCCGCGTCCTACGATGGAAAGGATCGAAAGGCAGACGTCGTTTATTCCGTATTCGCCGTTCATCATCGTCGAAACCGAAAGCGCGGTATCTATTCCGCGGAATACGCAGGAGCAGATGTGATTGACCGTCAGGGATATCGCGTAGTACGTCGCGCCCTTTGCCGTGATTATCGTCGAGCCGGATTTTCTTACGTACTCCTCGATCTCGGCGTGGTTGAAGCCCGAGCCGTCGACCTGAAGTCCCTTTGACTGCGCATACATATCTATCGGCGTTCCCGAAATGGTTGCAAGCGACCACGGAACGAAGGACGAATCGCCGTGCTCACCGAAAACACTCGCGTGTACGTTCTGCATACTGATCGAAAACGTCTCGGCAATACGTGAACGCAGACGTGCGGTATCGAGCAGCGCTCCCGTACCGATTATCTGCTTTTCGGGAAGTCCCGAGCAGCGGCAGAAAACGTATGTAAGAATGTCAACGGGGTTACTGACTAAGACGTACACCGCATTCGGCGCGACCGAGGTTATTTTGGGAATTATACTCTTGATGATATCGACGTTCGTCTGCGCAAGGTCGAGACGCGACTGTCCCGGACGGCGCGCGATACCCGAGGTCACTATGACGATATCCGAATTCTTTGCATCGGGGTAATCTCCCGAATAGATATTTATCGGGGGCGTAAAGGGCGCACCCTGTCTGATATCCATCGCTTCACCGAATGCCTTTTGCTCGTTGATATCAATGAGCACGACCTCCGACGCGTTACCGCTTACCGCCAAGGTATACGCTATCGTCGCACCGACAGATCCTGCACCGATTATAGTAACTTTTCTTCCCATTGAAATAAATTCCCTTCAAAAAAACAATATTACATCATAAGTATATCAAATTATACATATTAATTCAAGAGCAAATCGGGAATACCGATATTTTTTTATCGAATTAATTTCTTGCAATTTTGGCTTCATTTTACATTTTTTCACCATTTTATACTTCAAAACGGCGTTACGGTGAAGATTTTTCGGAATTTAAACGGCAAAAAGTGTTAGCTTCCAGAGTTTTTGACATTCCCAAAAAGAATATGGACATATAAAAAAGCAGATACCGAAAATGTTAGGTATCTGCTTTTTTCACAAAAATTTATTCTCTTAATTATATAATCTACCGAAAGCGACCATATTCTTAAACTCGTAGAGCTTGTCGATAAAGCGTCTGTCAAGCTCGGAAAGCTTCGTTCCCTCGCGGGTTATCATAACGTCCTTATATTTGTGCGCGGGAGCGTCACATTCCTTCTGAACGAGTCCGTAGCGTGTAAGTATGCTTTCGGGCATCGGAGACACCCACATAAACGACGAGGTCATCGTCGAGAGCATAAGGAAGGGGCTTGTTCCCTTGTAAAGATTTACTACCTTTTTGCTTGAAATATTAAGGGAAAGGTTCTCGGTCTGCGCGACGTTTATATACGGCACGTTACAGTCGCCGTGAGTTATTTCAACGTAAGGCACGAAATCGGATAGTGACAGCTTGCTTCTTTCCGCCAAAGGGTGCTTTTCCGACATAAGCGCAAGACTTTCAAATTCCCATACCGTTTCGCATTTAAGCCCCTTATCACGGCAGAAATCGGCAAAATACGGCTCGTACTGCGTCTGATAGCGGATAACTCCAAGGTTGAATATTCCGTCGGATACCATATTCACGCCGTCGATCGAGGTCGTTTCTCCGAGGTTTACGTCTATCGGCTTGCCGTCGTCAAGAGAAGCAACGAACTCTCTTGCCGCAACCGACGCATAGCTTCCGCGCGGTACACAGACGTTGAAGCTCTGCATATCGGGGTCCTTATCGCGGCAGATGCTCTGCATTTCTTCTATCTGCGATAGGATATTTTTCGCGTAACGGAGAAATTCCTGTCCCTTATCGGTCGGGACGACGCCGCGCGAGGTGCGCTTGAATATCTCGATGCCGAGCGTATCCTCAAGCTCCTTTATCGACTTCGAAAGGTTCGGCTGACCCATAAACAGGTTTTCCGCCGCCTGCGTGATGGACCCTGTCTTTTCGACCTCGAGAGCATATTTAAAATGCTGTGTATTCATATCACTTGTTACCGTCCTTTACGAACATCATTGCGTTCCAGTCGTTTTCCTCTACGGTCTTTATATAGGTAAGTCCGCCCTTTATCAGGGCTTCCTTTACTCTTTCTTCCTGCGAATCAATGATTCCCGAAACGGCGATGAGTCCGCCGTCCTTCATATAGCGTGCGATATCGGGGGCAAGACGTACGAGAATGTCCGCAACTATATTCGCGCATACGAAATCGTATTTTTCCTCGGTGTCAACACCGCGAAGCAGGTCGGAAATGCCGCACACGATATTCTCACAGCCGTTAAAGAGGCAGTTCTCCTCTGCGACCTTGATCGCAACGGGGTCGATATCGTAAGCAAACACCTTGCCCGCGCCGAGCTTTGATGCGGCGATAGCGAGAATTCCGCTTCCCGTACCGATGTCAAGAACACGGTCGCCATCCTTTATGTATTCCTCCATAAGCAGAGAGCAGAGGCGCGTCGTTTCGTGAGTTCCCGTTCCGAAAGCCATTCCGGGATCCATACGCAGAACGATGTCGTTTTCATCGCTCTCGTATTCCTCCCAGCTCGGAACGACGATAAGCTTCTTTCCGATTCTGACGGGCTTATAATACTGCTTCCAGGAATCTGCCCAGTCCTCCTCTTTCATTCCCGAAAGGGTGAGGTCGTATTCGATTCCCGTCAGATGCTCCTTGATAAAGGCAACGCACTCTTTCGGATTTCTCTCGTCGGGGATATAGACGCTTACCGCGCCGACGGTCCTGTCGGCATTTATAAGCGACTCGTCGATAAGCTCGCCGTAGCAGTGGTCAAGGGTATCGACCTCGTTTGCGTCCTCGATCATAAGTCCGTTGTCTATCATACTCATTACCGCGCAGACGGTATCAAGGTCCTTGATTCCGCACGCGACTCTAATTTGTGTCCAGTTATTCATAATACTTCCTTAACGCAGTTTGCCGAGGGGATTTTGCTCCTCTCGGCTCTGCTTATTTTTTGGATTTCTTGAAGAAAGACTGCTTCTTCTGATAGTTTTTCTGTCCGCACTCTTCGGCAAACGAGCGAAGCGCGTCCTTTTGCTTTTCGTTCAGATTTTTCGGAACCTCAACGGTCGTTTCAAATACAAGGTCGCCCTTTCTGCCGTTTCGGGGAGAAACAACGCCCTCACCCTTAACGGTAAAGCGGGTTCCCGTCTGGGTTCCCTCGGGTATAACGAATTTGACGCTTCCCGTCATCGTCGGAACGTCGATCTCTGCGCCGAGCG
>CAZVVM010000113.1:0-4926 GCA_964630635.1 uncultured Ruminococcus sp. | reverse complement strand
GTCCGCTTATCGCGGGTAATATCGCAACCGCAGAAGCGGCAGAGGATTTTATTAAGGCGGGCGCGGACGCGCTTAAGGTCGGTATCGGCCCCGGATCTATTTGTACTACCCGTATAGTTGCAGGTATCGGCGTACCGCAGATAACTGCCGTATATGACGTTGCTTGCGTTGCTACCAAGTACGGTATCCCCGTTATCGCAGACGGCGGTATCAAGTACTCGGGCGACCTTCCCAAGGCGATAGCGGCAGGTGCCGACGCGATCATGATCGGCTCGCTGCTTGCAGGATGCGAGGAATCTCCCGGACAGACCGAGATCTACCAGGGCAGACAGTTCAAGGTATACCGCGGAATGGGCTCTATTGCGGCTATGGAGAACGGTTCAAAGGACAGATACTTCCAGGAGGGCAACAGAAAGCTCGTTCCCGAGGGAGTAGAAGGCCGCGTTCCCTTCAAGGGTCCGCTTGCAGATACCGTGTTCCAGCTTATGGGTGGTCTTCGTGCAGGTATGGGCTACTGCGGAACTCCTACCATCGCAGATCTTCAGGCAAACGGACGCTTCGTCCGTATAACCGGCGCGGGACTTAAAGAGTCTCATCCTCACGACATAAGCATCACGAAGGAAGCACCGAACTATTCAACTCACTGAAAACAGTATAGTAAAAACCCGTTCCAAATCGGAACGGGTTTTCTCTTTTGTCTTATTCTGCAGGATAGGTTACGGTGTGAGATCTCATCAGGTAATTACCGTCAACAAGCTCAACTACGATCTTGCCCTTGATATCGGTGTCGATTCTGTCGATCACTGCGTAATCCTCGTCGCTCCATATCTGTTCAACGTAATGATAGTTGATCTCAATTTTTCCTTGTTCAACCTCGGAGAAATCGTCATATTCAAAGGTGTACTGTTCCTCGGCTCCACCCCAACCGCCGTACACGTATTCGAAAATTTCTATCATTTCTGCGTCGTAGACGTAGTCAAAGGTCGGCTCGTCGCTTTCCTTTGCTTGGGCGTGAATGTTCGAATAGTCATAGGTCTGACCGAAGAGTGACATCGAATACCTGTCAAGATCGGAAACCTTATAGACACGAACCGTTACGTCCTCGAGCCATTCTTCATATTCTTCATTGTAAATACGGTCATAGTATTCCTTGTACGGCTTGACACCGTTGAGATTGAAAATGTCCCAACCGTTAAGATCGTTCGGGGACGAGAATTGTCCCAATACGCCGAAGCACTTGCTTACGTAATCGCAGAAAACGGCGGTCTTGCTGGGCTTTACTTTCGTAAGCCCGTCGTTTTTCTGCAGAATTTCTATTGCATCCCACTCAACGTCTGTACCGGTGTAATTAACGGTTTTAAGTGCGGTGCATTCGAAGAAGGCGTATTTTTCAATTCTGGTAACGCTCTTCGGAATGGTAACCACGGATATTTTAGCGGCACCGCTGAAAGCAAACTCGCCAATTACAGTAACCTCGTATCCGTCGATATACTCGTCAATTACGAGATTGGGAAGAGCGTAAGTACCGATTCCCGTAACAGTGCAGGTCTTTCCGTCGGAGTTTACTTTATATTCCAAAGAACCTGTCGCGGGAATGGTCTCTTCCTTGAGAGTTGCGCCGCAACCTGCACATATCTGATGGCGTTTTCCTTCCTCCTTGCTCGTCGGCTCCTTGTCAGTGATCCATTCGCCTTCGCTATGAACGTGGGGCTGTGTGGTTTTCGGAGCGGTCGTTTCGGCTTTTGACGTGCTTGTGTCGGGGGCAGCCGTTGTATCCGGAGCTGTCGTCGTGTCAGGAGAGGTGGTGTCACCGACTGTCGTTGTCTTTTCGGTGCTCGTTTCTCCTGTTGACAAGCCATTCTTCTCGTCGCACGAGCAAAGTCCTGCAGAAAGCGCAAGGGAGAGGACAAGCGCGAGCGCGATCGCAATTGTTTTCTTCATCTTGATCTCCTCCAATGTTAAAAACTGCATAACGTGTTCTACTGAAACGAAATGCATATCATACCGTATTTTATCACCTCATTATATGTTTGTCAATATTAAACCTTGCGGACTTTTAGGCGAGCCGTTACAGGATGCATTTTGTATCTGTTGCATAAAAATAGAGTGTGAATTTTGACTGTAAAAAGACTTACAAAAGTGTGGCAGGTCTTGACAAAATCGCATCGTATAATTTATAATATATATGAAAATATATTGCTTATATGATCAGAAAAAACTATGGAGGTTAGTATGAAGAAATTTAAGCAAATAATTTCGTTGCTTATGGCAGCGTCGCTGATGCTCGCAATGTTCGTTGCGACCGTTTCGGCAGCTCCTGCGGCAAACACGAAATACTCGGTCGACATTTCGCTTGATAAGATGGAATCCGATCACTTTGCGTTCAGAGCGCTCAAAAAATCCGATAACAGCTTGGCAGAGCTTGAGGATACCTCAAGAAAGACTTGGAGCGATGCTTATCCCGGCTTCTGGGTAAAGGACGCAACGGGTAGTTCCGACTATGTCGTAGCTAAGACCGAAAGGAATGAAGACGTTCAGAAGTTCGACCTTATGTGCGGAGGCAATTATAAATCCGTTCTCGCATTCAAGGCACCCGCTGACGGTTATTACGACGTTTATTTCAAGGGTAATAAGTACGACCCTTCTATAAATTCCTTTATCGACGTAACGCTGGCTAAAAACAATTTCGCTGAGGTATACGCTCTTTCTGAGGGTGTCTGCGGTGCAGGCGGCAGAGGTGTAGTTGAATACGACGTAAAGGGTATTTGGCTTATAGAAGGCGAGGAGATCTGGGTAGTAGTTGATCTTGGAGCCGAAAACACTTCTGCGGGCGCATATAACTTCGCAGTTAATGCTTTCGACGTTACCTACGTTGGTGAGGAAGACCCCGGCACGTTTGTTCCTGCAGAAGGCGCTACGTATAAATTTGACCTTGCTATTGATAAGATCAAGTCAGGCCGCTTCTACGCATCGGCGCTCAAAAAGTCCGATGACAGCGTAGCAAATGTGGAGCCGACGTCGAGAGGCACCTGGCATACGGATTATATCGGACACTGGGTAGAGGGCGCAACGGGTGATGCCGACTACGTTCTTTACGATACCGAAGCTACAGGTCCCATCCTTGACATGGTCTGCGACGGCGACTATAAATCGGTTCTCGCATTTAAGGCACCTGTCGACGGCTTTTATGATATTTACGTTGATACAAATAAGTATCAGGGCATTGCTGAGTCAATAATCGACGTTACGCTTATGAAGAAGGGGGCAACCGATGCCCTTGCATCCAAGACCGGCGTTTGCGGTAAGGACGGCGGCGGATTGGTACAGTTTGACGTAAAGAACGTCGAGCTTAAGAAGGGCGACGAGGTCTGGCTCGTAGCTACTACTAACGCAGAGAACACCTCGACGGGCAGCTCTAACCTCGGTGTTTACGCATTCGACTTTACTTACCTCGGAACCGAGGCGGCAGTTGAATACGTACCTACCCCCGGCGACGTATACAATCTTGACATCGGTATTGATAAGCCCAGCTCCCGTTTCTTCTATTTCTCGGCACTTAAGAAGTCCGATAACAGCGTAGCAGAGCTTGAGAAGACAGCAAAAGCAACCTGGTCATCCGATTACCCCGGCTATTGGGTGAAGGGCGCGACCGGCAAGGAAGACTACGTAATATTCAAGAGCGAAAACACTACCGGCGGCTATCTCTTCGACCAGGCATGTGCAGGTGACTATAAGTCGGTCATTGCGTTCAAGGCACCTGCTGAAGGAAAATACAATATTTACTTCAAAGGTAATAAATATCAGTGGATGGCTGAATCGGTCATAGACGTTTCGCTTATGAAGACCGGCTCGACTCAGCCGCTTGCATCCAAGACGGGCGTTACTCTCGTTGAAGGCAAGAGTGGCTTGGTAGAATTCAACTTGAAGAACGTTTGGCTCGCTGAGGGCGAAGAGGTCTGGCTCGTTACAACGACTAACGAAAATAACACCGCTAACGGCTGCTCAAATTTCGGTATCAATAACTTCGACGTAGCCTACGTCGGTGCCGCCGAATATGATGCGGCTGTAGGCGATATATTCAAGTATGATCTTGCTCTTGATGAAAATGCAAAGGGTCAGTTCCGACTCGCTGCTATAATGAGCGACGGTACGGTTGACCTTCTTAAGGATACCGTAGGAATCGCTTGGGGTCAATGGAAGGGCTGGTGGACCTCTGATAATACCGCAAATGTATTCTGTGAAACTCAGGTGTCGAATTCCAAGCTGAACTCTGACCTTCACGGCTTGCTCGGCGAATTTGCTTATATTGATATGATGCCCAGAGAGAAAGCTTCTTCCGTCATCATATTCACCGCTCCCAAGACCGGTACTTATAAGTTCTCCGCACTCTTCTCGAAGCTTAAAATATCGGTCTCCGACAGCGATTTCCGCGTATACAAGGTCGAAGCAGTGGCAGGAGACAAAACTCTTGACGCTTATACCTTCAAGGGACAGACTCCCGAAGGAAAGCATGAGGATGCCGTTCTCGGCGGATACGTAGCTCTGAACGAGGGTGAAACGCTTATGTTCGTCGGTTCTTACGTTTCTGGCAAAAACGCTGATATGGAAATAGCGGTTCGTGATATTCAGGTAACGCTCGTTTCCTACTCGACCACCTATAATCCCGACACGTTCGATACTCTGCCTATCGCAGTAATGCTTCTTACTATCGCGTCGCTCGGCATAGCAGTCGTTTCCAAAAAGAGAAGATAATTGTTAAATTAAAAGCACTTGCGGATCTCCGCAAGTGCTTTTTTGTAAACGAAAACCCCGCCATAGTGGCGGGGTTGAAAAAAGGTTTACCGATGAACAGAAATGATGTAAAGAAAAAATGTAGTTTAAGGGTAGTTCGCGCCAATGGCTCCCCTGTGTAAGGGGAGCAGTCAC
>CAZVVM010000112.1:734-5005 GCA_964630635.1 uncultured Ruminococcus sp. | reverse complement strand
AGAAAAGTGGTAAAATTCTTATCTTGACAAATTCCGACGATAATAATATAATCATACTGCATACTTATTTCAAAAATCAGGAAACAAAAAATGAAAATAAACATGGAAACAGACTACGCCTTCCGCATAATGCGCGCACTTGCCCGTAAAGGCGAACTCACCGACGCGTCAACCATAGCGGAAAGCGCCGCAGTACCGCAAAGATTCACCTTGAAGATCCTCGGAAAGCTCGTCACAAGCGGGCTCGTCGTGTCGAAAAAGGGCGCAAACGGCGGCTATATGCTCTCACGCAACCCGAAGGAGATAACGCTTCTTGACATACTCGAAGTGATCGAAGGACCTATCGTAATGTCAAAATGTCTCGGCGACGATTTCGTCTGCCGCCACGACGGCGTGAACGAGCATTGCGACTGCTTCTTCAACCGCGTTTTCGACGATATATCAATGACAATAGCAAATAAGCTGAAAAGCGTAACGGTGGCAGATTCAATATGAGTAACTGCACAGAAAACACCGACCTCCTCCTCGACACGGCACAGCTTGCCGCGCTTATCGTACTTGAAAGCGGCGGCGAGACCTCGCGCGCAGAGGAGATCGCAACGATAATATGTAATAGCGGAGGCAGAGAAGCCGAAGCAATAGTTCTGCCGACGGGTGCGTTCCTCACGGTCAAGGACTGCGAGGGCAAGAAAATATCAGCCGCAGCGAGAATCAAAATAAGAGGCGTAAACCTCTATAAGGTCGAAAGAGCAAACGCATATTCGCGTGACTTTTCGGCAGGAAAGATAACCCTCGAAGAGCTGTACGAAAAGCTCTCAAAGCTCCGTTCAAGCATACTGTATTCAAAAGCGGCAGTAATTCTCGCATCGGGTCTTTCCGCCGCGCTCTTCGCGCTTCTTTTCGAGCCGACTCTCGGCTGGACTGTGCTCTTCGATATGCTCGTCGCATTCGGAGCAACTGCCCTTTCACAGTGGGTCGGAATGTCCTCGCGGCTAAAAAACTCCTATCAGTTCACGGTCACGTTCATTTCCTCGCTTATCATAGCGCTCGTAACGCTTGCATCGGTGCATTTTTCGGGAATAGGAAATTTCGACTGCATAATAATCGGCTCAATAATGCCGCTTCTCCCCGGCCTCTCCTTCACGAACGCAATACGCGACACCGTTATGGGCGACCTTATTTCGGGAACCGTCCGAGTCGTTGAAACGCTCCTTATAGCAATAGGCATCGCGGGAGGCGTCGGCGTCGTACTGATTGCGTATATGAATTTGGGAGGTGTGATATAATGTTTATCTACTACCTCCGCGACTTCGTCGCCTGCTTCGGAGCAACGATATTCTACTGCATAATAATGCAGCTTCCGAAAAAGGCACTTTGGATCTCCTCGCTATCTTCGGCACTCACCTACATCGTATACAGAGTAGCGTTCCTGTCAATAGAGTCGGAATATATGGGCTACCTCGCCGCGTCCTGCTTCGCGGCACTCTCCGCCGAGGTGCTGGCGCGTGCCTGCAAAAT
This sequence comes from uncultured Ruminococcus sp., assembly GCA_964630635.1. Taxonomy (GTDB): domain Bacteria; phylum Bacillota; class Clostridia; order Oscillospirales; family CAG-272; genus Colimorpha_A. The sequence continues at coordinate 3,487 of CAZVVM010000112.1, read as the reverse complement.
GCCTGCAACGATATTCATATTCCCCGCAATCATTCCGCTCGTTCCCGGACTCGGCTTATACAGAACGATGCTCTGCCTCGTGCGAAGCGATATGAGCGGATTCGCATCGGAAGGAACGAAAACGCTGATAATTTCGGGAATTATCGCCGTGACGGTCGCCGTCGTGAACGCATTTTTCCGAAACATACTCAAAAGAAAACCCATCGCAAAAGGATAAAAATAACGGACAGCAAATGCTGTCCGTTATTTTTTATTTCATAAGCTCGTCGGTAAGACGTATGATCTCGGGTGCGATCTTTTCGCGCTCCTTTTTCACAATGCCGTTGTATATCGGATAAGCAAGCGCGACGAGCGCCATACCGACAAGACCGGTAGTAATTCCCACGAGCATCGCGGTGTTGCCCTCTATGCCAAGGAACTCGGCAAACCTTTCCTCCATCACAAGACTCATTCCGAAGCCCATCACGAGCGCACCGATAATGCCGAATATTAGCGACACGACTGTCGCCTTTTTCGCAACCGACGCGTCAAGACGGCGAAGCGCCGTCATTTTGTCCTCGGTTTTGCTCTTCTGCTCGTATTTTTGGCGTATCGCCTTTATTTCGTCCTGCTCCTTTGCGGAGTAGGTATAATTAAAGCTTTCTTTGTTTTCCATTTTTACTCCTTGGCGGACTTCAGCCGCTTTAACGATTTCGTTCCCTGAACGATCATATATATTGCCATTCCGATTATGAAAGCAACTATCGCACCGCCGCTTGCGCCGAGCATTATTCTCCGCTCGGTAAGCGACATCGTTCCGTCACCGAAGGTCGTCAGCATCGTCGATTCGAGAGTCAGCATCGAAACGCACGCCGCCGCGAGCGATATCGCCTTCGACGCGGTATAAACGGGGCTTTTGTACTTACGGTATTTCACGATATTCACGATGGCAAGCGTAAACGCTGTAAAGGTATACGCGGCAAGCGCGATCGTTGTGATCTCGTGGTGAATAAACGTCCTGTTCCAATAGACCATAAAGAAGACCATCAGAGCAAGCGTTAAGTTCATTATCAGGAACACGATTCCGCAGGCGCGGAACTTGCGAAGCTCAATTTCCATATATTCGCCCGGCTTGTGCCTTCTCGTGTAGCGCAAAAGGAAGAAGCGCATCACGGCAAGAGAAACGTAATAGCAGGCAAGCGACGAAAACCAGAACGATTTATGCCACAGACCCATTCCGAGCTGAAGCGCGGCGTAGGCGGTATTGAAGATCAAGGTTCCGTAAAGGGAGATATTTACTCTCAAATTCGCGTCGGAGCGCCAGATCACGATATACTTGTTCTCGTTCTTGAATTTCTTGAAAAAACGGATAAGATACGGTATCTTGAAACACCAGACCGTCAAGGTATATGCCGAAAGAACGTATGAGATTATTGCAACGGCAGACGCCGTCCCGAGAAACACCATCGAGCAGACAAGAGCCGCTGTCGACACGGGGACAAGCACTATCATCAGCGCGATATGGGGAAACAGAAGCTTAAGCCCAAGCTTTTTCCAGTTCATTATGCCCTCCTCATTCTGACGGTAAAGGTCGATCCCTTTCCGACAGCGCTTTCAACGCTGATCTCGCCCTTCATAATGTCAACTACCCTCTTAACAAGCGCAAGTCCAAGACCGTTACCCTGAACGGAGCGCGAGCTGTCGCCCTGATAGAATTTTTCAAATATATGCGCGCCGACCTCGGGCGACATTCCGCAGCCCGTATCGGTCACCTTTACGACCGCGTGATGCTCGGTCGCAGTAAGCGAGACCGACACCTTTCCGCCCCTGTCGGTAAACTTGAATGCATTCGAGAACAGATTGTTCCAAACGTGACCGAGCAGCTCTGCGTCCGCCTTTATCATCACGCCCTCTTCAATCTCGGTCTCGATCTCGATCTCGGAATTTTCCCAAATACTTTCGTATTGCAGTAAGCATTCGCAAAGCTGCTCGCCGAGATCATATTCGGAAATTTCGGGATATATCTGCTGATTTTCGAGGCGGTTGAGCTTGAGAATATTCGTCATCATATCCGCCATACGGCGCGAAGCGTCGGTTACGCCCTTTGCGTACTCAATACGCTTTTCGTCACTCAAATTCGGAGACTGCAAAAGCGTTCCGTAATTCTGCATAACGGCAAGGGGTGTTTTCATTTCGTGCGACACGTTCGCTATAAAATCGGTGCGAAGCGTCTCAACGCTCGAAAGCTCGGACGCCATAGAGTTTACCGCCGCTCCGATACGGTTAAAGCCGTCCATACCCGCGCCGTGCATATTCGGAACACGTGCAGAAAAATCGCCCTGCATTATCTTTTCCGTCGTATCGGTAATTATCTTCGCGGGGCGGTCGACGTTTGCCTTTCTTCTTATATAGTCGATCGCAGCGAAAATGAAGGTGAGAAGCAGCACGTTAATAAACGTGATCTTTGCCGCCGAGGCAATATTCTCCGCCGTATATGTCAGATCCATCGAATCCGCCATAGTATTGAGAAACAGCATCATACAGCACGATACCGCAAAGCCGATCGTCAAAAAAAATATAAGAAAATTATTTACCGTCCGAAGAACTCCCTTGACTGTCGGCTTCTTCATTTTATCACCGCCTTGTAGCCAAGCCCGTGAACGGTCTTTATCTCAAAGTCCCCGCAGTCCGAAAGCTTCGAGCGGAGCTTAGTCATATAAACGTCGACCGCTCTCGGCGCAGTTTCGGTGTCCGCGTCCCAGAATTCGTCCATA
>CAZVVM010000112.1:0-724 GCA_964630635.1 uncultured Ruminococcus sp. | reverse complement strand
GGCCCTAAGCGGCGTACGGGGAAAGGTCTTTTTCGGATAAGGGAGACGCTTGTAAAGGATACTGAACTCGCGGTTCGTGAGCGGTATTTCCTCGTCGCCGAGGTATGCGGTATGCTCGTCGGCATCCATAACGAAGGAACCGATCTCAAGCTTTCGGCTCGACGCGATCTTCGCACGTCGCAATAGCGCCCCGATACGCAAAAACAGCTCGTCAAGGTCGATCGGCTTTACCATGTAATCGTCAACGCCTATGCGGAACCCTCTCTGCTTTGAAGCGATATCGTCGCGCGCGGTCATAAACAGGATCGGTATCTCCTGATTAAGCTCCCTTACGTTTCTTGCAAATTCAAAGCCGTCGATCCCCGGCATCATAATATCGGAGACGATAAGGTCAAACATATTTTCATATAAAGCGTCGTACGCTTCGTTTGCATTAAGACAGCCCGTCGCCTCATATCCGCTGTGCGAAAGAAATGAGCAGACGGTTTTATTTAGGTCTCTGTCGTCCTCTACAACCAATATCTTAAACATCGTGATTCCTCCGCTTTTACTTTGATCTATTATACATTATAAATGACAAATGTTAAAGTTTTGTTTACGTTTTTCGTTTTATAGAAATAATATTCGTTGTTTTTCGGTTTTCAACCCAACCACCGTAGGACGAATTCGCCGCATTGATTTGCCTTCTCCAGCGGGAGAAGGTGCCGAGTGAAACGAGGCGGAT
>CAZVVM010000111.1:0-5158 GCA_964630635.1 uncultured Ruminococcus sp. | reverse complement strand
TCGCTCAAATACATCGGCGAGCTTCTGTGCATAACCTTGAACTCGGGATCAATACGCACCATATCGCCGACGCCGTCAAGCAACAGCTCGATAGTGTATCTGTCTCCGCTTCTCGAAACACGGATGCGCGTTTTATCGGTCGTATTTCCCTCGTTATCGACAAAATCGAGCCACTCGGCGTCGGAAATATCACATTCGGAAACGGTATACGCCCTTGCGCCCTCATTTAGTCCATAGTAAAACGGCAGGGGTATCTCGCCGTTTTTGATTCGGCGCTCGACCTCGGGGAATTCCGTTACCAGAAGCTTTTCAAGCTCCTCTATGCGCCACTCAAGCTTCTCGGGGAATATCTTATATCCGTGCGCCTCGGAATGATATCCTATGCGGTTATCTTCCATCGTTATCGGGATCAGCGCGCGGCTTATCTCGATTTCACGAAGGACGAGCTTCTTCATTTTTTCAAGTATTTCAAGCTTGTCGCGCTCCTCAAGCGCGAGCTTTTCGCGCAAGGCGTAAAACTCAAAGGTGTGCGCTCCGCTCTCGAATATGTAATTCGCCGCCGTAGCAACAGTCAACTGCTCACGGCGCGTCTCGGTTGAAAAATCGCCGATTTCGGACATCGCGCGGCATCCTTCGTCCCAAAGCCGCGAAAGCTCGCTTGTGAGCGTTAATATCTCGCTCGGCGTATGGCTGTCAAGGACGCAGTCCCATACTCTGTCTGCGCCGACCATATCGTCAAGCGTCCAGGTCGCCGGCAGCGGCAGGTCTATCGGCTCCAAATGATACGGCGCGACGGGGCTGTCCTGCATCGGGCTGTACCACTCAAAGTCAACGCCAACGGGGAAATTGCGGTAGCCGCGCGCAAGCTTTTCAAGCGCGTCTGCCGCCTTTTGTGCATCCTTGCCCCAATATATTCCGCAAAGGTGCAATAGGAACTCGCGCTCCGTCGGCATAAACGGCTCGAACGAAAGCTCGCCCGCCGCACGGCTCATAAGGCAGGGATAATTGCCGAAGAACCAGCATTGCATAACTCCGCGCACCGAGTGCGCGTGCATATATTTGTATTTTTCGTAAAGAAGCGACGGCACGGGAACGTATGGCACGGTTGATATTTCGTGGGAGGAGCACACCTGTATCTTCGCCCAGGTCTCAACCCCTGCCGACGAATCATAACCGATGGCGTCCTCGAAAAGCTGTCCCGGTCCCGCGTAGGAAAGCCAATAATCGTATGCAAGACGCTTCTCGCCGAGCTGATCAGAAAGACCAAGATCCTCGAAGTTGACGAGGTGACGTACGCTCTGATCACGCGACAGGCAGGATTCCTTTATATCATCTGGCTTCCAGCCCCTCTGCGCGTAGGTCCAGCTCACGTATTCTGCGTTCGGAGAGACGGATTTTATAGCGTCCGATATGGTTTTTTCAACAAAAGCAAGAGTTTTGCCGAGGGTGCCAAACTTCGCACGGCATCGCTTACAGGTAAGAGCGCCGCCCGATGCACAATGCGATTCCGCCTCGCCAACGCTGAGATTTATGTATCCCGAAAGCCCAGGCGCGCGCCTGAACAGCTCGGAATACGCTTCCTTGATATAAGATAGCCCCTTCTCAGTCGACGGGCAAAGATGAAATATCCAGGGCGATTCCTCGTCGCTGAGCATATCGGGGTGATTCTTCAGCTTTGCGTTCTCATAAGTCGAAGCGGGATCGACCGAGAAAAGATAGGTCTTAATTCCGTACCGACGGCATTTTTCAATGGTTCGGTTCAGCTTCGCAAGCCGTTTTTCCGAATCGGCGCCGTACTCTGGAACAATGTCGCTTTTAACGAGATACTGAAGCGTCGCACCGAGCCACAGGGCGTTTACGCCGTCGTGTGCGAGACGGTTAAGATACTCGTCGGGGTAATAATCAATATCGTCGGCAAGCTCGTTCTCACGCTCCTCAACGGCGACGTTGCTTGCAGGGGTAAAATAGCAACGCGATACTCTTTCTCTTATAAACGGGCGTCTCTTTATCTCTCCGAGCGGAAGCCGCGCGCCCGAGCGGCGGAGCATCTCGTCCTCTAAATAAACGAGCGCACGGCGGATACCCTCGGTATCTGCGGCAATGACCTCGCACCCGTCGCGCTCCACGCGGATAATATACGCCTCAAAGCACTCGGTTTCTCCCTTGCGAACTACGATCTTCTTGCCGAAATCGTCAACCTTTATTTGGACAACGTCTAAAAACTGCCTAAAATCGGCATACGCCGTGTCGAGCAGCTCGTCGCAAAACCTTATATCAAGCGTGACGTGCGAGAAGTCAACCTCATTCTCACTCGGCTCCTCCTCGTTCCAATGCGGCGGGATCTCTATATGATAAGGACGCGCAAGATCTTTTGCAAACGTCATCTCCGGCTGGCGGTACTTAAAAGGATCCTCAAACTGCGAAAATCTCATACCTGACACCTCTGAATAAAAAAATTGAAATCGCGCTTGGATTACGGTTTTATTTTATCACGATTTCAGACGGTTTGCAATATGAAAAAGCCGTGATTTCTCACGGCTTTTATCTTTTATATTAATTTAGAAATGCGTCGGGGCAGAAGCCAACGACGTGGTAATAAAGCGTCACGCGGTCGTGTTAATATTTACGGAAGAAAAAATCAAAACTTTGTAAAGCCGAGATCGTCAAAGGAATACTCCATGTTTTCCACTTCAAGAAACCTCTCAAGGCAACTGAGCAGATCACAAATGCCCTGCCTGCTCATTTCCATAAATTCGTTCTGCATATCGGTCGAGCCGGTATAACTGGAACAGGGCAAGGGATAATTTTTGGTAAAATCAGATGCAACTATCGTACCGGTTGCCTCGTACCGAGATACGCCGGTATCTCGGTAATAATATGACGTTATGTACGTATATTTGCCGGTGTGCGTTTTAGGAACGTAAATATAGAAATTTATACTGTAGGTATCGTTCAAAACGCTGTGTAAGCAAAATTCTATTTTTTCGGTATCTGCCCAATAATACAGAGAAAAGCGCTCGGATGCGTATCCTCCGTAATTGTCAGCGGTGTTTGAATAATAGCAGTAGTCTCCGTTTACCGTGCCGTTCTGAATCACGAAATTTTTGAGATATCCGTATATGTCCTTGGGCTTATTCTGAGGCGGCTCCGTCGTAGTTGGCTTGGTTTCTGACGGTTTCGTTGTATTCGGCTTGGTCTCGGGCGGTGCCGTCGTGTTAGGGTTGCTTTCGGGCGGCTCTGTCGTATTCGGGTTGCTTTCGGGCGGCTCCGTCATATTTATCGAACCGCCGGGGATAGAATCGGACGGTTTGCCATTATTTTTCGCACCGAAAATTCCGCTTATCCACAGAATGAGAGCCATCACCAGAAGCAAGCAGAGTATCAAGCATACGATCAAAATGTATCTTATCTTATTTGAAGGTCTGTCGTTTTGAGGTTTCGTCGTGGGGACAGGCACAGACTCCGGCTCGTCCGCTGACAGAAGATTGTCGGTGGAAACATCAAACAGCTTGGCTAATGCGACTATATTATCAAGCGACGGTTGTGTCTGCCCGGTTTCCCAAAGACTGATGCTTTGTCTTGTCACTTTTAATTTGTCGGCTAATTCGTCCTGTGACATGTGATTTAATTTACGGTACTTTCTGATGTTATCACTCAACATATAAAACACTTCCTTTTTTTCTTAAATTGTATCATTTCTTGACCTTGAAAACAATAAAGTTTGTTTGGAAAATTGTCAAGTAACACTTGCTTCCTTGCAAAAATGCGCTTAAAAAGCCGAAAAGTCGTGTTTGCGCGCGTAAAATCTCGGACGTATTATAACACAAAAGCGGCAGAGGCGCAAGGGGATCCTTTTGCGCGAAGCGCGCCCAGATCACGTCGAAGGCGCTATAATGTGAGCGACAGCGAGCTATAATTATTCATTATTCATCAGCGTAAGCGGCTTCATTATTCATTCGAAAATCCGTTCTTATTTAATGAATAATGAATAATGAATAGTGAATAATACAAACAAAAATCCGTCCACATTCGTGAACGGATTTTTGTTTGGAGGCGACATCCAGATTTGAACTGGAGAATAACGGTTTTGCAGACCGTGGCCTTACCACTTGGCTATGTCGCCGTATTCGTAACAAGGGTATTATATCACGGTGCGAGCGGTTTGTCAATGGATTTTGAAAAATTATTTTACTTGTCTTTCGGTATTATGATATGCAGAGGGGCAAAAAGTGTTAAACAAACGATAATCTATTTTGTGTTTTCCTTTGCGGTGTTAATTGAGGCAACAAGAATTCGCTTTATCTCCAAACAGTCATTCAAAAGCGATTTTCCCATATCCTCATTTATATATTCTGATAACGTAAGCAGCTTCAACCAATATTCCGTTTCAGCCGTTTCCTTCAAGGCAATATGCATTTTAGAAATAAAATCCGCTTTACTCTGACCATAGTTAGCTTCATTTATATTTGCGCCTATGCTCGTACCACTACGAACTATTTGTTTTGAAATAATTGTTTCCTTTTTCGTTTTAATTAAATATTGATGAAGCTTTATAATGCGTGAAGCAAAAGCAATAGATTTATCTATCAAAAAATTCTCTTTCATAACAACACCTCATTCTTTAGAATCATTATACCCTTAATCCACATCTTTTTCAATATACAAAAATGCTTTTTGACCAACGGGAAAAAAGCTACCTTAATTATTCATTATTCATTCTTCATTAGCTGTGCGACTTCATTATTCATTAAAAATCCGCTTTCATTTAATGAATAATGAAGAATGAATAATGAAGAATGAATAATGAATAATGAATAGTGAATAATACAAGCAAAAATCCGCCTTCATACGAAAGCGGATTTTTGCTTGGAGCGGATTACGGGGCTCGAACCCGCCACCTCCACCTTGGCAAGGTGGCGCTCTACCAAATGAGCTAAATCCGCATATATGTACCGCGTGGCTGCGATACACACTATTCTTTTTTGGTGCCTCGAGTCGGAATTGAACCAACGACACGTAGATTTTCAGTCTACTGCTCTACCAACTGAGCTATCGAGGCATATTCGGCAACTCAATAAGGTATGGCAGAATGCCGAAATAAAAAAGTGGCGACCCGAAGGGGACTCGAACCCCTGACCTCTAGCGTGACAGGCTAGCG
>CAZVVM010000110.1:0-5189 GCA_964630635.1 uncultured Ruminococcus sp. | reverse complement strand
GGGCTGTCGAGGGCGCCAGCCCCTACCGCGCAAATTTTGAACGTTTCTCGGTAGGGGTCGGCGCCTACGACGACCCGTTATAAAAGTAAAGCAGCATCGTTTTGTGCGGCGGGAGCAAGCCCCCGCCCTACGAATAACAGACTAAACGCTTCTCGGTTAAACAGAACAATACAAAACAGGGAGGGTTCCCCCTCCCTTATTTTTACTGTACCGTTCCCGTTACGGTCAGGACTGCTTCGCCGGGTGTGATAACGTATGCGCCCGTCTCGGGATCGACCGTGAAGGTCGCGGCAGGAACCGTTATTCTGCCCGGAACGGTCGTGAATTCACCCGTTGTTTCGTTATAGGTGTAATCGTCGCCTTCGGTCAGCTCTTCACCGTCAAGCGTCACAGAGGTGATGTCAAGGATCGGATCGAAGGTATCGGTCACGGTAAGATCGTCGGTCGCAACCGCGTCCTCGTTACCGCTGTTCGTCACGGTGATCGTGTAGGTCAGAGGCGCGTTCGGGGTTACGGTCGAGGGAGAAATCTCCTTCATTATTCCGAGAAGTGCGCCCGACTCGGCAGTCACGGTTTCGGTGACGGTTATAGGTGTGGTAATGCCCGCTCCCGTTACGGTTGCGGTGTTCACGATGGTGCCGTCAACTGCGGGCGGCGCAAATTCCGTCACCTCGGCAGTATAGACGAGAAGCGCGCTTGAGTTCGCGGGAAGCGTGATTCCCGTAACGGTAAGCGGCTGCGTGTCGGTCACGTTGACGGTATCACTCGGCACGCCGTCAACGAAAAGCTGTGCCGAATCCTCGCGGTAAACGAGCGGAAATACCGTTTCACCCTCAAACTCGTACGCGCCGAGATCGTCGGTCACGGTGAACGCGGACGAGGGAGCGTCGGAGTCGTTTATTAAGCTGATAACGTACGTTATGCTCTCCCCCTCGCGGTAGGTCTCGGTCGTAGCGGTCTTTATCGCGTTTATCGCCTCGACAAGCTCGCCCGAAACTATATTCGAGCTTGCAGATCCGCCCGCGTAGGTCAGAGTCGCCTGGTTAAAAAAGGTTGCCATTTTGTTCCTCCTGTGTTTTTTCGAGGAGCATTTTCTCCTCAAAAGCATTATATGATATTTCCGACGGGAGTGACATAGCGCGATTTTTTCTCATACTATTGAATTTGGCAAAAAAGCGTGATATAATGGCTTTAACATATTAAAATGGGGTAGTGTTTATGAAAGTTACCGATATAATAAAAGCCAAAAAGCCGTCGCTTTCCTTCGAGGTGTTTCCGCCGAAAACGACCGAGAATTTCGATTCGGTAATGGCGTCTGCGACCGAGATCGCCTCGCTTGCTCCGTCATATATGAGCGTCACATACGGTGCCCTCGGTACGACCGCCTCGTACACCGCAGAGATAGCCGAAAAGATAAACGCGCTCGGCGTAACTCCCGTCGCGCATCTCACCTGCGTCAACGCAACGGCAGAGAGCATAACGGAAAAGCTGACCGACCTCAAAACCCGCGGAATTGAGAACATTCTCGCTCTCCGCGGCGACCCGCCGAACGGAATGACGCGCGAGCATCTTACCTATAAATACGCCTCCGACCTCACCGAAGCAATCAAAAATTTCGGCTCGTTCTGCATCGGCGGTGCCTGCTATCCCGAATGTCACCCCGAAAGCGAGAGCAGCGTATCGGATATCGAGGGACTCAAAAGAAAGGTTGAGAGCGGCTGTGAGTACCTTACGACGCAGATGTTCTTCGACAACAATATTCTGTATAATTTTATGTACCGTCTGCTCCGCGCAGGCGTTGACGTTCCCGTCGTTGCGGGAATAATGCCCGTCACGAGCGCCTCCCAGATCAAGCGCATCTGTTCGATATCAAAGAGCGCGCTCCCACAGCGCTTCCTGCGCATCGTCGACCGTTACGGCGACAACCCCGACGCTATGCGTCAGGCGGGAATCGCCTACGCGACAGAGCAGATAATCGACCTTTACGCAAACGGCGTGAACGCCGTTCACGTCTATTCGATGAACAAGCCCGATATTGCGCGCGCAATTCAAAATAACGTAAGCGAAATAATCAAATGATAAGATACGGAATCCTTACTCTTCCCGAGGTGAACGAAAACGAGCTTCGCGCTCGCCTCGGCTGTCCGCAAGCGAGCGTTGCGCTTATACCGAAATGCTTAAACGAGCTTAAAAAATGCGTTTCCGCGCGGTACGTTTGCCGTATTTGCGACATAAAAAGGACGGAAAACGGTCTCGACCTCGGATTTGGCGAGATAGTTTCTGAAAACCTATCAAAAAATCTTGCTCCGTGCCAAAGAGCGGCGGTCTTTGCCGTCACTTTAGGAAGCGGAGTTGACCGACTGCTCATCAAGCTCGGAAAATTAATGCCGTCCGAACAATTTGTGACCGACGCTATCGCGTCGGCTCTTGCAGAGACGGCTTGCGACGAGGCGGAAAAGGTTATTTTCGAGGGAATCTCCCACGCCCCGCGCTTCAGCCCCGGCTATGGAGATCTTGCCCTTGACCTTCAAAAGCCGCTTTTGCGGTTTCTCGATGCCGAGAAGACAGTCGGCATCACCCTATCTTCGTCGCTCTTAATGACACCGACGAAATCAATTACAGCTATTGCGGGAATACTTGAATGAAAAATTTTAGAAACGATCTGAAAAGTAAATTTCTCTTTTTCGACGGCGGTACGGGTACCGTCCTGCAGTCGATGGGACTCTCGGCAGGCGAAGCGCCCGAAATTTGGTCGCTCACACACCCAGAAAAGATAACTGAGCTTCACCGCGCGTATCTCAGCGCCGGCGCGAATATAATTAAAGCCAACACCTTCGGGATAAATCCCCTCAAATACGGTAATTACGCCGAGCTTATTTCGGCTTCGATTTCGTGTGCAAAAAAGGCGCTTGCGGGCTATCCCGACGCATATCTTGCCTACGACCTCGGCCCGCTCGGACGGCTTTTGTCTCCGCTCGGCGACCTTTCGTTTGAGGATACGGTCGAAGCGTTTTCGTCCTGCCTCCGCTACGCCGTCGACCTCGGATGCGACCTCATTCTTATCGAAACGATGGCTGACAGCTACGAGACAAAGGCGGCGGTCGTCGCGGCAAAGGAGACCTGCGACCTGCCGATAATCGTAACGAACGCTTACGGCTCCGACGGCAAGGTTATGACGGGGGCTGACGCCGAAACGATGTCGGCTCTCCTTGAGGGTCTTAACGTCGATGCGTTCGGCGCGAACTGCTCCTATGGACCCGATATGATGCTCCCGATCGCAAAAAAACTTCTTTCGGTTTCGTCAAAACCGATAGTTATGAACCCCAACGCTGGACTTCCTGCCGTCGTGAACGGAAAGACCGTTTACTCGACCTCGCCCGCCGAATTTGCAAAATATATAAAAGAAATGGCAGAAATGGGCGTGACGCTCCTCGGCGGCTGCTGCGGAACGACACCCGAGCATATAAAAGAAGCGGTCAAGGCGGTAAACGGCGTTATCTTCAAATACCCGACCGAGAAAAATATAACCGTCGTTTCCTCTTACGCAAAGGCGGTGAAAATAGATACCGACCCGATACTCATCGGTGAAAGAATAAACCCCACGGGCAAGCCGAAGCTCAAAGCGGCTCTGCGCGAGGGTGACATCGGTTATCTGCTTCTTGAAGCAAGCCGCGAGGAAGAAGCGGGCGCGCATATCCTCGACGTGAACGTAGGACTTCCCGACATCGACGAAGCCGAGATGATGGAAAAGGCGGTAACAGAGCTTCAGAGCGTGACCGCGCTTCCTCTCCAGCTCGACTCCGCCGACCCCAAGACGCTCGAACGCGCACTTCGCATCTATAACGGCAAGCCGCTTGTCAATTCCGTAAACGGCGAAAAGGAAAAGATGGACGCGGTCTTCCCTCTCGTCAAAAAGTACGGCGGAAGCGTCGTTGCGCTCACGATGGACGAAAACGGCATTCCGAACACAGTTGACGGCAGAGCCGAAATTGCGCTCAAAATTGCCGCCGAAGCCGAAAAATACGGCATTTCGAAAAAGGATATAATCGTAGACCCCCTTGCCCTATCGGTCTCCGCCGACAAGGACAGCGCGAAAATTACGCTCGGCACGGTCAGAAAAATGACCGAGCTCGGCTTCCGTACCGTGCTCGGCGTATCGAACATCTCCTTCGGGCTTCCCGAGCGCGAGAAGATAAATTCGACCTTCTTCGCCCTTGCCCTTGAAAACGGGCTGTCAAGCGCGATAATGAATCCGTTTTCCGCTTCGATGCTCGATACCTATCACGCCTTCCGAGTCCTTCACGGACTTGATAACGGCTGTATTGACTACATTTCGTATGCCGATAAAAACAAAACGGTGACCGAAGCAAAGCCGCAGAACGACCTCTCGCTTTCCTATTGCGTTCTCAAGGGTATGGCAAAGGAAGCCACCGAGATCGCGTCAAAGATCACTTGCGAGCCACTCGGCGTTATAAATTCCGAGATCATTCCCGCGCTGAACGAGATCGGACGGCAATTTGAAGAAAAAAAGGCGTATCTGCCGCAGCTTCTGATGAGTGCTGATGCGGCAAGCGGCGCGATCTCCGAGCTTAAAAAGCTTATGCCAAGCGCGTCGGAAAACAGCAGCCGCGCCGTTATCCTTGCGACCGTCAAGGGCGATATTCACGACATCGGAAAGAATATCGTCAAGGTGCTTCTTGAAAGCTACGGCTTCAAGGTGTACGACCTCGGGCGCGACGTTTCGCCCGAAAAAGTGCTTGACGCAGTCAAAAATACGGGCTGTAAGCTCGTCGGTTTAAGCGCTCTTATGACGACTACCGTTCCGAGTATGGAAGCGACCGTAAAGCTGCTCCATTCCCACGACCAAGAGATCAAGGTAATGGTCGGCGGCGCGGTGCTCAACGAGGAATACGCGCAAAATATCGGCGCGGATAAATATTCCCCCGACGCGATGGGCGCGGTGAGATACGCAGAGGAGTTTTACGGGGAATAAAACATTTTGCAATTAATCACCCTATTCGCACGTTTCGGCGTTTTCAAAACGCATTGTAGGGGTCGGCGTCCTCGACGACCCGTTTTCAAAACGATGTATCTATCATGATATTACGATAAGCAATATCATCATTAATAGAGTGTTGCTTTAGCGAGAATATTATCGTGGTATTGCGGGGCGTCGAGGACGTCGCCCC
>CAZVVM010000109.1:0-5266 GCA_964630635.1 uncultured Ruminococcus sp. | reverse complement strand
CCCATGACCTACCGGGTATGAACCGGTTGCTCTAGCCAACTGAGCTACTCCGCCACATTTATTTTGCTTTCCACCGAAAGCGCTTAAAGATTATATCACACCAAAAAGCATTTGTCAACACATTTTTTGAAAAAAAGATATTTTCGTACCGATTACCCATATTATTATGATGTAATCGACCCTTTTTGGGCTTTTAACGCCAAAATCGGTTGACTTTTCGTGCCCTGTAATTTATAATTATGTTACAGAAATTTTCTTTTTTGAATGGAGAAAAACCATGAAGCTTTCAATGATAAGACAGCGTTGCCTCGGCGACGAATTTGCAATGTTCAAGCAGTTAAAGGCGTCGGGCTTCGACGGAATCGACCTCTCTATGGAGCCGTTTTTTGACCGCGGCTCCGACTTTCTCGGCGGTATCGACAACTGGACCGACGAGGCGATAAAGGACTACTTCACCGATCTCAAAGAGAAGGCAGACTCCGTCGGCATCAAAATCTTCCAGATACATTCCGCCTTCGACGGACACCCCCGCTACTACTCGGGCGAGGAAGAGATCATAAAGAGAATCGAGTGCTCGATCAAGGCGTGCCACTATCTCGGCTCCCAGCACTGTGTAACTCACCCGATCATTGACGTCCGCAGAAAATACGACGTTATGGAGGAGGAGACCTTCCCCGCGGTTATCGACCTATACAGAAAGCTCATTCCCTGCCTTGAAAAATACGACGTTTACTGCTGTATCGAGAATATGTGGAACGTAGACACCGTTTTCGGTCACATCTGCCCCACCATCTTCTCCCGCGCAAAGGAAATGGTAAAGGCGTGCGAGCTCCTCGGCGACCGCTTCAAGATCTGCGTTGACGTCGGACACGGACTTCTTACGCAGGACGATCCCGTCGAGATGGTCCGCATCTGCGGCGACAAGCTCGTTTGTCTGCACGTTCACGACAACGACGGTCTTTGCGACCTTCACACTATCCCCTTCGCACACCGTCAGGCGCCCGAGGGAATGGTATGGAAGCCCCTCGCTATGGACTGGACGGGACTTATGAAGGCGCTCAAGGAGATCGGCTACAAGGGCGTGCTCAACTTTGAGGTCGTTATTCCCGGTCCCAAGGAGATCGTTCCTGCGGGTATGGATTACCTTGCGGCGGTCGGCAGATACCTTTCCGATATATACGAAAACGCATAATTTGAAATATATATGTAAAAGAGCTCGCTTTTTCGGGCTCTTTTTACATATATTTAAGTAAAATTCATAGAAAAGTTGACAAAGAACATTGCCGGGGTTATAATAAATCCAACAGTTAAATTTTCGGAGGATATTATGAAAAGCTCATTCCGCTGGTACGGCGAAAGCGATCCCGTATCACTCAAGTATATCTCGCAGATTCCCGGTATGCGCTCGGTCGTTTCTGCCGTTTATGACGTAAAGCCCGGCGAGGTGTGGTCTGAAGAGAGCATCGAGCGCCTTTGCCGTCTTTGTGAGGAAAACGGACTCGTTTTCGACATCGTTGAGTCGATTCCCGTAACCGAGGAGATCAAGCTCGGACTTCCCGAGGGCGACCGTCACATTGAAAACTACTGTGCGAACATCCGCCGCTGTGCAAAATACGGCATTAAGTGCATCACCTACAACTTTATGCCCGTTTTCGACTGGACGAGAACCCAGCTCGACAAGGAAGCGCCCGACGGCTCGACCTCGCTCGTTATGTACTGGGATCAGATGAAGGGTCTTGACCCGCTGAAGGACGACATTTGTCTGCCCGGCTGGGACGCAAGCTACACGAGAGAAAAGATCCGCGAGCTTATCGTCGCTTACGGCGAGCTCGGCGAAGAGGGACTTTGGAAGAATCTTGAAAAGTTCCTCAAAAAGATAATTCCCGTTGCCGAGCAATGCGGCGTCAGAATGGCTATACACCCCGACGATCCGCCTTATCCGATCTTCGGTATTCCGAGAATAATCACCGACGAAAAGAACATCGACCGTATGCTCTCAATCGTCGACAGCCCCGCAAACTCGCTCTGCCTCTGCATCGGCTCTCTCGGCTGCTCGCCGAAGAACGATATGGTCGCTCTTACGAAGAAGTATGCGGCGATGGACAGAATCGCGTTTATGCACCTGCGTAACGTCAAAATTCTCCCCGACACGAGCTTCGAGGAATCGGGACACCTTTCGGCATACGGAAGCGTCGATATGAACGAGGTCGTCAAGGCGCTCGTCCAAAACGGCTTCGACGGATATTTCCGTCCCGACCACGGCAGAATGATCTGGGGCGAGACGGGCAAGCCCGGCTACGGTCTATTTGACCGTGCGCTCGGAAGTGCATATATCAACGGACTCATCGAAGCAAACGGCGGAAAGCTGGATTTAGAATAAACATCTTGCGGCGTCTGCCGAGATTCCGCCTACGCTAACGCTTCGGCGCTTTTTTGTCCGCGTCATTCTGAGCGCAGTCGAAATCCGAGCGAAGCGAGGATCAAACGACGCGGAGCGACGTTTGGAATCTCGGACAAAAAAGTTCGGCTTCGCTCAGAATGACAGGCAGACGCAGGCAACCTCATTATAAATCCCCAAAGGAGAAAAACAATGATAAACCTTCCTCTTAACATTGATTACACCGGCAAGGTGATAGTAGTAACCGGCGCGGGCGGACTTATCTGCTCCGCTATGGCTCGCGCGTTCGCGCAGTCGGGCGCCAAGGTAGCAGCACTTGACCGCAACCTCGCAAACGTCGAAAAGCTCGCTTCCGAGCTGAAAGCCGAGGGCTTCATCTGCGAGGCGTTTGAAGCGAACGTGCTTGAAATTGATTCCCTCAAGGCGGCACACGAGGCGGTGCTTAGCAAGCTCGGCGAATGTGACGTTCTCGTCAACGGCGCAGGCGGAAACAATCCCGCCGCAACGACCGACAACGAGTATCAGCACGAAGCAGTCGAGGGCAAAAAGTCCTTCTTTGACCTCACGCAGGACGGCATCGACTTCGTATTCAAGCTCAACTTCCAGGGAACGCTTCTCCCGACGCAGGTATTTGCGACCGATATGGTAAAGAAGGGCAAGGGCGCGATACTCAACATCTCGTCGATGAACGCCTATATCCCGCTTACGAAGATCCCCGCATACTCTGCGGCAAAGGCAGGAATTTCGAACTTCACGCAGTGGCTCGCAACTCACTTCGCAGGCACGGGAATCCGTTGCAACGCAATAGCTCCCGGCTTCCTTCTCTCCGCGCAGAACCGCTCGCTTCTCTTTGACGAAGAGGGCAACCCGACCGCAAGAAGCAAGAAGATACTTAACGGCACGCCTATGGGCAGATTCGTTGAGAGCGACGAGCTTCTCGGCGCAACTCTTATGCTTTGCGACGACCGCTCCGCTTCCGCCATCACGGGAATCGTTCTTCCCATCGACGCGGGCTTCTCGGCATATTCGGGAGTATAAAATAAATGAGCAAAAAAGCGCCCGCGGAATTTTTCCGCTTGGGTGCTTTTTTTATTGAGTTTTGCAGGAGGGGAAACCCCTCCCCTACAAGAGATAAATTGAACGTTAATTTGTAGGGTGCGACGGCCTCGGCGCACCGCATTGAAACGATATTACATTCCATTGACATACGCCGTCTGCGACGGCTACACCTCATCCACCGCAGACGCAGCGTCTGCGGTCCCCCTTCCCCCGCTGGGGAAGGCAAGACAACGCCACGATGCTTTGACACGTCTTCATAAACTAAAAACCGCCGATCTCTCGGCGGTTTTTCCTTATTCTTCCTCTTTTTCTTCCTCCGCGGCTTTTTTGTCTGCCTCGCGGAGCTCTTCCTCAACCTGCTTCATAAGTGCGCTGATATGCGCGCCGTGCTTCATCGACTCGTCCGATATGAAGCGAAGCTCGGGGGTTATACGGAGATTGAGCATTTTTGCGATCTGCGTTCTGATATAACCGGTCGCGTTCTCAAGGCCCTTCTGCGCGTCGCCCTTGCGTCGTTCGCCCATAACCGAGAAATAGACCTTTGCGTTTTTGAGGTCGGGCGTGCAGTCGACAGCCGTGATGCTCACAAATGCGCCCGAAACGCGGGGATCCTTTACCGTTCTTATAATTTCACAAAGCGCCTTCATAAGCTCTTCGTTTACTCTTCCGACTCTGTAATTCGCCATTTTATCACCTTAACAGTTGATTTTTGATAATTATAACACATAATAACCGAAAAATAAAGGGGTAAATCAAATTTTCGTCCTTTCGTACCGCATAACGCCGCCAAAAACCGAGACGTCGATATAAAAAACGTCGAAAACGAAGCGGAAATATCCGTCCTCGGTGCTTTCAGAGATCGGTTTCCCGCCTCCGCAATAGAGATTTGCGAATTTTTCGGCATCTTTTTTTGCGGTGTCGGACGTGATCTTTTCCTTTCCGTCGCGGCGGCAGAGGTAACGGACGAAAACGCCGTTTTCAAACTCCGCGTACGCGCTCGCGGTACGGTAACCGGTCGCATCGCCGCGAGTATATGAGCGCAAGTCCGACGTGCCGAGTATCTTTTTCGCTTCGGAAAAATACGGTTTATCCACAGCCGATGACAAAGTCGGAACTTCGCCCTCATACAGCGGAAATGACGTGACGTCGCCTCGCTTTATTGCGCTTCGGTTGTCGATAAGCGCGGTCATAAGCTCTTCCGCGTAGGTCAGTGAACGGCGTCGGCTGTCGGAGCTTTCAGCCGAAAGCGAAACGTCGTTACAAAACGAGATCACCGCCTCGCGCTCCTCTCCCCCGAGCGGAAGCTCGTTCAGGCGCGACGACAAAAACGAGGATAGGCGCGGATCCTGCGTTTCTATATACTCTCCCAAAAGCTGGATCGAGCTTTCGAGCGCGCGGTTCAAAATTCTTCCTCTGTACTTTTCGTATTTTTCCTCGGAGATCATACCCTTGAACGCGAAAAACACCGCCGTCAGCAGAAGAATTGCGATAACAAGCAGATACGCAAGGTCCTTTTTTCCAAAAAATTTCATAATAATACCCTTTTGCGCTATTTTTTTGCTCTTTACAAGCATATAAAAATTTGTTATAATATATTGGGATTATGTTTCCCGTAAAAAAAGATTTTAACCGCAAGGAGTTTTAAATATGAAGCTGATACTTGCCATTGTAAATAACGACGACGCACATTCCGTCAGCACGTCCTTAAGCCGCGAGGGCTTTTCGGTAACGAAAATTTCCTCGACGGGCGGGTTCCTTATGAGCGGAAACTCGACTTTTCTCATCGGCGTTGAGGACGCAGATATCGAG
>CAZVVM010000108.1:0-5390 GCA_964630635.1 uncultured Ruminococcus sp. | reverse complement strand
GCGTCGCCAGACCCGTTCGATTTCGCTTCGCTCCACTCAGGGTGACGGCGACGCGTAGCCGAAGGATCTCGGGCGCTTGACGGATGAGGTGTCCCAAAAGCAAAGCAACATTTCAAACCGTACTTACAAGAAATTTTGCCTTTCCATTAACTGCGGTTTTGCAATTTGCGGGAACGTAGATGCTTCCGCCCTTGCCTGCCTTTATGTCGCCGAAGGTTAATTCGCCGTCGAGGACGAGGATATGCAGGAAATTCGCCGCGGCGGTCTCAAATTTGCCGTCGAGGTCGATCTCGTAGGCGGAGAAATATTCACATTCGGAAAGCGTTCTCACCTTACCGAAGGGATATTCGGTGATTTCTCCAACCTGACCGTAAGGAACCGTCGGCGGTACCGTTTCCGTCACGTCGAGCGCCTTTTCGATATGAAGCTGACGCGGCTTTCCGTCGGTGCCGAGGCGTCCGTAATCGGACACGCGGTAGGTCGTATTTGAGCTTTGCTGGATTTCGGCGATAAGTATTCCCGCGCCGATCGCGTGAAGCGTTCCCGACGGAATGAAGAACACGTCGCCCTTGTGTACGGGAACGTAATTCATCACGTCGTCAAGGGTGTTTTCGCGGATGCGGCGCTCAAATTCTTCCTTTGAAATTTCCTTTTTGAAGCCGTAAATGAGTCGCGCGCCCTCTTCGCAGTCTACGATATACCACATCTCGGTCTTGCCCGCCTCACCCTCTACGCGATAGGCGTATTCGTCGTTCGGGTGAACCTGAACCGAGAGCTTGTCGCAGGCATCAATGAGCTTGACGAGGATCGGACATTCGTCTACGTTCCGTCCGTCCTTATGGCTCGACAGCATCCAAGCTTCAGCGACCTTTTCCTCGTCGCTTTCAAACCCAAATTCGGTTTTGAGGCGGGTTCCGCCCCAGATATAATTCTTTAGAATCGGTGCTAAAAGTATCGGTTTCATATATTTTCTCCGTTAAAGACCGCACGAATTTCGCTCTCACTCGCAAAGACCGTGCCACATATTATCTCTTTCCCGCCGCCTCGGACGTTAAGCGACGCTTTCATTTTGCAGAAAATGTTTTGCGCGTCCTCTCCCGCGATGACGAACAGGAATCTGCCGTTTTCACCGCCGAAAACCGATGCGGTTTTCACCTTGTCAAGAGCGGAAAGGCAAAGTGAACGGAGCGTTTGATTATCCGTTCTTTCGTCAAATACGACCGCGAAGTCGGTGTTTGGCAGCTCCTTTACGATATAAGAGTTTATGCGCTCGTTGAGTGCGGAAATTTCGCCCTCAAGCGCTTCGTTTTCCTCACGAAGGCGCATAGCCGCCTCGCTCACGCTGTGTGCGTTCGGCGGTGCAGACAGAAGTGCCGACAGGGTTTTTATGCCCTCGTAGTCGTCGCGCGCCTTTTCGAGCGCCTTTTGCCCCGTCAGGATATGCACGCGCGTGCCGCCCTTGTATTTATAAAAATCAACGATCTTGAAATAGCCGATATTCCCCGTTTCCTTAACGTGCGGCGCACAGCAGGCGCATTTATCGACCGAGCCGTTTTCGCCTATCATTACGATGCGGACGTCCTCGGTCAGCTCAAGCTTGCTTCTGTATTCAAGCGTTTTCAGCTCGTTTTCGGTCGGAAATGCGGGGAACACGGGGTGATTTTCGCGGATGATCCTATTGACCTCGTCCTCGGCATCGTATATCTGACTGAGCGTCAGAACGCCGTCGAAATCGCAGGTCGTGTCGACCGAACCGAGGTGGAAGCCGACGTTAGAAAGCCCGTATTTTTTATTAAGCACGCTTGACAGAATATGCTCCGCCGTATGCGAGCGCATCTTTCCCTCACGCTCTTCATAATTTATGCGTCCGACTGCACTCTGTCCGACCTCGATCGGCTCGGAAACGACGTGAATTATCTCGCCGTTTTCGATATGCACGTCGCGCACCCCGATGCCGTTCAGCGTTCCTTTGTC
The DNA here is from genome assembly GCA_964630635.1 of uncultured Ruminococcus sp. Taxonomy (GTDB): domain Bacteria; phylum Bacillota; class Clostridia; order Oscillospirales; family CAG-272; genus Colimorpha_A. The sequence continues at coordinate 3,416 of CAZVVM010000108.1, read as the reverse complement.
ACAGCTCTGTCCGCCGCCCCTCGGGAAAAACGCCGTGCGGTCAAGGACGACATTGTATTCGCCGCCGTCGGCTTCGCAGGAAAGCACCTTTGCTTCAAAACGCGAAACGGACGAATCGCGCTCGTATATTCTGTCTGTGTTTTTGACTTTTCTTTCGGTCATTTTAACGCTCCAAAAGGTATTTGTGCTTTAATTATATAACAAAAGCAGGCGTTTGTCGAGGGTTTTGATAAATCGCCCTTGAAAAAAAGAAAAAAGCATTGTATAATGGGAAATAATGAACGATGAGAAAAAAGCGCGAAACTATGTTGTAGGGGGCGACGTCCTCGACGCCCCGCAATACAACGACCAAACTTTCTCAAACATAACACGCTATGAAAACAAATCAATCTCTTTCATAAAAAATACACTGCCTTTGAAACGGGGCGTCGAGGACGTCGCCCCCTACAAAATGTGTTGCAAAACCGATAACACGCAAATATAATAATTAACCGCACAAAAAATTTATACATACAAAAGGAAAAGCACTATGCCCTACGATATAATCATTCTCGGCGGACAGTCAAACGCAGAAGGAAACGGTCTCGGTCCGACAGACCGTCCGTTTATCCCCGATGAAAGAATCCTTATGATGCGCGACGGCGGTAAATACGGCTACGAGCAGCAGAAGGACGGCTCTATGAAATTTCTCGTCACCGAGCCGTACACCTTCGTGACCGAAATTGCAAAAGAGCGAAACGACGGACAGAACGACTACGGAACGTTCGTTCTCTCCTTTGCCAAGAAATACCTTGAAGCGGGACTGCTTCCCGAGGGCAGAAAGCTTCTCATCGTCGATTCCTCGGCGGGCGGAACGGGATTTTCAAGCAGACAGTGGGGCGTCGGAAACTTCCTTCACAGACGTCTTGCCGAGATGATGGATGAAGCCATCGGTGAAAACGACCGCGTCGTTGCCTTTCTCTGGCATCAGGGTGAGCACGACGCATTCGAAAATGCCGATTTCGATCCCGTTACCCGTCACGATTTCTATTTCGATCATCTTTCCGCGACTGTTACAGACATAAGAAAGCGCAGCGGAAATAGCGATATTCCCTTCATCGCCGCCGAATTTGTCTCGGAATGGAGATACAAGGAGGAAAACTGCCGCGCCTGCGACGCCGTCCTTTCTGCAACTGCCGACGTTTGCGAAAAGCTCGGACACGGCAAAATGGTCATGGCGCGCGACCTCAAATCAAATAATCAGACGGTTGGCAACGGCGACGATATTCACTTCTGCCGTGACGCTCTCGTCACGCTCGGGGAAAGATATTTCGACGCGTTTTGCGAGATCAAGGGGCTGAAAATATGACCGACGGTCTTGAAGTAAAGCGTTTTTCGAAAAACGACGACGGCTTCATTTGCGTTCACTGCGGAAAAGAAGTCCGTCCCTTAAAATACACCTCGCGCAACCACTGTCCGTTTTGTCTTTGGTCGCGTCATCTTGACGTAAATCCCGGTGACCGCGCAAGCGACTGCGGCGGGGAGCTTGAGCCGATATCAGCTGTCCCCGACCCGAAAAAGGGATATATAATCACGCACAAATGCGTAAAATGCGGCGCCATACGCCGAAACAAGGCGTGCACCGAGGCAAAGGATCAGCCCGACGATATTAAAAAAATAATTGCCCTTACGGTGGCAAAATAAGGAGAATATTATGTTTATAAATATGGGTGCAAAAATACGCGTATACCGTCTTAAAAAGGAGATAACCCAGGACGCGCTCGCGCAGTATCTTAACGTAAACTGCAAGGACATAATCGCTTGGGAGGAGGGCGAAGCTTATCCGCCTATCGAGCTTATTCCCGTGCTTGCAAGCTATTTCGGCGTTTCGACCGACGAGCTTATGTGTATGGACGAGTTCGACAACGAGGACAAGATCAAGGAATACGCCGACCTCTTTCAGGAAAGAGTTGCGTCGGGCAACATAAAGGAAGCCCTTGACGCTATCCGCGAGGGAGTTATGTACTTCCCCGAGGAATACCGTCTTAAATGCCTTCTTATGTACGGTCTGTATTTAAGCTGCGACCGCCCCGCGATGGTCAAGCACTATTCGGGCGAGCTTCTTTCAATCGGTGAAGAGATACTCGGTAACTGCACCGACGACGCAGTCCGCCTTGAAGCAAAGCGTCTCCTTTGCCTGCACTACTACGAGGACCTGCGCGACTCCGAAAGCGCGCGTGAAATTGCGATGTCGCTTCCCGGCAGAAAGATCTGCCGCGAGGATATGCTTCCGATAATTTCCGAGGGCGAGAGCAAGATTTCCGCGATAAAGGAAAACATTTCATCCTACACCTCGCATCTCATCAGCGCGATAATGGAATACGTTGAGAACAATTCCGAGCTTAAAGCAAAGGACAAGCTTGAGCTTCTTTCGGTTGCACGCTCGATCCGCGAGGAAGTTTATCCCGACGGCGACATTTTCGAGGGCGCGTATACGCATATGATGCTTCTCAAGGATATGGCTGTGCTTCTTATGTCACTCGACCGCCCCGACGATGCGCTGGGCTGTCTTACCGACTGCGCGATCTGTGCAAACGAGTTCGACAATCTCCCGAAGGTCATTCCCCATACCTCTCCCCTCGTCAAGGGAATAAGATTCGGCAAGACACAGCTCCAGATACCGCAGAAGCATAAGAAAACGCCGCTCCGCGATATCTTTATGAACGAGGTAATGCCGCTTCAGTGCTTTGACTCCGTCAAGTACAGCCCGAGAATCACCGATATCTGCAATATCTTCGTTCAGAAAGAGGAAGAATGATAATAGTTAAATCCCCCGACGGTTACCGTCGGGGGATTTTTGATCGGAGCTTCAAATTTTCTTGTAGGGGCAACCCTTGGGAACCCCGATATTGTTCGCCCGCAAAATTACACCACGAACGGACGGGCGACCAATGGTCGCCCCTACGAGAACATTCGAACGTTTCGCCACATTGTTGTAGGGCGGGGGCTTGCTCCCGCCGTTCCAAAGAAAAGTAACATCGTTTTTGTGCGGCGGGAGCAAGCCCCCGCCCTACAAATCAACGTTCAATATACCTCTCGTAGGGGAGGGGTTTCCCCTCCCGTGCAAAAACGGTGTTACATCACATCCGAACGGGTCGTCGTGGGCGCCGACCCCTACCGAAAAAACGTTCAAAATTTGCGTGGTAGGGGCTGGCGCCCTCGACAGCCCGTATTGAAACAATGTTTCTTTCCTTTGGAACGGCGGGAGCGCGTGGGGTTCCCCGATGTTACATCGTTCCCGTGCGGACGGTCGAGGACGCCCGTCCCTACAAATCAACGTTCAATATAACTTTCGTAGTGGAGGGGCTTGCTCCTCCCGTGCAAAAATGGAATTGTCAAGAAAAGTGCAGTCAAAAAATCCCCTAAAAATGATAAAC
>CAZVVM010000107.1:0-5498 GCA_964630635.1 uncultured Ruminococcus sp. | reverse complement strand
CCGCCCGTTCGTGATGCAATTTCGCGGGTGAACACAGGCAAGGGTTCCCGAAAATGAGCGAAGCGAGTTTTTTGGGGTTCCGAGGTCGCCCCTATGGTTAATATGCCGAAGAATCGAGGCATTGTTTTACCTTCTCCAGCGGGAGAAGGGGGACCACCGAAGGTGGTGGATGAGGTGTTCGGGTGTAATGTTACATCACTTTATCATACGGTTGTTCCGCAACCTACACCTCATCCGCCTGAGGCTTTGTCTTGGGCAAAGCCTCTTAGGCACCTTCTCCCGCTGGAGAAGGTAAAACAACGCGGCGAACAGACTAAACAAAAAAGCAAGAGCATTTCGCTCTTGCTTTTTCTATTCACGAAAGCTTATTTGACAACCTCAAATTATCGGCGATCATAGCGATAAATTCGCTGTTCGTCGGCTTTCCGCGGTTGTTTTGGATCGTATATCCGAAGTAGGAATTGAGGGTTTCGACGTCACCGCGGTCCCAGGCGACCTCGATCGCGTGGCGGATCGCACGCTCGACGCGCGAGGAGGTCGTACTGTACTTCTTCGCAACCGACGGATAAAGGATCTTGGTCACGGAATTTATAATATCGGAATCCTCGACGGTCATCATTATCGCGGTGCGGAGATACTGATATCCTTTGATGTGCGCGGGAACGCCTATCTGATGAATTACCTTCGTGACCTGCGTCTCAATGTCGGCATCCTGACGGCGAACGGCACCCGGCTTTCTGCGCGAGGACGAAAGGCGCAGAATGCGCTCGTGAAGCTGCTTGTAATCAAAGGGGCGGAGCATGCAGTAATCGGCACCCGCCTCGGTCGCCTCGGCGAACATCGCACCGTTGTTGACGACCGAATAAACGATGAACGACGGCGCGGTATCCGACCCGAAATCGAGAAGCGACGTACCGCGAATGACCTGCGTGCAGTCGAGCTTCGAGAGCCACACGTCGGTCAGAACCACGTCGGGATGAAATTTGTCGATTTTATAGAGCGCGTCCTCGCCGTTCGACGCCTCTTCAATACGCTTGTAGCCGAGCCCGATAAGATTCGAACGGCAGCTTCTTCTGAAATCACTGTTTTCGTCTGCTATGAGGATTTTGATGCTTTGTTCCATTATTTGTCACTCTCCGTAATTTTGATATTTGATTTACAAAATAATGATACCATATTTTACCAAATAATGCAATATATGGAAATTCAAAAATTTCGCCAAAGTTTGTAGGGAAAAATTTACCAAATTGCACAAAGCACTGTAAAATAAGGTCGAAAAAGGGTGTTTTTGGGGTGTGAAAACTGCGGTTGTAGGGACGATTCACGAATCGCACGACACCTCATCCACCACAGGCACCGCTTCGCTACCCGAAGGAAAGTAACATAGTTCCCATGCGGGCTGTCGAAGGCGCCAGCCCCTACCGCGCAAATTTTGAACGTACCTCGGTAGGGGTCGGCACCCTCGACGACCCGTTGTAAAAGCAAAGTAACATCGTTTTGACGCGGAAGACTATACACCTTTATTTTTTAATCGTCTCAATGGCGACCCCTGTATAGTAATGTAAAAGTATCTCATCATACGTCGCCCCGTTTTTCGCCATTTCGTTTGCGCCGTACTGACTCATTCCGACGCCGTGACCGTAGCCGTGGACGGTGAAGCGCCAACCGCCGTCGATCTCCTCAAACTCAAAGTTCGTCGACTTAAAGCCGAATTGACTGCGTAGCAGCTTTGCCTTTACTGCAAGACCCGAAAGGCATATATAATCGGCTCTTCCGCTGTCGGTTTCGGTCACGTAAATGCCCTTTTTGCCACCCGAATTGACCTTCACGGCGCTGTCGGATGCAAAAAGAGAGGCAATATCGCTGTCGGTAAGAGTTACGGTCGAAACGCGGTCGCTTTCGGGGGTGCTGACCGAGGTCAGATACGGCACGTTACCGCCCCAGATGTTCTTCGATGATTCGGTCATCTTGTAGGAGCTTGAATGGAAAACCGCGAGCGCCGGCTTGCCGTCCCAGGTTATTATCTGCCCTGCCGTTTGCTTGACTGCATTTTTCACCTTCGTCATTATGCTTTCGGTCGTCGTCTTTCCGTAACGGGAAATAAGCTCGTCTTGCGAGACGAAGGACTGACAGTGGGAATAATCGGTACAGACGTCTGCGCCGTCCTTGTGAGAGCCGCTTCCGAGCTTGTTAAGACAGTAGGAACGCGCCGCGACTGCCTGGGCTTTGAGTGCTTCGGTGTGAAAGGTGTAGGGCATTTCGGCGGCCACGACGCAGACTATGTAATCCTCGAGAGACATTTCGACCGTCTTGTCCTCTTTGGAGACGTACACGAGCAATCGGTCGGTCGGTTTTTCGGGGGCGGGGGTTTTGCTGTCCGTCGCACTGTCGGTTGTCACATCGGGAGGAGCAAGCTCGGAACCCCCAAAGCTCGGCAAGCTTGCTTCGGGGAACCCCGCGCCGCCCTCCCCTACCGAGGGCGTGGTTGTGCCTTCGGTTGTCGTTTCGGGCGGAATGAATATTTCGCCTGCCGTATCGGTCGCCGTCGCAACGGACACGAGCGGAACGGTCACGGTAAATATGCAAAGCGCGATAAGAGCTATCGCCGTCAGCTTTCGTCTTAAATTCATAATTACATCTCCTTTTTTTCAATAAGTATGAAAAACCCCCGAAAGATATGCGGAGTTGATTTTTGAAGTAGGGCGTGATATAATGAGAAAAACAACGGAGGAATGAATTATGCCCTACCGATTTATGAGATTTCCCGAGGGAAAAACGCATTGCGTCAAGGCGGGAGAAACGCTTAATTATTAAAAGAAAAACAGACGGGAAACCGTCTGTTTTTTGTGGTTTTGGAGTGATGCAAACCGCCCTCTCAGTCGATTTCATCGACAGCTCCCCCAAAGGGGGAGCCAATTATGCGGCGAATCCCCTACCCGTCCTTCACCGCGTCAACTACGCTCTTCACGATTATCGCTCCGATCGGGAACACGAAAAGCCCCGAAAATCCGATAAGCTTAAAGCCGATATACATAGCTGCAAGGGTGATAAGCGGCGAAACGCCGACGCTTTCACCTACGATCTTCGGCTCACTCACCTGACGGACGAGCCATATTATTCCGAAAATTATGAGAAGCCCCGTCGCCGTGTAGCTGTCGCCCATCATATAAAGAACGACAGCCCACGGCACGAGCACCGTTCCGACGCCGAGAACGGGCAAAATGTCAATAAGCGCGATAAGCACCGACAAGGTCAGCGCGTAGGGTATCTTCAGTATCAGAAATCCGATAAAAAGCTGGACGCAGGTGATGGTCAGTATGACGGCGTACGCTTTAATATACTTCCGCGCCGCATTCATCAGCTTTTCCTTTATTTTGAAGAGCCGAGGGCGCTTTTCTTTCGGCACGAATTTGACGATAAAGCAGTTGAGGGACGAAATGTCGGCGCCGAGATAGAAGGTTGCAACGACGAGAGTTATCAGGAATAGAAGTATCCCGGGAAGCGACGAAACGAAGCCCATTACCGCGTCGGGAATTTTTGCCGAAAAGGACGAAAGCGCACCTTCAAGCATATTGACGGTCGCGTGGCGCACTATCTCGAGCGCCTTTTGGCTTTCGATCTTTGATAATATCGGGATCTTTTTAATGACCCCGTCGCTTGAGCGGATCATATCCTCGATAAAATCGGCACCGCCGTCGGTAAGACCCTTTGCCATATCAGTCAGTTCCGATGCCATTCGCCCGAAAAACACCCAGGAAAGTGCGAAAATGACGGTGAAAACGAACCCGACCGCCCCGAACGCCGCGACCTTTCTCGAAATACGCGTCCGTTTGCAGATCTTGTCAATGGCAGGTCGGAGAAAAAGCGCGACCGTGTAGGCGATGATGAACGGCAAAAGCGGCGCGAGCAGGAATTTTATAAAAATGTAAACGCCGAGTATTATTATAACGGCGTATGCGATCAAAACGAGATTTCTTTTGTAGCCCTTCGGCGGCAGATCCATAATGCACCTCTTTACTATTTGTGCGAGATCCCAAACGCTGCTCCGCATCGTTTGATCCTCGCTTCGCTCGGATTTCGACTTCGCGTCGCCGTCACCCTAATCGCGAACCCCCAAAGCTCATTTCATTCGCTTCGGGGAACCCCTCATCGTGCAGCGCAGCGGAATCGAACGGGTCTGGCGACGCTGCGCTCAGGATGAGCGCACAGCCCCATTTAATTATATACCGCAAAAAGAGAGGAAATTCACTTTTCGGTAATTGATTTTTTTGATATATTGTGGTAGAATTGCAGAAGTAAATTATTCAGAGGTAAATATGAAAAGATTTTTATTGATAATTATGACGGTGATGCTTTCTCTTTCCCTTTTTTCCTGCGGAGAAAAGGTCGATTACAACGTGACCGAGATCGACGGTTATGTCGTTGAGGAAAGCGAGCTTCCGACGAATTACGTCCGTATCGTTATGAAGAACGGTGACGCGATGCTTCTCGAGCTTTATCCAGACGATGCGCCGATCACGGTTGCAAACTTCAAAACGCTCGTAGCCGAAAAGTACTACGACGGCATCATCTTCCACCGCGTTATCTCGGGCTTTATGATCCAGGGCGGAGACCCTAACGGCGACGGAGTTTCAAACGGCGACAAGCCGACCATCAAGGGCGAGTTCGCTTATAACGGCGTCAACAACCCGATAAAGCACGAGCGTGGAGTAATTTCGATGGCGCGCCTTGGAAATAATTACAACAGCGCGACGACGCAATTCTTCATCGTTCATCAGACGTCGGTAAATAATTCTGCTTCGCTCGACGGACAGTACGCGGCATTCGGTAAGCTCCTTGCGGGCTATGACGTGCTTGATAAGATCGCGTCGGTAGCTACAAACTCAAATAACAAGCCGAAGAAGAATCAGACGATGGCAGAGGTCAGATTCGTTAATATCGTATCGACACCCGAAATTCCCGAATAATAAGAAGCAGGCGACCTGATGCCTCGCCCTTCGGGAGATGGGTGCAGAAGAGGCAAAACCTCGGCAAAGCCACGCCAGAGAGGGTCATTGCTTCCACGCTCACCCCGTTATCCACATAACGCGAAAATTTAACGCCGTTTTACCTTCTCCAGCGGGAGAATGGCGCAAGAGGCGTCGCCTCAGTCGGATGAGGTGTTCCAAAACAATGTAACATCTCACCCAAACACCTCATCCGTCTGCTCCTTCGTCGCAGACACCTTCTCCCGCTGGAGAAGGTAAATTAACGTGGCGAGTATTTGTGAAATAGCAAATAGAGTGAACGAGGGAGCGGCGGACGGTCGAGGACGCCCGTCCCTACAAACAACGTGGCGAAGATTTGCCACATTGTCTTGCCTTCCCCTCAGGGGAAGGTGTCGGCGAAGCCGACGGATGAGGTGTAGGACGCGAAGCGTCCGTATGCTAACGGAAAGTAACATCGTTTTGGAATGTTATACTGTAAGTAGAGTCGACAAACACCCTAAGATCTGGTAT
>CAZVVM010000106.1:0-5642 GCA_964630635.1 uncultured Ruminococcus sp. | reverse complement strand
GAAGCGGCGCCAAAGCGCAAGCGCGGCGGAATCTCGGGCGAAAACGCGCCACGTTCTTCGGTAGGGGTCGGCGCCCTCGACGACCCGTCGTTCCCGCAATCACTCTATTCGCTTTTTTACAAAATTTCGCCACATTTTCGTAGGGCGGGCGATTCGTGAATCGCCCCTACAGGAACATTTGAACGCTTCGCCATGTTACCGGTAGGGGAGGGGCTTGCTCCTCCCGCATTGAAACGATGTTGCATTTCTTTTACACCCTCTCCGTCGGCTTCGCCGAGGTTTTGCCTCTTCTGCACCCATCTCCCGGAGGGCGAGGCACGGGTCGTCGAGGCAAGGGGTTCCCCGAAGCGAATGAAATGAGCTTTGGGGGTTCCCGAGGACGCCGACCCCTACCGAGAAACGTTCAATATATCTTTTGTAGGGGAGGGACTTTCCCTGCCGTCCAAAAACGCTGCCGCTCTTTTCGTTTTTGCAATAAAAAAAGGATAGGCGCGTGCCTATCCCACCGTATATCCGTGTTTTTCTATTTTTGCTTTTATCACCTCGTCCGACACTTCTTCCGAATAAAGGACTGTCAGCTCGCCTTTTTTGAGATTGACTCTGCCCGCTACTCCCTTTATGTCGTTGACCGCCTCTTCGACGCGGTTTTTACAGTGAACGCAGTGCATACCGCCGACCTTGAAGGTCTTTTTGGAGATGACGTTTTTAAGTTTTTTCTTTTTCGGTTTATATCCGCCTCCGCCGCAGCATCCGCCCTGCCCCTTAAAGTGCTTGACGGTATAAATGATGCCGATCGCGGCAAGAAGCGCGATCACGGCGATTATAATATAGTCTCCCATACGATTTCCTTTCTTTCAACGCAATAGGGGATGCGCGCCAAGGCACGCATCCCCGAAACATTAAGATCGATCCTTCTTGTCATCGGTATTCTGTCTGACGGAAGAGCAACTTCCGCCGCATTTGCCCCCGCACTGCTTTGCATAAGGGCAACCGACGCAGGTCTCGCCGCGCTTCTTCGCACGAACCAGATACCATACGATTCCCGTTACGATGGCAAGTATGATCAGAATAACGATAACGTCAGGCATAATTACATCTTAACCGACACTTGGTCTTTAGAACCGCCGAGCGCATATTCTGCCTTCAGCTTCTTGTTGGTGTTCATAACGAGACCTACAACGATTCCTATCATTGCAAGAACTGCGATAGCTCCGCCGATAGCTCCGCCGATATGGAGTGCGGAAGCATCAACGATAAGCGTACCTACGGTGTTTACAAGGTAACCTACCGTAAATCCGACTGCGAGCTGGAGACCGATTCCGCCCCATACCCACTTGCCGCTCTTCATCTCGGCATTCATAGCACCGATAGCCGCGAAGCAAGGAGGAGTGAACAGGTTGAACATCAGGTAAGCAAGAGCAGCGACCTTGGTAAGACCCATTACAGCCGCAACCTCACTTGCGCCGCCGATAAGAGCAAGCTCATCGGTGTCGATGAAGTTCGTAATCGAGAAGCATACTGCGAGTGTTCCGACAACGTTTTCTTTTGCGATGAAGCCGGTAACTGCTGCAGCCGCGAGCTGCCAAGAGAGGATGCCTACGATCGGAACGAGCAGATACGCAAAGGGAGATGCAATAGAAGCAAGAATGGAGTTGCTTGCAGTTTCATTTGCTAACGTGAACTTCCAAGTGAAGGTCTGCATCAGATGAACTGCCGTATTGCATAGGAGGATTATTGTAGCGGCCTTTACTATGTAAGCCCAGCCGCGGCTGCACATGGACTTGAATGCGCCCCAGAGAGAAGGTGCCTTGTATTCGGGAAGCTCTATGATAAAGAAGGACTTTCTTGCCTTGTAGCCCGCAATCTTATTAACGAGAAGCGCACCGAGGAAGATAAGGGCTATACCGAGGAGGTAGCAGACCGTGCTGACCCAACCGGCATTCTTGAAAAATACGCCTGCAAAGAGTGCAATTACAGGAATCTTTGCGCCGCAGGGCATAAAGGGAGCAAGCATTGCCGTCGCTCTTCTCTCACGCTCGTTGCGAATGGTACGGCTCGCCATAATACCGGGAACCGCACAACCTACGGTGATAACGAAAGGAATTACCGACTTACCGCTGAGACCTACCTTCTTAAAGATGGGGTCAAGCACAACGGCAACGCGAGACATATATCCGCAGTCCTCGAGGAGTGCGATGAGGAAGTACATTACCATAACGAGAGGCAGGAATCCGACGACTGCAACGACACCGCCTATGACGCCGTCTACGAGGATCGCCGTAAGAAGCTCGCTTGCGTGTGCGTCAACCAGGAGACCTCTTACCCATTCCTGGAAGGTTTCGAGCCAGCCGACAAGAAGATCGGCGATAGGAGTACCTACCCAGACCTGAGATATTTGGAACACGAGGAACATAACGACCGCAAAGATCGGAATTCCAAGCCACTTATTCGTAAGAACCGCGTCTATCTTGTCCCCGAAGTTCTTATCCTTTGTGAGCACCTTACGGGTCTCGACCTCTTTGACGATTGCGTTTACGAATTCGAAACGGTTACGGTCAGCCGCTTCAACGACTGCTTTATCGGTAAGATCGATATCACCCTGAACGTAGGGCGCTTTCTGATCGTCGTTTGCGTGAGCGACAGCCGCCGCGATAACTTCCTTAAGACCGTCGTTTGAAGTCGAAACGGTATTTACGACAGGACATCCGAGCTTCTTCGAAAGCGTCTCTGTGTCAATCTTCGTGCCTTTCTTATCGTTGATATCGCTCTTGTTAAGCGCAACCACGACCGGAACTCCAAGCTCAAGAAGCTGGGTCGTGAAGAACAAGCTTCTGCTCAAGTTTGCTGCGTCAACGATATTGATTATAACGTCGGGGTTTTCCTTCTTTACGTAAGAGCTTGTGATACTCTCCTCGCTCGTGAAGGGCGACATTGAGTACGCACCGGGAAGGTCAACGGCAATAAGCTGTTCGCCGTCTGCATACGCCTTCTTGATAGGGTGCTCTTTCTTGTCAACGGTAACGCCTGCCCAGTTTCCGACCTTTTCGTTTCTGCCGGTCAGAGCATTATACATCGTTGTTTTACCCGAGTTCGGGTTGCCTGTTAATGCTATTCTCATTTATTTTTTCTCCTGTTCGGATAATTTTAACTCTTTTAGCTGGTTAGCCGCCGCTAACCGATGAGTAAAAAAATAATCGTCAGATTATTTTTATATGACAATGGCGTCCGCCAACTGATAGTCGATGTTATAGCGCCCGTCCTTAATGGACACCGTGCATCCGCCTCTTCGGTGAGAGACGACCGTTATCGGCTCGCCTTCATAACAGCCGAGCGAGAAAAGGAATGCGTTAAGCTCCTCATCGTCGGTTTCGATGGCTTTTACGATATATTCAGTTCCCTCTATCGCCTGTTTGAGTGTCATTTTTTGCTCCTTATTGACGTTTTACGCCAGTTAGCATCTGCTAACCGTGGTATATTCTATCACTTCGTTTCGCCTTTGTCAAGGGGTTTTTAATATTTTTATTGCAAAAATTTTAATTCTATGATAAAATTAGGTAAGAACGACTTAAGGAGTTTTTTATGAATCTTCACGAATCTGCCGAGATGTATCTCGAAACAATATACGTCCTGTCCCAAAAGGGCGCGGTGCGAAGCATCGACGTCGCAGAGGAGATGGGATACAGTAAGCCGAGCGTCAGCCGCGCCGTAGGGCTCCTCAAAAAGGGCGGTTATCTGACCGTCGACGGAACGGGCGGTCTGATCTTAACCGAAATGGGTATTGAAAAGGCGAAAAGCGTCTTTGAGCGGCATACCGTGCTGACCGATTTTCTATCGAAACTCGGTGTCGGTTCCGCGACTGCGTCGGACGATGCCTGCAAGATCGAGCACGTCATCAGCGCCGAAACGCTTGATGCAATAAAGAAATTTACGGAGAAAAACCAATGAGTGAGAAGAAAAAGGAATTTATCCGAGCGCTTAAATTCACCCTGTTATCAATAAGCGCAGGTGTAATACAGATCGCGTCGGACGCCATATTTAATGAGCTTCTGCATTTTGTGCCGTGGCTCTCGTATCTGCTTTCGCTCATTCTCTCGGTACTCTGGAACTTCACCCTCAACCGCAAATTCACCTTCTGCTCGGCAAATAACGTGCCGATCGCAATGCTGAAGGTCGCGGGATTTTATCTTGTATTTACTCCCCTTTCGACCTGGTGGACGGCGGTGCTTACCGGCGCAAACGTCGGCTGGAACGAGTATCTCGTTCTTATAATTACGATGCTTATCAATTTCGTCACCGAGTATCTTTTCGACAGGTTTTTCGTGTTCGGAAAGAGCATTGACAGCGCGAAGAAATAAAATTTGAAACAGACGGAGTAATCCGTCTGTTTTTTGTTATGAACGGCAGCGATATTTTGCCGCGTTATTGTAGGGGCGACCATTGGTCGCCCGAAAAATGCGCCACACACGGGCGGGCGAACACAGTTCGCCCCTACGGGAACGTTTAATCGTTTCGCCGCGTTTTGTAGGGCGGGGGCTTGCTCCCGCCGTATAAAAACGACGTTACTTTGATTTGGCACACGGTTGCTCCGCAACCTACCTCATCCGGTTTCGCTTCGCTCAACCACCTTCCCCTGAGGGGAAGGCAAGAGGGCGTGGCTGAATTGCCTTAAATCTTCCTTAAAACCACATCCTCAAGCGGCGTTATGCCGTTTCTGCTTAAAAAATCCGCGAGCTTTGCATTGCCGACGTGCTCGTAAAGGGCAGACGGCTCGTGCGCGTCAACGCCGAGGATAATATCGTTTCCGACGCTTTTCGCTATACTGAAAAAGCGGTCGGACGGATAATATCTGCCCGAAAGCAGACCGAGAACGTTGACCTCAAGCGGTATTCCGAGCTTCTTTGCACCCTCGCAAAGACGTCTGTTTTCGGAAAGGTAAAATTCCTCGTCGTTGCCTGCGTAGTTGAAGAGATCGGGGTGGCAGAGGTAGGAAAACGACCCCGTCGAAAGTCCTTCAAGAACCTCGTCGACGTAGTGTGTGAGCACAGATTTGTCAGTCCACGGCGCGCTTGACCATACGTTTTCCGGCTCGTTTGTGAGCGAGTGCTGACCCATTATGAGATAGTCGACACCGTTATCGCGGCAGAACGAGCGAAGCCGTTCGAAGATCGGCGGAAAATATTCCGCCTCAAAGCCGACGAAGATCTCAATGTCGTTCTTGTATTCATCAGCAAGGGCGCGGGCTTCCTTTATGTACCACTCTGCCTCGGACGGCTCCATTCTCATAAATGAAACGAAACCTCCGTCGTAAAACTGCGGAGCGTGATCGGAAAAGCCGAGCTTCTTTATGCCGCCCTTGATCGCCGCCTCAACGTATTCACGCATATTTCCGACAGCGTGATGGCAAAGCGGAGTGTGCGTATGGTAATTTGCAAGCATTGTGTCTACCTCTGATATAAAACTACCGATATTTTATCACACAATGCCCCCAAGGTCAAGAATCGGGGGCGATTTATTTCTTATATAAACTTTTCTGAAAATTATGCTTGACAAAACAAATTTTGTGTGATACAATAATGGTCGCTGATTTTGTACCTTTAGCTCAGCCGGATAGAGCAACTGCCTTCTAAGCAGTAGGTCGAGGG
>CAZVVM010000105.1:0-5713 GCA_964630635.1 uncultured Ruminococcus sp. | reverse complement strand
CGCTTCGAGAGCGTTACCGATCTCGATGCGGAGAGCGACGTATTTGTCGCCGCTTGCGTATTCGGTAAGAGTGGGTGTTCCTTCCTTGGTCTTTTCGACTATCCAGTCCTTGTCGAGATACTTTTCGGCAAGGTAGAACATCTCGATATCGTCAACGCCGTCGCGGACGATCTTCGCTCTGAGGGACGGTACTGCGCCACCGACTCCTACCTCGGGTCCGGGATAGAAGAGGAAGCCGCAACCGTAGATGGTTCCGCCGTCGCCGTTCGTGATCTTGGTGTTAGTCGTTTCCCAAGGATTCTGCATTGTCGGGTTTTCGATGCCGTTTTCGAACGGACGCGGTCCTTCCTTATAACCGTAGCTGTTTACGGACCAGTAAAGGAAACCGCCGATGTTTCTCTGGTATATCTGCCAGAACAAAAGACGCTGATTTACACCCTCGGTGTCGATAAACAACTGCGCGTAAGGATCGTCGGGGTCGTTACAAACGTAAGTCCACATTCTGTCGCCCTTTGCGATCTGCTCGTTCATTCTTTCCGCAAAGCTCTTGCTCGGAACGTAGTTGAGGAAGTCTCCGTACGATCTTTCATCGTCCCAGAGGCAGAGCTTCGGACACCAAAGGTCGGTATAGCTCTCCATTTGATCGGTCTGGTCGGTATTCGCACCGATCTGGATGTTTGTATAGTAAGGCGCGCAGATCTCTATCTCGGGGAAATGCTTGGTGAGCAGCTTCTCCCATTCCTTGAGCTCCTCAAGCTGCTCGGGAGTTCTCGGTTCGTCGAGAGGATAGAAGAACGCCTTTTCAAGCCATTTTTTGTTAGTTTTAAGCTTATTGTATATCTTGGTTATACGTTCGAGCTCTCCGTCCTTGATGGTGCCGTCTTCATTCTTCTCGATCCAGATCTCAAACGAGGTCACACGGGGGTCGTCCATATACGCATCGGCTTTATCGTCGAGAATATCGTACGGGAGCTGATACGGACACATATTGTGCTCAAGAACGGTGTTATACCACTGCTCGTAGCTTCCGCTCTTGAAATGGTATATAGAGCCGCTGCCAAGTCCCACGGGAGTAGCGAAGGTCTTTTCCTCCGGAAGCGCGAAATCCCATACGTGAGCGGTTATGTTAAAGGTAGCGTAAACATTGCCTTCCTTGTCCTTGAGCTCGTAAACGTATTCGTACTCGCCTGCGGGAGTGTTTTCGTCGGTCTTGAACTCGACAACGAAGGGGAGAATCGTCTTTGCTTCGAGCGTGAGGCGTTTGCCGTAATAAGGTATCGTAGCGTCTGTGTAATACTTTCTCGAAATCCTATGAGTTTCGTTCATAGAGAACATATAGGGCTTGATAAGCTCGGTCTCACCCGATTTAAGGGTGAGCATAACGTTTTTGATCTCCTTGTCGGAGTAGACTGCGACCTGACAGCCCTCGGTCTCGCCCTTGGCAAGATAAACCGTGTACTCGGTCGAGAAATCGCCCTTGGGAGCAACGTTTACTATCGTTTTTTGAAAGCTGTGCATAGTCCACGCTTGGACGTTTGCGGGCTTATCGTCCCCGCCGCCCGACTTCTTTCCGCCGCCGCAGGCAGCAAGAGGAAGAACCATGCAGACAGCAAGGATCAGGATTAAAAGCTTTTTCATAAATATATCTCCTAAAAATTTATTTTTTATCAGTCCTCTGCGATTTCCGTTACGGTGCCGTTTTCGTCGCAGGTAAACGCCATTACCTCATCTTCGGTCGTATACTTGAAGAATGAAGGAGTACCGTTTGCGCGGTATTCGGTCTCCCACGGGTCGTTATCGTTATCAAACTCGGTCGAGCGGGTCATAACGCCGTTTTCACCGTACTCAAACGTGTATCCGCCCATCGAATTTCCGTCTGCCAGCATCAGCATCTCGGTGATCTTGCCGTTGTTATCGTCAAGCTTGACCTTATAAACAACCGAGTCGAATTCGCTCAAAGTGATCGAGGTAGCATCGACCTCTTTACCGCTGTAAAGGTCGATCATCAGCTCGTAGCGAGCTACATAATTCTTGTAATTGGAATTATCCTTGTCGAGGTCAGCAATCGCATCGCGCGCGTTTTGGATCATTGCGTTTTTCTGCGTTTCTGCGCCCGCGCCGCTGATCTTTACGGAATTATAGAGCTTTTTCACAGTAACAACGTAATATCCGTCCTCGAGCTTGACCGTTCCCGTCATTCTCATTTTTTGAGTTTCGGTATAAGAGCCGTCGTCGTTCACGTCGCTGTCGTAGGTCGTCTCAATTAATTCCGCCTTACTGCCGTCGATAACTACCGAATAATCGTAATCGGTATAGAAGCTCACGTAAGGGTAAAGGTGTGAGTGACGCGCGGTGTAGGCGTCGCCCTTTATACCGCCGCCGTTACTTTCCTTATCGCAGGCAATAAGAGGAAGCGAAAGACAAAGCGCAAGAATAAAAATTAAAATTCGTTTCATAGTTGGCTCATTATAAAATGCTTATGCACCTTATATTTTATCATACCTAAATTCATTAGTCAACAAAAAAACACCCCGTCGGGTGTCTTTTTTGTTAATTTTTATTAAACTTATCTTTTTTAAGCTCTTTATATTTTTGTTTCGTCGCCTCGCCGCCTCTGATATGACGCTCCGACTTGTTTTTGTCAAGGACTTCCTTTACCAAGCGGTAAAGAGACGGATTTATCTTTTCGAGCTTTTCCGTTATGTCCTTATGAACAGTCGACTTGCTTATGCCGAATGCCGCGGCGGCGGCGCGCACCGTTGCGCCCGTTTTTACTATGTATTTGCCGAGAAGCTGACATCTCTTCTCGACCACTGTTTCGGTCAGCATTCCGTATCCTTCCCTTCCCGCCTTTCGGCGTTAAGCTTTTGATACAGATTATGCTGTAACTTGTGATTTTATTACTTGGTGTTTTCGGGCGCTGTAACGTTAAAATATACGGTTATCTTTTCAGTCTTACATTGAATTTCGATCTTATATTCTCCCGGCTTCGTCCTGCTTCCGACACGCCATTCCCAGCTTACGATCCCTTCCCCATCGGAATACTTTTCTTCAAGCCCATTTGCCTGACTTACCGAGGCGTAGGTCACTGTGATAAAATACTCCGTGTTCGGCAGTCCTATGACTGTCACCGACGCCTTTTGACCTGCCGATACCGTTTCGGTGAGTGCTACCAGCTTGAGCGAGCCGACGGGCAGCTCAAGCGGCTCCGTTACCGCTTCGGTCGTTGCCGCTTGCGTGGTCTCACCCTCGGAATATATCGTCATAAGGTCGCCGCTCCGACAGGACGTTAAAAGAAGTGTGAGAAGTAATATTACCGCGAGCTTCATTATTCTTCTCCCGAGGGAAGAAGCGTCACGAGTACAAGCTCGGGGCGGTTGAAGACGCGCGGAAGAATATATTTTGACAGACCTCGGCAAACTATCATTTTGCCGCCGTTTGCCATTACATATTCTCCGCCCGCGTACTTCGGGAAAAAGCCCTGGTGCGGGGCGTAAAGACCGTTGATAAGCTTCGGCACTATGACCTGACCGCCGTGTGCGTGTCCTGTCAGGACGAGGTCAAAGGGCGTTTCCTCATAATAGCTTATAAGCTCGGGGCGATGGCTTAAAAGAATGCTGAAAGCGTCACCGTCAAGGGATCTTCCGCAGTCGGTAAGCTGATCCTCCCAGAGCCGACCGTATTTATCGGGCGATTCTATCGGATCGTCAACTCCGCCTACTACTATATTCTGCTCCCCGATGCTCACCGTCTCACTCTCGCCCTCGAGGACTCTTATTCCGTAGGAAACGAGCTTTTCCTTTATTGCGTCAACGAGGTGTGTATAGACCTCGTGGTTTCCGCTGACGTAGTAGCAGGGATAGAGCGCCGCTATTTTCTTTAAAAATCTGAAGCAGGCGCCGTTCGGTGCGCGGTTATCGAGTATATCGCCCGTCATAACGACTATATCGGGGGCAATATTGTTCACCGCGTCGAGAAGTTCCGAGCATTCTTCACCGTATTTTGAGCTGTGAAGATCGGAGATCTGAACTATCTTGACGGGAGTTTTAATCTTCTCGCTGAAGATCGGGTAGGTTTTGAGCAGCATTTTTTCGTTTAGTGCAAAATACGAGAGTGCTGCCGTGCCGCCTGCCGCGAGCGCGAGGAGAATTGCGTTTGATGCTTTCATATCACTTTTCCGTATAAATTCTTACTATTTCGAGAAGTATCTCGACGCATTTATCCATACCATCAACGGTCGCGTGCTCGTATGGGCCGTGGCCTGCATAGGCACCCGTGCCGAGGTTCGGGCAAGGAAGTCCCATAAAGGACAGGCGCGCGCCGTCTGTGCCGCCTCTTATCGGGTAGACCTCGGGGGTAACGCCTACATTTTCTGCCGCCTTTATCGCGGTTTCGACGATGTGGTAATGCGGGCGTACCATTTCCGCCATATTGCGGTACTGTTCCTTAATTTCGAGAGTGACGGTGCCTTCGCCGTACTTGTCGTTGAGCAGCTTCGTTATGTGACGGAGCGTTTCGTTTCTGATCTCGAAATTATGCGCGTCGTGGTCGCGTACGATGTACGACAGGGTTGCCTCCGACGTTTCGCCCTTCATATCGGTCAGGTGGAAGAAGCCCTCGTACCCCTCGGTGTTTCTCGGTGTATCGCAGGCGGGGAGCATCGAATTGAACTCCATAGCGACGAGCGATGCGTTTATCATCGTATTTTTCGAGCTGCCGGGGTGAACGGAGAAGCCCTTGATTTTAACCGTCGCGCCCGATGCGTTGAAGTTTTCGTACTCAACTCCGCCGACACCGCCGCCGTCAACGGTATAACCGAAATCTGCGCCGAAAAACGGTACGTCGAAGTGGTCTGCGCCCTCGCCTATCTCCTCGTCGGGAGTAAAGCCGATACAGATCTTGCCGTGAGGAAGGTCGTTTTTGAGCAGAATTTCCGCCATTGTTATTATCTCGGCAATTCCTGCCTTATCGTCGCCGCCGAGAAGCGTTGTGCCGTCCGTGGTGATAAGGGTCTGACCTTTAAGGAATTTAAGGTGCGGAAAGTCGCTGACCTTGAGTACGCGTCCGCTTTCGCCGAGTATTACGTCAGTGCCGTCGTAATTTTCGATAAGCTGTGCCTTTACACCCTCGCCGCTGAATTCGGGCGAGGTATCCATATGCGCGATAAAGCCGATCGCGGGGACGTTTTCGCAGCCCTTCGTTGCGGGGATAACAGCGTAGACGTAGCCGAGGTCGTTATAGGTTGATTTTATTCCCATTGAAAGAAGCTCGTCGCTCAAAGCTTTTGCAAGCACGAGCTGACCGTCGGTGCTGGGAGTTATGCCCGACGTTTCGGATGATGCCGTGGAATAGGTAATGTATTTTAAGAAGCGTTCGTAAGATCTCATAATTTTCCTCTTTCGTGATTTTTTCGCATTTCTTTTCCCACGAAAAGAAACGCTTGCAAAGAAACGTGCCAAGGAGACAACGGGTTTGAATTTTGCAAGGCAAAATTCCGCACACGTTTTCTCCTTTGGAAACCTCTTTCGTTCGCCCGCGTCATCCTGAGCGTAGTCGAAGGATCTCGGGCGAAGCTTCGCCACGTCATCTTGCCTCGCCCTTTGGGAGAGGGTGGCTAAGAGGTAAACCTCGGCCGGAGGGGTATTGAAACGGATGTAACTGGAATGTTATACTGTAAGTAGAGTCGACAAACTCACCAAAATAATATATAATA
>CAZVVM010000104.1:0-5846 GCA_964630635.1 uncultured Ruminococcus sp. | reverse complement strand
AAGGGATCCCCTTTTGCTCCATATTGTGAAGAATGTTTATGATATGAGTTTTAAGACCGCTGAACGAGAAGTCTAAGCTTCCGTCGTTAAGCGCGGCTGACGGCAGCTTAAATGCCGTCTTATCGCCAAGCGAGGCAAGCCGATCCATTTCAGCACCGCCCGGATAAGGGATTCCCATAACTCGCGCGACCTTGTCAAAGGACTCGCCCATCGCGTCGTCCTTCGTTCTTCCGACGGTCTCAAAATGCGTGTAATCTGTTACCTCGATAAGCGAGGTGTGTCCTCCCGAAACAACGAGCGCAAGGAATGGCGGTTTAAGGTCGGGGTGACACAGGTAATTCGCCGCTATATGCCCTCTTATGTGGTGAACGGGGACGAGCGGTATGTTTCTTGACAGCGCAAGGGATTTCGCAAAATTCACGCCGACGAGAAGCGCGCCGATAAGCCCGGGGCGGTTCGTCACGCCGATAGCGTCGATATCGTCGAGTGTAACGCCTGCCGTTTCAAGCGCCTCGTAGGTAATTTTTGAAATCACCTCGCTGTGCGCGCGGCTTGCTATTTCGGGCACGACTCCGCCGTATAGGGCGTGCGTTTCTATTTGAGAAGCGACGATATTCGAAAGGATCTTCCTTTCCTCTCCCATCTCGACGACCGCCGCCGAGGTCTCGTCGCAGGAGCTTTCAATAGATAAAATCTTCATAGCTTTTTAGTCATCAGCACCGCATTTTCCTGCGGCTTCGTATAGTAATTTTTTCTTATTCCGTCTACCGTAAAGCCGAAGCTTTCATAAAGGTGACGCGCGGGGGCGTTGCTTTCTCTTACTTCAAGGTGAAGATAAATGACGCCGCGTTTTTGAGCTTCTTCACGCAGCGCAGTCAGAAGCGTTCTTCCGAGTCCTTGTCCGCGTTTGTCTGCCCTGACTGCGATATTCGCAACGTCGCCCTCGTCAAGCACGGTAACGAGAGAGCCGTAACCGACGAGCTCATCGTTTTCAAACAGTCCGACGAAGTAAAACCTGTCGTTACCGAGGCACTCTAAAAAGCTCTCCTCGCTCCACGGGCAGGAAAAGCATTCCTTTTCAAGAAGCGCAAGCATTCCCGCATCCGTTACGGATAATGTTTTCAGTTCACTCACCGCTCTGCTCCTTCAAGGACTCAACGTATCCGTCGAGAATACCGTTTGCCTTGATATACGAAAACGACAGGTGATCGTAGAAATAGCTTCCGCTTTCGGTTATAACGTACTCAAAGCAGAAATACATATGACCGTATTTTTCCGAAACGAAGCGGATCGAATATGCCTCGTCAAATTCTCCCGGATCTTCCGTTTTTTCACCGTTCATCAGAATGGAGACGATATTATCAAGCTCGGTCTCGTCCTTTATTTCCTCGCGGTAAAAGATGACGGGTGCGTCAACGAAAAGATACATCACATTCGGCTCAAATTCCGAAATGTTCGGAAGAAGTACGTTTTCTTCATAATAAAGCTGGTAAAGATCCTCTGCCAAGCATCGAACGAGCCAGCTCTTTCCCTTTACGCCCGGGATAGTATAGACCTTATCGCCCTTCATCGTGCCGTAAAGGTTATCCTCATAAAACTCCGTCTTTATCAGATACGCCGACATATCGGCAGGGCAGTACGTTTTGCCGTTTGACGGATCTATATACGCGCCCTCATCGTATATAAAGGTGCGCTCGTCTCTTATGGTCGGAAATATCGCTATAACGGCAAAGAAAAGCATAAGTCCGCAAACGACGAAAATGACGGTGTTTTTCTCCCGTCTTCTTCTGTCTGCCCTGGCTTGTTTTTCAGCCATCTTTTTCAGCGTATTTTTCTCTTTACCCAAAGCGCTCTCCTTAATATCCGAACTGTCCCGTCAAGCTGTCGTCGTCGGTTATCCAATCCGCAACGTCGATAATGCGGTATGTATCAAGCGTGTCTCGGATTACGACCTTTTCGATGCCCGCGTTTATTACCTGGCGCTTGCACATTGCACAGCTCGACGTTCCCGAGGCAAGCTCGCCCGTCTTTGCGTCGATACAAGCCATATAGAGTGTTGATCCGATCATTTCCTCGCGCGACGCGGAGATTATCGCGTTCGCCTCTGCGTGTATCGAACGGCACATCTCATATCTTTCGCCTCTCGGGATATTGAGCTTATCACGCATACAGAACTGAATATCGGAGCAGTTTTTTCTGCCTCTCGGCGAGCCGTTATAGCCCGTCGAAACTATACAGTCGTTCTTGACGATTATAGCTCCGTAGTGCTTGCGAAGGCAGGTGCTTCGCTTTGCAACTGTCTGCGCGATGTCGAGGTAATAGTTTATTTTGGAAACTCTCTCCATAATATCCTCCGAGCAAAATTTTCGTATCTTATATTATATCATAATATAAAGCGGTTTTACAATACCTTTCTTGCAAAATCCGACTTTATTTTCAAAATCCCTTGCGTTCTTCGAGCGCAAACATAAATCTCACATCGCACTGCAAACGGAGAATGATAAGCTCGTCGCCGTCTTCGAATATGAGAAGACAGCTTTCCTTCGGAAACATATCGGGGCAAAACGACATTTTTTTGCCTATCTTGCCGTATTCCTTCTCGACCGTTTTCATCTTCTTGTAGGGAATAACGTCGGTCAGATTCGAAAGCGGAATAGTAAAGAGCGAGGTCTTTCGTTTGCCGACGACCTGTATCACCGTAAGACGGTTATAGGTCGTAAGCTCGTCCGAAGGGTCGAGAATGTACTCGTAGTACGACATAAGGTATCTTTGGACTATCTGTATGACGGTCACGGCGCAGGCGAGCGCAAGAACCTCAAATATTCCTCTGAAGAAGAGGTCGAGTGTTGAAACAACAATAAATACTACGGTCAAAGTGCCGAAAAGCGTTGCGAACATCGCAGCGTATTTATTTTTACTGATGCTTGTGTATTTCATATTAACTCCCATACTCTGCGATATTCAGAACGATCTGCCCGTTTACCGTTTCGATATATCCGAATGACGGATTAAGGTAAGACGATGCACCTATGCTCCCCGGATTGAAGATATAAAACGGCTTTTCGCCGTCGATACGCCTTATATCGCGGCTGTGCGTGTGACCGTAGAGAACGAGGTCGATATTATTCTCTCTCGCGTAATATTCGAGAGCCGACGTGCCGTTCTTTACGTTCTTTTTATGCCCGTGGAGCATAAGAACGCGGAAGCCGTCGAGGTCAATTATCCTTTCCTCGGGCGTGCCGTCAAAAAAGTCGCAGTTGCCCTTGACCGCGATCATTCTCGTGCTCGTCATATTCTCCTTTTGCAAACGGTCGAAGTCCGTTATGCCGTCACCGAGAAAAAGCACGACGTCGTATCTGTCGCGCGAAAAAACGTCTGCCATTCGCTCGTATTTACCGTGACTGTCCGAAAAAACCAGTATCTTCATAAGCCCTCCAAGTAACGCTAACTTGATTATAGCATAGAATGAAAGTGATTACCACAGTTTTTTGTAAATAAAGGAAGGTACGATATGGAAATCAGCCAAGATATGATAAACAAAATAGCCGCGATGAACGACGCAGAGCTGAAAAAAGCGATCGGACAGATAGCGGAGGCACTGGGTGCCTCTCCTTCGCAAAAACGTATGGCGCAGAATAACGCCGGCTTTATCAAGCGGAAGATAGGCACGATGTCGAAGAGCGAAATGCAGGCCTTTTTATCAAAGGTCTCCCCCGAAAAAGCCGAAGAGCTGAAGAAGACGCTCGGGCTTTAAGAAAGGAGACAGTATGGAAGATAACATTTCCGAAATGCTGAAAAGCGTTATGTCGGATCCCGAGACGATGTCAAAGCTTATGAGCGTCGCGCAGGGTCTGACGGGCGGGAGCGACAAGCAGTCGCCTCCTCCCGAGGATCCGCCCAAAAAGGAGCCCGAAGTAAAAGCAAGCTTACTCACGAAGGGCAACGAGGAGCGCATCGCGCTCATTTCCGCGATCCGACCGTACCTATCGCCCGAAAGGCGTAAAAGTGCCGACAGTATGATAAAAATGCTTAAAATGATGAAGCTGACCGATTTGAGCAAAATGCTCGGCAACCTCTGAAAGCGAGGGATAAAATGTATACACGAAGCTACTCAAAGAGAACAACCGATGCTCCCCTTCCGCCCGATTACGGCGGCACTGCCCTGACGATGAAGCCGCCGTCCGATGAAACACCAGTCAGAGCGGCTCTTACCCGTCAGAGCGGCCGAGGCACTGCATTCGGACGCGACATAACTCCGCGCCGTCCGCAATATAACGAAGAAAATTACAGAGAGCCGAGCGACGGGATAATAGATAAGACCGAGCCGCCCTTTGGAATACTCGGTCAGAACGGTGAGGGCGAGAGATACGAAAACGGGCAGATGTCCGACACGTCTCCTACCGCGCTCAACGACGGCGGCAAGCCGCTTATAGATTTGAGCAAGCTCGGAAGCGACGATCTGCTCCTCCTCGGGCTTGCGTTCCTCATATTCACCGACAAGGACCGCGACGGAGAAATTCCCGTCGATGCTCTGCTCATACTCGCGACTCTGTTTTTGTCTGGGTTGTGATAAAAAACAGCGTTGGCTGATTGCCGACGCTGTTTTTATTTACCGTATAACTCATTTAATGTTTTGTTTAACACTTCGCAAAGATGGAGCAATTCAATATCCGTAATAAATCTTTGACCTGATTCCATTCTTTGGACAGCATTTTTGTCGACGTTAAGCCCGCTTATCTGTAATTTTTCTGCAAGAACTCTTTGAGAAATTTTCATTTCCATTCTGAATTTAGCAATATTTTTACCGCAAATGTTATTTTTTCCATCAAAATTTTTGTTAATAAACACTTTTTTCACCTTTTTTGACATTCAGTGCTTGACATTTTTTAAATTATATCTTATAATGGTTCCATAATTGACATTTAGTGAATGTCAAAATAAAATTTCAGGAGCTAATTATGGAACAGCAAAAGGTCGACATGTATATTATGTCAAATCAAAAGTATTTCCCCGCGGAGAAGATCGTTTACCTCAAAGAAAAGCTTATGGCAACGGACGAATCGAAATTTGCTCTCCTTTCAAGCGTTGAGTTTAAGGATCCTACTACTATCCTTCTCGTTTCTCTCTTCCTCGGCGGTTGGGGCGTAGACCGTTTCATGGTAAAGGACACCAGTATGGGCGTGCTTAAACTTCTCACGGGAGGACTTTGCGGCATCCTTACGATAATCGACTGGTTTTCTATCCAGAAGAGAGCTAAGGAACTCAATTTCAATCAGGTAATGACGCTGATTTGAGCACACAAATATCATTAACGGCAAAAAAGCACATTATTCCTTCGGTAATAATGTGCTTTGCTATTTGTTTGTTTATAATTCTTGATATCGGTTGCCCGATATACAGATTGACCGGTTTTCCCTGCCCCGCCTGCGGAACGACGCGTGCTTTGATATCACTTGTTAAGCTTAATTTAGGCGGTTATTTTCATTACAATCCGATGGGGCTGCCTTTGCTCACAGTATTCTTCAGCACTATCTTTGGCTTGATAAGAAAAAAGCCATTTATGGTTTACTCTTTGACGGTCGTTATGATCAATTATGTTTTATACCTACAAAGATTGTTATAAACCTATTACGCATTACTCCACTACTTTCGGCGGGAGCGCGTGGGGTTCCCCGAAAACGAGCTTGTCGAGTTTTTGGGGGGTCCGAGCAAGCCCCGCCCTACAATTAACGTTGCGAAAACTTATAATGTTACGAATAGATTTAGCGCGGGAGCAAGCGGACCGTCGAGGACTGGAATTGTCAAGAAAAGTGCAGTCAAAAAATCCCCTAAAAATGATAAACGGT
>CAZVVM010000103.1:0-5993 GCA_964630635.1 uncultured Ruminococcus sp. | reverse complement strand
AGGGAAACAGCCGCGATTACATTCTCAATAAGCTTACGATAGTTGTCGCTACCGTGTTTGCGCTTCTCGTTATCGTCTCCTTCGTTATGCAGGACGACGGAATCATCAAGACCAGCTACAATGACTTCATCAACGGTATGAAGGATACTACGGCTGCTGAAACCACTACCGGTGACACGACGACCGATGGCAGCACTACTACCCCCGATACAACTACCGCTGCCGATACCACTACCGGCGACGCAGAGTAATTTAAACGACATCCGCTGAATATTTGCGGCGTCAAGATCTAATATTGATTTCAGAAGCGCCTCGTTTTCGGGGCGCTTTTGCGTTATCTGCATAGGAGGAAAATATGATAACACTCGAAAAAGACGGCGTGTTTCTTCTCAACGGAGAAACGTTCACAAAAGATTCCGATATTCCCGCCGAGGAAGCAAGAAAGGGCACGATAGCTTATTCTATCCTGACCGCCCACAACACCTCGGGAAATGACAAGGATTTAAAGATACGCTTTGACGCTATGGCGTCGCACGACATAACCTACGTCGGAATAATACAGACCGCAAGAGCGAGCGGACTTACCTCCTTCCCGCTCCCCTACGTTCTCACGAACTGCCATAACTCGCTTTGCGCGGTCGGCGGCACGATCAACGAGGACGACCACCTTTTCGGTTTGAGCGCAGCAAAGAAATACGGCGGAATATACGTTCCCGCGCATCAGTCGGTCATTCACTCCTATATGAGAGAGACTATGAGCGGATGCGGAAAGATGATACTCGGCTCGGACAGCCACACGCGTTACGGAGCACTCGGCACTATGGCAATAGGCGAGGGCGGGCCCGAGCTTGTAAAGCAGCTTCTTAAAAAGACCTACGATATACCGATGCCCGAGGTCGTGGCTATCAACCTTATCGGCGCCCCGAAGAAGGGCGTCGGACCTCACGACGTCGCTATCGCGCTCATCGGCGCGGTATTTTCGTCGGGCTTCGTTAAGAATAAGGTGCTTGAGTTCGTCGGCGAGGGCGTAAAGAATCTCCCGATCGAATTCCGTAACGGAATCGACGTTATGACGACAGAGACCACCTGCCTCTCGTCCATCTGGGTAACCGACGAAAAGACCAAGGAATACTTCGAGAAGCACGGACGCCCCGAGGCGTACAAGGAGCTTAAGCCCGCACCCGTCGCTTATTACGATTCTATGGTAACGGTCGACCTTTCGAAGGTCGAAAGTATGATCGCGCTTCCCTTCCATCCCGGAAACGCAGTAACCGTAAACGAGCTTAAAGCCGACCCCAAGGGCATCCTTGAACGCTTTGGACTTACCGAGCTTTTCTCAAAGATCGACGAAAACGGAAATATCCGCGTCGAGCAGGGCGTAATTGCAGGATGCGCGGGCGGTATATACGATAATCTCGTAGCGGCTGCCGATATTCTGCGCGGCAAGAGCATCGGAAACGGCGAGTTTGCCCTCTCGGCTTATCCCGCGTCCCAGCCCGTTATGACACAGCTTATGAAGGAAGGCACTGCCTCCGACCTGCTCGGAAGCGGCGTAACGCTCCGCACGGCGTTCTGCGGTCCCTGCTTCGGCGCAGGCGACGTTCCCGCAAACGGATGCCTCTCCATTCGCCATTCAACCCGTAACTTCCCGAACCGCGAGGGCTCGAAGCCCGGTAATAACCAGAGCGCATTCGTTGCACTTATGGACGCGCGTTCGATCGCCGCAACGGCAGCAAACGGCGGTATTCTTACAGCCGCTACCGACCTTGATATCGACTATACCGAGCCGAACTACGTTTACGACGACTCCGCATATAAGAGCCGCGTTTACAACGGCTTCGGCAAGCCCGACCCGACAGTTGAGCTTCGCTTCGGACCGAACATCGCAGACTGGCCGAATATGCCCGCCCTCGGAGATAATATCCTGATGAAGGTCTGCTCATACATAACCGACGCAGTAACGACGACAGACGAGCTTATCCCCTCGGGCGAGACCTCGTCCTACCGTTCCAATCCTCTCAAGCTCGCAGAGTTCGCCCTCTCGCGTAAGGATCCCGAGTACGTTTCCCGCGCAAAGGCAACCGTAAGCGAGAAGCCGCGCGAGGCGGTATGCAAGACGGTAAACGAGCTGACGGGCGTGAGTGAGCTTCCCCAGATCGGAAGCGTAATTTACGCAAGAAAGCCGGGTGACGGCTCTGCGCGTGAACAGGCGGCGTCCTGCCAGAGAGTTCTCGGCGGTTCTGCCAACATCGCGCTCGAATATGCAACAAAGCGTTACCGCTCGAACCTCATAAACTGGGGTATGCTTCCCTTCCTTTCCGAGACCGAGCCCGATTTTGAAGTCGGAGACTACATCCTCGTTCTCGGTGTCAAGGACGCGATAACGAGCAAGACCGACGTTTTCAACGCCTTCGTCATAAAGGAGAACGGCGAAAAGAAACCGCTTACTCTTACCGTCTCGAATATGACAGACGACGAAAGACAGATAATCCTCGACGGATGTCTGATTAACTATTACAGAAGCTGAAAGGAATAACACTATGAAAATAGGAGTACTTGTATCGCTCGAGCCAAACGTGGACATAGTAGCGGAGATCAAAAAGGTCAAGGATATGGGGCTTTCCTCCTGCCAGATCAAATGCTGGAATATGGAGTGCTACACCGACGAAGCGGCAGAAAAGATCAAGTATGCCTTAAGCGAATACGGCGTAACGCTTTCAACCCTCTGGTGCGGTTGGAGAGGAAAAACAGCGTGGAACTTCTACGAAGGACAAAACACCCTCGGTATCGTGCCTACCTATTTGCGTAACGAAAGAGTCGAAGACCTCATTCTCGGCTCCGACTTCGGTAAGAAGCTCGGCGTTACTCAGATCGCAACGCACGTCGGCTTCCTTCCCGAAAACCCGATGTCAGACCTCTATAAGGACGTCGTCGAGGTGCTTCGCAAGATCGCAAGCCACTGCCTGGAAAACGGACAGTACTTCCTCTTTGAAACGGGACAGGAGACCCCCGTCACCCTCCGCAGAACGATTGAGGATATTGGACTTCCCAACCTCGGAATCAACCTCGACCCCGCAAACCTTATCCTTTACGGTAAGGCAAATCCCGTTGACGCGCTCGACACCTTCGGTCAGTACGTCAAGGATATCCACGGAAAAGACGGCTGCTACCCGACGAACGGCAGAGACCTCGGCGAAGAAAAGCCGCTCGGCGAAGGAAAGGTAAATTATCCCGCCTTCATCGCACGCTTAAAGGAGATCGGCTACGACGGTTCTATCACCATCGAGCGCGAGATCGAGGGCGATCAGCAGATCAAGGATATTCTTATGGCAAAGGAACTGCTCGAAAAGCTTATTGCCCGCTGATAAACACGGTACCGTAAATCAATATGGACATACTCTTTGAAATTCTCATCGAGATCTATTTGGAGCTTATGATGCTCGTCGTTCCGGAAGAAAAGAAGACGAAAAAGCGCTACCGCGTCCTTGCGATCATCATCGCACTTATCGGCGTCGCGGCAACGATAGCTTCATTAGTTTACGGATTGCATCTTATAATCGACAAGGATAATCTTGTGGGCATAATACCGATCGCCATTGCAGTCCTTCTCTCACTTGCGCAGATCACGGCGGGAATCGTCATCCGCTTATCAAAGAAAGGAAAATGATATGACATTCGATAACATAAAAAGAAATATACTTCTCATATCAGAGGGAGTTGAATACGAAGTCACCGCTCTCTCAAATATCGCCGCTTATATTTACGAGAATATGATCGACGTAAACTGGGTCGGCTTCTACATTCTCCGCGACGGCAAGCTGATACTCGGACCGTTCCAGGGCAAGCCCGCCTGCACCGAGATCGAGCTTGGACACGGCGTATGCGGAAGATCCGCGCAGGCAGACGAACCGATAGTCGTTCCCAACGTTCATAACTACGGCGATTATATCTCTTGCGACCCCGAGACGATGAGCGAGATCGTTTTCCCGATCTACAAAAACGGAAAGCTCTACGGTGTCCTTGATATCGACAGCGCGACCGTCGACCGCTTCCACGGTCAGAACAACGAAGGCCTCGTTGAGGTCGCTTACGGAATCAGTATGGTTCTCGATAAAACGAAAGCATAATAACGAAAAGAGAACCGATTTAAGCGATAAAGCTTAAATCGGTTCTTTTTATTTTTCCTTATAGTAAAGCATACAGTGGCAGTATCCCTCGAAATTCGGGTCGGCGATCTGCGCCTTGAACTCCTCACACATACACTTTATGTCCTCGCTCTTGCCGACACGGCAGGGGCAGTAACCGCCCTTGGCTTTAAGACCTTCCTTAACGGTCTTAACGACCTCCTCGTTTTCGTTCAGGCGTATCTTCATCAAAGTCCACCGTCTATAAACGCGCGAAGCTCGTCTGCGTTAAGATAACCCTTTGTGTTAGCGGTGATCTCGCCGTTCTTTATAACGAAGAGCGTCGGAATAACGCTTACGCCGTAACGGCGCGCAAGCTCACCTTCCTCGTCAACGTCAACCTTGACGAACTCAACGTCGGGATAATCGGGAGCAACCTCTTCAAGCACGGGCGCAAGCATCTTGCAGGGGCCGCACCATGTAGCAAAGAAATCAACAAGAACAGTCTTGCCCTCGTTTATAAGCGCATCAAATTCAGCAGTATTTACGTGTTTCATATTATTCTCCTTTGAGATGATTTTTCAAGAGAATTATAACCTATTTTCGGTAAAAGGTCAAGCCCTTTTCTTTTCGATCATATCCTTAAGCGCGGAAATAGCGTCGGATAGCGTGCCGAGCGAATCGATCAGCCCTATCTCAACCGCTTCCGCACCGTCGAGAAGCGTTCCGATGTCGGTTGCCATCTCATCAGTCTTCATCATAAGCGAACGGAGCGAGCTTTCGCTTACACGAGAATTTCGGCAGGTAAACGACACTATCCTGTCCTGCATCTTGCTCAAATTTTCAAAGCTCTGCGGTACACCTATCACAAGCCCGTTGATGCGTACGGGATGGAGCGTCATCGTCGCCGAAGGCACGATAAACGACCTTTTCGCCGCGACCGCAAGCGGAATACCGATCGAATGACCACCGCCGAGGACGAGCGACACAGTCGGCTTGCTCATTCCCGCGATCATCTCGGATATCGCAAGCCCCGCTTCAACGTCACCGCCGACGGTGTTTATAAGCAGCAAAAGCCCCTCAATATCACGCCGCTCCTCAATTTCAGCAAGCGCGGGGAGCATATGCTCGTATTTCGTGACCTTCTGCCCGTCGGGAAGCAGATAATGCCCCTCGACCTGACCGATTATCGTAAGAAAATGAATTCGCCCCTCGGTGACCGCGCCGTCCTTCATCTCACCCTGCGTTTTCTCTGTATTTTCCATTATTTATCCCCCGTTTTTACGGAATTTTTTCAAATCCACTTTACTTTTTCACTATAATATAGTATAATACTTTTGTAATTAAAATATTTAAGTGAGGAACACAAAATGGCAAACAAAGTTCTCGTTGAAACTTCGGCTCGTCATATCCACCTGACCGAAGAACATATCGAAGCTCTTTTCGGAAAGGGCGCAACTCTTACAAAGAAAAAGGACCTCTCCCAGCCTGGTCAGTACGCTTGTGAAGAGCGCTGCACCGTAGTCGGACCGAAGAAGTCTATTCCTAACGTAATCATTCTCGGACCCGCCCGTCCCGCTTCGCAGGTTGAGGTTTCCTTCACCGACGCGCGTACCCTCGGCATCTCCGCTCCCGTCCGTGAAAGCGGCGATCTCGCGGGCACTCCCGGCTGTAAGCTCGTTGGACCTTGCGGCGAGGTTGATCTTGACAGCGGCGTTATCATCGCAAAGCGTCATATTCACATCACCCCCGAGGATGCAGAAGAAGCAGGTGTTGCTGACAAGGAGATCGTTTCCGTTAAGATCGCGTCGAACGACAGAAGCACGATCTTCGGTGACGTCGTTATCCGCGTAAGCCCGAAGTTCGCTA
>CAZVVM010000102.1:0-6097 GCA_964630635.1 uncultured Ruminococcus sp. | reverse complement strand
GTCCGAATGACGCCAAAAAATCGAAAATTTTGTAGCAGAATTGCAACAAACGAAAGAGGATGTTCGACATTTGCCGTATGAATTTTTATTTGGGGAAGGATGGAAAAAATTACGTGAAAGAAATCGTGCGCAGAGTAATTGAGATACTTAAAGACAAAAATTGTTCTCGCATTAGTTTGGATATACCCACAATAGATTGGGCAGAGTTTCGCCGCAGATTGATAGAAATTCTTACGGATAAACGCGGTGAACTTGGCATCCCAAAAGATGAAGTTGAAGCGATTGCCGAAATGATCTTGCCCGACATTATCGCGTTCTTCCAAACAGGCGAGGGCAAAAAAGTTTTTGAAGAATGGAAAAAGGAACAAGAAGAGAAGCAGAAAAGGGAAGGCGGTGAAACGTGAGAGGTGTAATTTGCGCTCGATATTCTTCGGACAATCAACGCGAGGAATCAATAGGAGGTCAGATCAGAGAGTGCAAAGTCTTTGCCGAGCGCAACGGCATTGATATTATCGGCGGTTATATTGACCGCGCGTTTTCCACTAAAACCGATAACCGCCCCGACTTTCAGCGTATGATTAAGGATAGTGCATCAAAAACATTTGATGTAGTTCTCGTTTGGAAGCTTGACCGCTTTGCCCGTGATCGTTACGACTCGGCATATTACAAGCGAGTGCTTCGCAAGAACGGAGTTAAAGTTGTTTCAGCAACCGAGACGATTTCCGATGGCGCAGAAGGAATCCTGCTTGAATCACTTCTTGAAGGTGTTGCAGAAGACTACTCTGTAGAACTCGCGGAGAAAACGCTGCGCGGTATGACCGAGAATGCACTTAACTGTAAGGTCAATGGTAGTGTTCCTCTTGGCTATGTTCCGTCTGAAGATGGTCATTATCAAATCGATCCGACTTACGCTCCCATCATCGTTGAGATATACGAGATGTATAGAAGCGGAATGACGATGAAAGAAATCGTCAGCGAACTGAAAACAAGAGGCGTTCGCAATCGCAAAGGTGCGGAGATTTCCGAGAATGTTATTTCAAATATATTGAAAAACAGACGGTATAACCGAACATATTACACTATACCTTTTGCGTTTCTCGGCATTCGCGCCGCTTTGACCGTCGCTCACCTTGCATACGTAATCTACGCATACGAGCATTGCTCCATTATCTATTTTATGGGGAAGGAGCTGTGGTAAATGAAATTGCGTAGGCAAATAATTTCCATCGTCCTTGTGATAGCGGTATTTGCGGCGTTCAATTTGAGTATGTATATGCTTCTCACACGGCGGCTGTCAAACAATTTCAGCGATGCAACAAGGGCGCAGATGGTCGACGTAAGAAGCTACCTTCCGCATAACGAAAGCTCCGATCCTCCGAAAATAGAAACTTCTTTCAAGCTTGAGGATAATCTTCCTGTGCTTGACGGTGCGGCGGTGCTCGTTCCCGTTTATGCGGGGGTAATACATAACGTCTATCCGACGGGCTGTGTGACTTACGAGGGAGGAAAGTTCTCGGACGACAACTTCTACGGAGAAAACTTTGCCCCGACAGCGCTATGCAGTATAAGAATACCGCCCGCGGCTATAAGGCGATAGTCGACGGCGAAACGGACATATTATTCTGCGCAGGCCCCTCGGAGGAGCAGAAGCGGTATGCGTCCGAAAAGGGCGTGGAGCTGGTCTGCGTTCCGATCGGACTCGAGGGGTTCGTATTCTTTGTGAACGAGAAGAATCCCGTTGATAACCTTACCGTCGATCAGATCAGAAAGATCTATTCCTGCGAATATACAAACTGGAAGGACGTCGGCGGAGCAAATCGTATAATCAACCCCGTAATGAGGCTGAAGGGAAGCGGAAGCCAAACGGCATTTGAAGCGTTTATGGGGAATCACAAGATCGGCAGGAAATCCCCGCTTGCGATCACGGGTGCCTCGATCGGCTTCTCATTCAGGTACTATATGGGCGGAATTGTCGAAAACGATTCGGTGAAAATGCTTTCGCTGAACGGCGTGTATCCGAGCGCCGAAAATATACGAAACAGAAGTTATCCCGCGGTGGTGCAGTTCTACGCCATTTACAGAGCGGATAACGAAAACGAAAATGTCCGCGCGCTGATCGAATGGCTCTTGTCGGACGAAGGACAGGAGCTTATCGAAAAGACGGGATACGTCAGAATAAAATAAAAACATTGAAAGGAGCCGAGTATATGCAGGTATTTGATATTTATACGTTTAATCTTAACACAGTAGTGTTTAAGGATAACAAGGAATATCTTGACGGGTTGTTTATAGAGCTGGGACTTAATTATACAGACGTTGGATTTTGCTTTCGTTCTTACTACGTAGGAGCGTCCGGCATAAAGGCGATCGATCGGCTTCCTTCCTTGAATAAATACAAAAAATACGACGAGCACGCACCGTCCGAAACCGAACCTCTGACCGAAAAGCGGCTGTCGAGCATATCGGTACTCGGCACAGACATCGGGCTTTACGTTGAGCGCGAAGATATTTGCGACCTAGGCCTTCTGCTTAAAGCTGTGCCGCGTCCCGTGAATTTCTCATTTATGGGTGTGTTGCTTGATAATATAAACTGGGATGACGGACTTGTTTCAAAACCGTATTTCAAGCCGAACGCCGCAAAAATTGCGGAAATAGACAATCGCTTTTCCTGCTATTACAGCAACAGCATCCGATTCGTCAAGGAATTTGATTACGGAAACAAGCTGAATCTTGTTGAGGTCATTATCGAGCGCGAAGCTGACCTTGAAAAAGTAGCTCCGCACCCGAAAAAATTTACAGCGCTTTGCGCAAAGCTCGGAAAGCTGATTGCAAAACGCACCGAGTGCGTATTTGACGCCGTTGAGGCCGAGCGGCTTAGGCGCGCAAATGAGGTGCTGAAAAAGACCGACAGAAATAAATTCGACGGTCTTTTTGCGGAGTTTATGATTGATTTTCCGAAAACGCCACAGGGAATGGCAGAAAAAGAGATAGAATCTCTTGAACAAATAAAGGGCTTTTCGCCGAAAAAGCTTTTTACCTCTATTGGCAAGAAGCACGGGTATAGATATAAGCGATGTATAAACGGGCATTACGAGCTTGAAAAGGTAAACGCTCACAATCACGTTTTTAAGGTGACGTTTGCGATCAAGCCGTTTTCATCTTTGCTTTTTGCTTTCATTACGGCTCGCGGGTATAATTTTGAATTGTCGATTGCGGCGTTTCCCGATGCGATAATTCACTGTGAGGAAGAATTTGAGCTTTATGCAGGTAAGGCGTTCGACGCCGTCGGCGAAATTGAGAATGAATATACCGAAAAGCTTTTTTCGTATTACGGTAAAACGCCCGAATGGTACGAGGCGTGACATACTCTGCCGATATTTGATATGCCGATTCTGCTAACGGTGTGTCGTTTTAGAGAAAAAACCAAGCTATAATGTTCTAAAAGAATTATAGGGGCTTTATTGCTTATTTGCCCTCTTGCCATATTACAGGTCGAGTAGTTTTATGGCGTTTTTGTGCGTTACCTTATCGTAAATTTCCTGTGTGATTATGCCGTCGTTAAGAAGCATATTTATGAATCTTACGTGCGGATAATCATAGTTTTTACTGCACATATCGGTGCCGAAGTAGAGACGGTCCTGGAACTCCTTAAAGAACTTTCCCGTGTACGAGAGATTTCTCATAAAGGCGGCAACGGGAGTGCCGTCGGAGAGGTCGCAGTAGAGGTTTTCGTATTTTCGGAGAAGGATCGGAACGACGCCCTCGACTACCGATTCGTTGCCGGGCTTCCCGACCTGGGTCTCACCGTTAAACGAGAAGATATATCCTCTCTCGCCCGGCGTCTGAAGTCGGAAAAGCTCACTCCAGAACACGGGTCCGTGTCCGAAGATCTTGAGTTTTGGAAATCGCTGGAGCGTGAACTCAAGCTGAGGAAGACCCGGATCGTCGTAAAGACCGAAGTCGCCGTCCTTGACTACCGCGCCGTCGAACACGATCGGCAGATCCACCTCTTCGGCGGCGCGGAAAAGGTTCTGCACCTTGGGATCCATCAGCTCCATATTGGGCATTACCTCGCCGATGCCCTTACAGCCCTTGTTTTTGTAATAATCAAGGATCTTGTGAAGAGGAGCGTTAGGGGAGTTGGTCATTGCTCTGGGGTCGACGTTGCAGTAGGGTATAAATCTGTCGGGATAAGCTGCACAGATGTCAAGTATCTCGTCGTTTGACTGAGGGAAGTAAATTTCCGCATTTACTACAGGGAGAAGCACACCCTTGTCGATGCCGACTCTGTCGTAGAAAGCGATAAGCTCCTCGGGATCACAGAAATCCGCGACGTAAGGAACGGGGTTTTTATAGCAGTGAGCGTGAATGTCGATGATCATATATGCGGTCTCCTTTTATGACGTGCTCGAATCGGAAGCCGAACGTCCGATGCGTGAATAGAGTTTAACATATTCCGCCCGAAAAGTCAATACACCGAGCGCAATCAAAACGTGTCGGATCGGCGCGATATAAAAATGCCGTAAACATCTTTACAAATCGATTGACAAGTGATATAATTTAAAGGTAATTTTATACTGCGAAGGAGTAAAAATATGAAACTTATCATTAAAGACAACTACGATGCAATGTGTCAGTGGGCTGCGCAGCACGTCGCAGACGCTATTAACAATCACAAGGAGACCCGTCCCTTCGTCCTCGGACTCCCGACCGGCTCCTCGCCCCTCGGAGTTTATAAGAAGCTCGCCGAGATGAACAAGCAAGGCAAGGTCACCTTCAAGAACGTCGTTACCTTCAATATGGACGAATACGTTGGTCTCCCCCGCGAGCACGACCAGAGCTACTGGTACTTTATGCACGACAATTTCTTCAACCACATCGACATTCCTGCCGAGAATATAAACATTCTTAACGGAATGGCTGACGATCTTGAAGCTGAATGCCAGAGATACGAGGACAAGATCGCGTCCTACGGCGGAATCGACCTCTTCCTCGGCGGAAGCGGCGTTGACGGACACATCGCGTTCAACGAGCCCTTCACCTCTCTCACCTCGCGTACAGGCGTCCGCGCTCTTACCGAGGACACTCTTATCGTAAACTCCCGTTTCTTCGGAAACGATCCCGAGAAGGTTCCGAAGACCGCGCTTTCCGTCGGTGTCGGCACCGTATGCGACTCGAAGCAGGTTCTGCTTCTCATCAGCGGTCACAATAAGGCGCGTGCACTCCGCCACTGCGTTGAGGGCGGCGTTGACCACGCTTGGACTATCAGCGCTCTACAGCTTCACAAGGACGGCATCATCGCTTGCGACGAGGCGGCTTGCGGCGAGCTCAAGGTTGATACCTACAAGTACTTCAAGGAAATCTACAAGAACGAGAAGTAATATGATAAAAAAGCACCCCGCGGAAAGTAATTTCCGCTTGGGTGCTTTTTTAATGAATAATGAATAATGAATAATGAATAATTGTCGGGCGAAGCATCCGTCTCCAAAACAATGTTACATTGTTCCCGCGCGGGAGGAGTAAGCCCCTCCCCTACCAAAGGCAGAGCGAACGTCCTTTTGCCTTATTCCTGAAATCTACGGTAAATAAACAGTAAAACAAGACGTATGATATGCATAAAAAGATCATTGACAAACTTTTTTCGTTATGATATTATAATCTTAACAATCTTACCCAAAAGGAGACAATTTATATGGGCAGAATACTTCACGGCGCAGCTTATTATCCTGAGGACTGGGATGACGATCTTCTGGATTTTGACATTGAGAAAATGAAGGAGACGGGGCTCAACGTCGTAAGAATCGCAGAATTTGCTTGGAGTAGAATGGAGCCGAATGAAGGCGAATATGATTTCGCTTGGCTTCACAGAATCGTAGATAAGATGCACGAGGCGGGAATCGACGTTATTATGGGAACTCCGACGGCAACTCCTCCGAGATGGCTTACGAAAAAGTATCCTGATATGCTCGCTCTTATGTCAAACGGCGCTATAAGAAGCCACGGCGGACGCCGCCATTGCTGCTCGAATAATCCGCATTATCTTGAGTACAGCGCAAAGATCGTTGAGAAGCTCGCAAGCGAGTTCGCAGGCGACGAG
>CAZVVM010000101.1:0-6131 GCA_964630635.1 uncultured Ruminococcus sp. | reverse complement strand
GGCGTTCGTTCCTTCGGATATTCCAAGAGTGATAGAAGCCGCCAAGCCGCCCGCATCTTTTCCAAGCAAGGCACTAAAGCCAATATTCACAAGCTGTTGAGGAGCGTTCGCGGCGAGGTCGTATGTAAGTCCCTCCCAAAATCCCGCGTCCTGCTGTCTTGCAGATAGCGCGAGCAGCGAGTTTGACGGTTGCACACTATCAATGAGCTTGTCGCCAAAATACTTTTCGGCAGACTCCCAGTTGACAAGATCTGCCCCTGCGTGTAAAATCATATCGTCAACATTTAATATACCGTTTATGATTCTTTCGCCGCCGCTGTCGATTGCACGCATAATATTTGTGAGCCAGTTCTTTGTCTTGTTCTTCTGCGCGTATTCGCTTTGCAGACCGTATTTGTCGATAAAGTCAAGATATTTCTGCGCTTCCTTTTGTCCCTTCGTGTTGTAAAGGTAGTTAAAGGTAGCGACCTCGCTCTCATCCATAAGCTTATATCTTTCGTAAGCTTCCGTTGTGTCGTTATTTAAAAACGGAATAAGACCATCAATAAACTTGTTTACCGCTTGCCCTGCTTCTGCGTGCCACGCACCGTTAATAAAGTCTGCCGCTCTTGCAGTTTCTCCAATATCCCAAGTCGAGTTTGCCTTCTTTGACTTTTTCTCAAAGTCTTCGTTCTCGGAGAGCTTGTCATAGTTATAAGCGTCTTGATAATATTTTGCGAGATTGTATTCTTCCTCCAGCGCGTCGTACTCATCTGTACCCTTCGCCGCATCAAGCAGTTTTTTTCCCGCTTCAAGGTCGTATTCGAAAGTAAGCCGCTGTTGTTCCTTGTACGCGTCCATCTGCTTTTTATAGTCGTCAGCATCCTTGAAGGCAGAGAAAAACTTTTGCTGCTCGCCCATAGATTTGGAAGCATCAAGGAACGCTTTTGACATATCCGTAGCGTTCTTGATCGCGTCCGCTTGGTCGGGAGCCGCGTTTCTTATATAATTCCTGTAATACGCCAAACGCTTGCCGACATTCTCGGAATCTGCGACGAGAGAATCGTATTCTTTGGGGTCAACGTACTCTCCCGCCTCTACCCTCTCTGCGTTCTCTTGAAGGCGCTTGGCGATAGACTCTTGGTCTTTTTCGAGAGTTTCAAAGCCGATCTTCTTGACAAGCGCGTTTTGGATCGTGTTTTTTACCGACCCCTCAAACGAATTGTTGTATTGACGACGCGCAATCGCGCTCTCAATACCTTGTCTTGCCTGTTGGTGATTGATGTAATTCGCCATCATTTCCTCCATATAATATAATTAAGCGGGAAGCTATAGAGCTTCCCGCCTTGTTTTAGCGTTACGCCCTCGCGTGTTTTGATTAAGTTGTTTGAATAAATAGAAGGTTTCTGATCCAAGCGGGCAATTTTGAAATATCTACCATATTAGGATTTGTTTCCGTCTCGGCAGTCGTCTCCGCCTGTGTTCCCTTCATTATCTGCGCCACAAGTGCGTTGAGATAATCGTCGGTCAAGCCCGAATAGTAAGAGTTGGTTTTAAGCGCTTCTATCGCTTCTTTCCAAGTTTCTGCATCGGTGGCAGTCCAGTCAATTTCTTCGCTGTCTCCTCCTATAACATTAAGATTACTATAGGCGTTTTTCAACGCAGAGATTACAGCTTCGTTATCCAAGACAGTTGTATTAGTCGTATTACCCTCAAGCTGTGCCATAAGCTCATTATAAGCCGCAGTAGATGAAGCGTCTGTCGTATACAAATCAGTCGCGTATTGCCTTGCGGTATCTACCAAATCGCCCTGTGTTCCGAAGAGACGCTCGGTATTAACACCTATGCTTTCAAGCCCCGCGATCATATTATTAAATCGCTCGGTACTCATTCCCATTACCGACTGAATGCCTTGACCGAGTTTTGATACTCTCTGTCTTTCAGCATTCGCGGCGGCGAAGGAATCAATGTTGCCCGCGTTTTCGCCTGCCGTAGCCGCGTTTACTGCGTTTGCGGAATTGTCGCCGAGAACGCCGTAGTAATCGAGGATTCCCTTGCCCCAATCGGTTTCAAGAGGGTTCGCTTGGACTTCTTTCATAACAATGTCTCTTACGTCTTGCAACCACTTTGCAAAATCGTCGGTGTAATCGGATGCGCTCAACATCTGCCCTTTGTAGATATCGTGACCTTCGCCCGCCTGGTTTTGCATCCCGGATATGAAGCTCATAAGATCGTCATAGTCTTTGAAGGAATAACTTCCGTCGCTCTGCTCGCCGCTCGTGCTTGGAGTTGTTCCTGTCGACGTATTAGTGTCGGTGGTTGTTCCCGACGAAGTATCGGTACTTGGAGAAGTGTTTACAATCGGCTTTGATATTCCAAGCAATTTTTCGCGTTCTTCTGCCGTGTATCCGGGAATTGTCGTTTGTTTGATTTTTTCCGAGTTTGCTGCTGGCGCATAGACAGTAGGATATAGTGATTTGTAAAAATCTTTATATTCATCCGGCAGCTGTGTCATCACAAATTCTCGCTCTTGTTTTGATTTTTCTTCGGCGGTTCGATGATCTCCGTTTGGGTGGTATTGATGTTGAGCAAATTGTTTTTCCAATTCTGAAATGTTATTTCTCGCATTCCTTTCAAAATCGGAACTTGCATTGTTCAAGCTGGCGCGGTTTATAAATGATGCGTTTTTAATCGCCATTTTCTTTTATCCTTTCTTTCATACTTTCACGCAATAATCCACCGCTATCCACCCTCTGCCGTCGGAGAGCTTGCCCCAGAGCTTCGCGCCTGCCCCCGTAGATTCCTCGACGATGGTGACGGCGGTGCCGTTCTTTATCGCGCCGACTTTTGCATAGTTCGTTCCCGCGCCGGAGCGTATCTTCACGCCCGACTTGGTGTTGACTTTCACTTTGTACGGCTTGAACTCTTCGGGAACAGGTTCGGGAACAGGTTCCTCGATAATTTCTTCGGGAGTCGGCTTGATCTTCATCTCATCAAGAAGTCGCTGCACCTCTGCGCGGAAGTCTTTCATAGTGAGCTTGAAGTTCTTGAGCCAATGGTCGATATCGGCGTGGTTTGAGCCGTACCCTTTCGCGTGTGCTTCCTTATGTGAGACGATAACCGACGTGTCCCAACCGTGACGGTGACAGATATCTGCGCAAAGCTCGGTTGCTTCTTTGTAGACCGCGCGGAAGTAGCTCTCTCCCCAAAGGTTGTCCTCGCATATCTCGAACTGAATATGTGCAACGGGGTCGTAATTGTATGATCCCTTTTTACCTTTGCCCGCGCCCCAGCAGGCGATGTCTTCAGGAAGGTTCTGCACCGTCGCCACAGTGCCGTCAGCAAGCTTGCCGATCACGTAATGAACCGCCTTGCTCGCGGCAGCGCGGTTCCAATGGTTCCCGTACTGATTCGTGCCGAGGAGCTTAAGAAGCTCTCCGCGCTTCGGATCGTTATCCGACGGCTGTGACCAACGCTTTATCGACGGGTTATTCGCGCCCGTGCTATGTACGACGATGCCGATGGGCTTCGCGGACTTACGCTTAACGCCGTAACAACGGCTCTGCGTGTGCATACAGGTTATTACGCTCATTCGCCGTCCTCCCCGTCGTAGCCCTTATTGATTTCCTCGCCCTCGGCATTTACCTTCTTCACCTCGGGCAGCCCTGCAACGCTCGTCAGAAGCGAAAGAACTCCCGAGAGAGCCGATGCGGAAAGCACCGCTATCCAGTTGACTTCGTCAAGCATCGCCGACGTTCCGATAACTGCTATCGCCGTCTGAGCTACCGTCTTCACCGCGCGGATCCCCGCTGCCTTGAGCCATTTAAGAAAATTCTTTTTCATTTTACTTTCCCCTTTCTTTTTCAAGGTCTTTTATTCTGACCTCGTGATTTTCAAGTGTTTTTTCGTCTTTGTTCAGTCGTTCAAAAAGCTTTTCGTGCGTCACGTGACTGTTCTTTTTGAACTCGCCTATGGTCTGATTCAATATCTGAATGGTATTTTCGAGAACGCCGAGCGTCTTTGAAAGCTTGCTCACCCACGCCCCTATCAAGCCGATAAATGTGAACAGCGTAATTATCCCGGCAACGATCTCCCACGTCATAAGTCCCGCTCCTTTCGTTTGATGATTTTATTGTACTATATGGGGTAGAATATATTAAATCCTACCCTTGTGAAAAATTATGCGTTCAGCTTATAAGCGCAAGCAGCTTGATAAGCTGCCCCTCGGTCAGCATAGTGTCGCCGATCTTTAAGTACTTATGACCGTCCTCGGTCACGCCCGACGTAAAGCAGTTGTCAAGGTCAGTATCGCTCGAACCGCAACCGGTGATATGGAATGCCGTCGGCTCGTCTTTGTTCCATCTGCCTTCAACGTGCTGATCCGTTGCGCTCGTCCTCGTACCGTAGCCCTCGGCGTGTGAGCGGTCGTGTGACGCGGTGGTCGAAGCGCCTTCTGCGTGCGACTGCTTACCCGAAGCTGTTGTATTATAACCTTCAGCATGTGATTCAGTCCCACTAGCAATAGTTTCATTACCTTCAGCGTGAGCGTGGTCGTTTGTCGCCTGTGTCTGACAACCCTCTGCGTGAGTATTTTTGCCGATAGCTTTTGCTTCATAGCCCTCGGCGTGGGAGTCGTTTCCGCTCGCAACCGTGCTGTTTCCCTCCGCGTGTGCGTTTATCCCCGAAGCGGTCGTATCGTTACCCTCCGCGTGTGCGCATTCACCGCTCGCGTAAGTAGCTCCGCCCTCTGCGTGAGCGTTCACTCCGAGTGCTACGCTTGCATAACCCTCCGCGTGTGCATTGTCGCCTTTCGCCTCCGTGTTCCTACCTTCCGCGTGTGAACCTTGACCGCCTGCGGAAGTGGTAAATCCCTCGGCGTGGGAGTATTCTCCCTTTGCGGTCGTCATATTACCCTCCGCGTGTGCGGCAATACCCGACGCATTTGTGTCCGTTCCTTCGGCGTGTGCGCCGTTCGCCTTTGCGAGTGTATTAGAACCCTCGGCGTGTGAATTGTCGGCAGAAGCCGCAGCGCTGCCGCCTTCTGCGTGTGCATTCTTTCCGCTTGCGGTTGTATTATAACCTTCTGCGTGTGCATTTTCTTCACTTGCCTTTGTGTTCTTTCCTTCTGTGTGCGAGTATGCGCCGATTGCTTGAGTGTTTCGCCCTTCTGCGTGTGAGCCGTCCCCCGTAGCCGCAGTAAAATTGCCGCTTTGCGCCGCTTCATTCGCGTTAGCATAGTCGGATAAATATCCGCTTGAACGTCCTTCGGCGTGCGCGCCTTGCCCCGTTGCTATCGTTCGAAGTCCTTCAACGTGCGACGCTTCTCCGGCTGCCTCGCCTGCCGACCCTTCCGCGCTTGCTTTGCTTCCGCTTGCCTTCGACTTATATCCTTTGGCGAAAGAATACTCGCCCGATGCCGTCGTTGATACCTGTTGTGTCGCGTTATTTCCTGTGCCGGCTTCAAGTCCGACGTCGGGCAGGTCTGTAAGCCGCACGACGTCGGTATCTTCCGTCGGCGCGGTAGTTACTTTCGCTTTGGTCGCCGTGATAAGCGGCGTTTCTATCGACGACTGCGCTTTTATGTAAAAAGCATATATGTATCGCCAAACAAAGTTTGACGCGCCGAGGTCAAACGACCCCGACGCCTTCGGGCGAACGGTACGGGTTTTAATCGTACCCGTCGTGTCCATAGCGAAGCCGTTTTGTTTCCAGCCCGAGTTGCCGCAACCAAATTCTACAAGACTGTCGGGAAGATTCTCGTTATACTGTCCTGCGCCAAATCCGTTAAGAAAATCTACGATAACCTTGAGCCCGAGCGCAGACGAGTTTTTGGCATTCGCCTCACAGCCCTCGTTACCTGCCATTGAGTTGCGACCTCTTGCTTTTGAACCGTCGCCCCAGGCAAGCTGAAAACCGAATGTTTCAAGCCACTCAAGGAACTTCGTGCCGTCCCACTGCTTATACTTGTCGCTTGCGTTATATTCCTCCTCGGTTACGCCCGCCTGCGTGTTTCCGCCGAGAGATACACCGCCGCGCTGATACGCGTGATTCTGCGAGCTATCCGGATGTCGGCTCTGCTTGACCGAATATTCTGCTTCTCCCGCTTCAAGTCCAATATCGGTTGCGT
Source organism: uncultured Ruminococcus sp. (assembly GCA_964630635.1). GTDB lineage: Bacteria > Bacillota > Clostridia > Oscillospirales > CAG-272 > Colimorpha_A. The sequence continues at coordinate 25 of CAZVVM010000101.1, read as the reverse complement.
CTCCGGTCTCGCCCTTGCTGCCGTT
>CAZVVM010000100.1:0-6257 GCA_964630635.1 uncultured Ruminococcus sp. | reverse complement strand
CCGGGCTTGCAGAAGAACTCAAGCTCCATCTGCTCGAACTCACGAACGCGGAAGATGAAGTTACCGGGAGTGATCTCGTTACGGAAGGACTTGCCGATCTGTCCGATACCGAAGGGGAGCTTCTTTCTCGTCGTTCTCTGAACGTTTACGAAGTTTGTGAAGATACCCTGTGCGGTCTCGGGACGGAGATAAACGGTGTTTTTAGCGTCCTCTGTTACGCCCTGAAAGGTCTTGAACATAAGGTTAAACTGACGGATGTCGGTAAAGTTATGCTTACCGCAGGTGGGGCAGGAGATATTGTTATCCTCAACGAAATTCTTCATTTCCTCCTGCGAGAAAGCGTCGATGGGCTTCGGAAGAGTGTAGTTGTTTTCAGCGCACCAATCCTCGATAAGCTTGTCAGCGCGGAAGCGCTCCTTACATTCCTTACAGTCCATAAGGGGATCGGAGAAGCCCGCAAGATGTCCCGATGCTACCCAGGTCTGGGGGTTCATAAGAATAGCCGCGTCAAGACCGACGTTATACTTATTCTCTTGAACGAACTTCTTCCACCAAGCGCGCTTTACGTTATTCTTAAGCTCGACTCCGAGAGGACCGTAATCCCATGTATTAGCAAGACCGCCGTAGATTTCGGAACCCGCGAATATGAAACCTCTGCCCTTGCAAAGAGTGACTATTTTGTCCATTGTTTTTTCTGTGTTAAGCATTTTTCTGTCCTTTCTGTGCTATGTATCTTAACCCTTGAATTTATATGCGTCAAAAAATTCTGTTGCCTTTGAAATGTTCGGCGTAAACACGGCGTCAAGCCCTGTTCCGGACGTCGTTCCGGGGTATGTGTAATCTCTTATCGTTAATTTCGGATATGCGAATATGAGGTCTGCGTGTTCGTTTAACATATTAAGCGTCAGGTCTGTGCTTATGTAATCCTGATACTTCAAGTAAGCACTTGCCGCGTCGTTCATCGGAATATCCGTCATTACCTTCTTGATGATCGCCTTAAGGAAGTTGCATCCGACACGTCGACGGCTCACGTCCTCGTCGGCGTAAGACCAGTAACGGAGCATATCGGTTGCGTTTTTACCGTCAAGGAGCTGTGTTCCCGACTTCAGATCAATTTCGATCTGCTGATCGAGATCAACGTAGTTCATATCCTGCGGAACGTGGAACTCGATTCCGCCGAGATCGTCTATTATGTATGAAAGACCGTCGAGGGTAACTATTGCGTGGAAATCAATCGGCAATCCCGTCAGCGCCGTTACCTGCTCGCGCAGGGCTGAAATTCCTTTTTTGTAATACAGCTTTTCAAGTGTCGTCGAGTGACCGTTTATCGTAATCTCTGTAATTGCGGGAATCGGGCAGAATATCGCCTCGCCCGTTTCCTTGTTTATTCTCGCAAGAATGATCGTATCGGTCTCAATCTCTCTTATCTCGCCGTCAAATCCGTCCGGGCGCTTGTCTGCGTATTCGTAGTCGTAATAAACGTTCGGCAGATAGTCGGTACCGATAAACAGGACCGTCATACTCTCTCCCTTTATAGAGTCGAACCCGTCGGGAGGGAGAGAAAGATCGGGGGGAGCTGTCGTAGTCTCTCCGCCGTTGCCTTCGCCGTCACCGTCGTTTTTCGCGCCGCCCGAACTGAATGCGGAATTTGCAAATTCAAGAATACCGAACGCTACAAGCCCGAATATCAAAAGCGATATAAGGAGCGTTATTACAAAGTTTCTTACTGCGCTCAATTATCAGCACTACCTTTCGTTAATGTTCGGTTATTATAAACCATATTACATTATACTACATCCCAATCTGATTTTCAAGTGGGAAAACAAAGAAAATATTAAATATAAACGCTTTTCAGATTAAAAAACGACATTGACATGCTCTCCCTGAATGGTATAATCATATTGAATACTCGACAATCGGAGGTCAAAATGAAAAACGCGAAATTTATTACGAAAAACGGTCATTCAGCTTCTTTTACCGAAAGAATTGAGGGAAGAAACAGACGAACGCTGACACTTGAGCCGGGTGACGGAATTCTGAATATTAAAAAGGAATTTTCGCTCGGTGAAGGAGTCGAACGCGTCATTCTGCGTGCGACTGCGCTCGGAGTATTCCGTTTGTATATAAACGGTAAGCGCGTCGGCAAAAATACAGACGGCAAAGTTATTTACGACGAGATGCTGCCCGGCTGGACGGATTACAGATGCAGGGTGTTTGAATCCGAATACGATATAACCGAAATGTGCCGTGAGAACAACGTTTTCGTATGCGACGTTGCATCGGGATGGTGGAACGGACGCATAAGCTTCGGCGTTTACGAATTCAAGCCGAACGCCTTTGCGGGCGAGATAGAGATCCTTTACCGTGACGGCAGAAGCGAGCTTATTTCTTCCGATGAAAGCTGGGAAACGATGGTCGGCGGACAGGTGCGCCGTGCCGATATATGGGACGGACAGTACAGCGATATGACGCTTCCTCATCCGTCGGTAGACCCCGAGTATTATACTTGGGAAAACGCCGTGCTTTTCGACGGCTTTGAGGGCGAGATAGTACCCTTTGAGGGCGAGGACGTGCGCGTAAGAGACGAGCTTTCGCTTTCTCCCGTATACGGTTATATTTATGACGGCACATTCGATAACGGAAGCGATATGGGCGCTGTGCAAAAGGTGTCCGAGTACAAAAACGGTTGCAAGGATATATTCATTAAAGCAGGAGAACATCTCGTCATCGACTTCGGTCAGAATATGGTCGGTTGGCCTAAATATGAGCTGACCGCCGAGCGCGGAACGAGAGTTGAAACTCTTTTTGCCGAGATGCTCAACGACAGCGGTGACCGCAGCCGCGGAAACGACGGCCCCGAGGGAAGTTTGTATATTGAAAATTATCGCTTCGCTTTGGCTCGTTATATCTGCATTTCGTCGGGTGAGGAAAGTGCTGTATATTCTCCTACGCACGTATTTTTCGGCTTCCGATACGTTGAAATCTTTGCCGACCGCGACGTTACCATTCACGGCGTTACAGGCGAGGTCGTCGGCTCTGCTTTGACCGAAACGGGAACGTTTGTCTGTGATAACGACGAGGTCAACCGCCTTTATTCGAACGCCGTTTGGGGAATGAGAGGTAATTATCTGTCGATTCCGACCGACTGTCCGCAACGTGACGAGCGTCTCGGCTGGACGGGTGACACTCATATATTCTGCGGTGCCGCGACTTATATGGCGGATATTGAGAAATTTATGCGCAAGTGGCTCTGCGACGCAAGAGATTCGCAAACAACGATAGAAGGAGCGTATTCCTGCGTTATACCGTTCCTTGGCTGGCCTCAATACGCTGATGCCGCGTGGGGCGATGCGGCACTCATAGTGCCTTACCGTCTGTGGCTCGTATACGGAGATAAGTCCATTGTTTCCGAGCACTACGACTCAATGGAAAGTTATATGAAGCATCTCGAAAGATACGGTCTTGACGGTCCCAGACCGACGTTTGGCGACTGGCTCAATTACGACGTTACCGACGAAAAATATATAAGCGTCTGCTACTATGCCTACGACGCGCTACTTATGAGCCGTTTTTCGAAGATCATCGGTAAAAATGACCGAGCAATGTACTATGACGAACTTCGTGAGCGCATTATTGCTTACTGGAAACAAAAGTACGTAAAGGACGGCAAACTGACCGTCAGAACACAGACCTCGCATCTTCTTCCGCTTGCCTTCGATATGGTCGACGGTCAAATGAGGGAATCGTTTATATCCGAGCTTTGTAAGCTTATTACCGATAACGACTATACTCTGAGCACCGGCTTTGTCGGAACGGGTATACTGAATCAGACGCTGTGCAAGGTAGGTCTTAACGATCTTGCTTATTCGCTTCTTCTTCAAACGAAGGATCCGAGCTGGCTCTACTCTGTACGTCAAGGCGCAACGACGATATGGGAAAGATGGAATTCCTATACCAAGGAAAAGGGCTTCGGCGACGTCTCTATGAACTCCTTTAATCACTACTCATACGGCGCAGTCGCGGAATGGTTTTACAGTGGAATATGCGGCATAAATCCCGATCCCGAAAACCCCGCGTTCAAAACGTTTATTCTCGCGCCTAACCCAGACTTCCGCAAGACTCTGCCGAGCGGACAAAAGAGAATAAACTCTGCTCGCGCTACCTATAATTCCCGCGCGGGACGGATAGAAAGCGGCTGGAAAAACGAAAACGGAAGCTTCGTATACGATTTCGTTATTCCCGATGGTGCATGCGCAAAAGTAAGCATAGTATCGGAAAAGGACGTGCTGTATTTAGGCGGTCTTGAGATGACGAAGGACGATCTTAAGGCAATACGCAACGGCGAAAGACTTGAGTTTACTCTAAATGGCGGAAGGTATTCCGTAATGGTTCCGAATTAAAATTCGAAGCTGCCGAAAAGCACCGCTTTTCGGCAGTTTTTTATTCTATGTTTGCTTAAAATAATTAAATTTTTACTTGTATAATTTAAGACTATGTGATATAATGAGGAGTATAGTATCACAAAAGAAGGCGAATATATGAAATATCTTGTACTTATCCCCGACGGCGCGGCAGATTATCCGATAGAATCGCTTGGCGGCAAAACCCCCTTTGAGTGTGCAGACAAGCCGACTCTTGACGCGCTTGCAAGGGTGTCGACAGTCGGTACCGTTTCCAACGTCCCGTCGCATATGGTTCCCGAGAGCGATACTGCAAATCTTGCGATCCTCTCGTACGACCCTGCTATATATTCGAAGGGACGCTCGCCGCTTGAGGCGATGTCGATGCGCCTGACGATGAACGAGGGAGATATTGCGTTCCGCTGTAACGTCGTCACCGTTTCCGAGGACGAGGAGAATTACGACGATAAAATAATGCTCGACCATTCTGCCGATGAGATTACGACGGAAGAGGCAGCCGAGCTTATAAAAGCGCTTCACGAGAAATTCAAGACCGATAAGAGAGCTTTCTATCCCGGCGTCAGCTACCGTCACTGTATGATATGGAACGATCCGCCCGCATACGAGGAGTTTAACCGTCCTCACGATCACCTCGGCAAGGGAGTTAAGGATATAATGCCTCCCGAGCCGTACGCTACGCTCATACGCGAAAGCTATGAAGTTTTGAAGGATCATCCCGTAAATCTCGCCCGCAAGGCGCGCGGACTAAAGCCGGCAAACTCGATCTGGCTATGGAGCCCCGGTGAGAAGCCCGCATTGTCCTCGTTTAAGGAAAAGTGGGGGCTTAACGCTACGGTTATTTCGGCAGTCGACCTTATAAAGGGAATTGGAATTTGTGCCGAAATGGAGTCCGTCGACGTTGAGGGCGCGACGGGTAACTATAAAACGAATTACGAGGGCAAGGCAAACGCCGCCATCGACGCGTTCAAGCGCGGAAAAGACCTCGTGTACGTTCACGTTGAAGGTCCCGACGAGTGCGGACACCGTGCAGAAACCGAGAACAAGATCACAAGTATCGGTCATATCAGCGAAAGAATACTTAAGCCGATATACGAATATTTGAAGAGCTGCGGTGAGGAATTTTCAATAATGATCCTGCCCGATCACCCTACGCCCATCGTGAAAAGAACGCATACTCTTGATCCCGTTCCTTTTATGATATACCGCTCGAATGAAGAAGTAAACGGCGTTGACTGCTTCTGCGAAAAGAGTGCGGCAGATAAGAATTACTATATACCCCGTGGACACGATCTGATGTCCATTCTTATAAAATAATTATTAAGGCGGAAAACATCTTGATAAATTACGATCATAACAGAGAAATTGAATTTGAACCGAGAAAGCCGTCGCAGACGGTCTTCGAATGGCTTGAAATATTTATCGTTTCGGTGGCGGCTGTGTTTATACTTTTCTCGTTCGTAGCGCGTATCGCGGTCGTTGAAGGAAATTCGATGTATCCGACGCTGTCTAATAACGATAAGCTCCTGGTGCGTCAGATATTCTATACGCCGAAGCAGGGCGACATTATCGTATGTCAGTCTGTAAAATACGGTCTTGACAAGCCGCTCGTAAAGCGTATTATCGCAACGGAGGGACAAACGGTACGCCTTGACCGCGAAAACTGGAAGATATACGTAAACGGCTTCCCGCTCGATGAGCCGTATCTCGTTATCGGAGAGGGTATGATGGTCGACTGGCAATACGATACCGACGAGATCGTTATTCCAAAGGGACACGTGTTCGTTATGGGTGACAACCGTAATAACTCGCTCGACAGCCGTTTTTACGACGTCGGTA
>CAZVVM010000099.1:0-6450 GCA_964630635.1 uncultured Ruminococcus sp. | reverse complement strand
GAGCGAAGCGTAGTCGAATGGGTCTGGCGACACTTCGCTCAGAATGACACGGGCGAACGAAAGGGGTTTCCAAAGGGGAAAACGCGTGAAAATTTGCCTTCGCAAATTTTCATCGGTTTACGCCCCAAGAGGTAAATTTCACAAATTTACCTCGGTGTGCTTTCTTTTGCGGTAGGTTTGCGAAGCAAAACTACTCTTTTTATTTGCACAAGCAAAGAAAAGCGGAAAAAATATCACCCAGCCAAACACGTCATATAATAATGAGGAAACATTTACTAAACAAATTCTAAACAAATATCATCGCAAAACTTGACAAAAACCGCACCCTGTGATAGAATTTCTAAGAGTTATCTTCTGAAAGGATTATAATATGAGAACCAGACTTACATCAGTAATTTCCCTTCTTATGGCGACCGTGCTCGTCCTTGGCGCGCTTTGCACTTCCTGCGCACCCGAAAAAAAGGAATCGCAGGTCGTTAAGTATCTCGAAAAGATTTTTGAAGCAACGTTTTCCGGGCTTGAGGACGGCGAGGTGCAGACGACCACCTCTAAAATCACGTTCAACAATACCCCCGACCTTGCTATCCCGCACTTCGTCGGCGCAGAAATGACGCTTATCACGGGAACGAGCGGCGAAAGCGCTTCCACTGCCGAGATCACTCTCGATAACGGAAAGTTCGACCTTTCCGTATATAACGCAGGTCTTTCCGTCATCGTCGGCTCAAGCGTGATCGGTACGACCAAGTACGGCTTCCAGCTTACCGATATGGGCACTCTTATGAACCTTTTCGGCACCATGCTTGCCCCCGAAGCTGCTCCCGTGACCGATGACGGCACTGCGGAAGAAGGTATGTCCGTAAGCGGTCTGCTCGGCACCCTTACCGGAATCAACTCGCTTCTCGACGGAACCAACCCCGAGAAGGTATATTCCATTCTTGAAAAGTACGCAAAGATCATCACCGACGCCGCTGCAGGCACTTGCAAGAGCAACGTCAAGACCGGCGACAAGGTGACCGTAACGGTCGAGTTCAATACCGACAGCGCAAAGAAGCTTATCAAAGACGTTTTCGCATCCCTCAAAAAGGATAAGGATCTCAAGAGCATCGTCGAAGGCGTTCTCGTTTCGAGCGGAATGAGCAATGAAGAGGCAGGCGCACTGCTTGACGCTCTCTTCTCCGACGAAAGTGCAAGAGCTCTTTACGATATGCTCGACGCTTCCCCCTTCACCTTCAAGGCAGAGGTGAACGCTAACAAGGACAACATTCTCAACGGTATCTCCATTGAGTATAAATCACAGGACTCCACCACGAAGGTGTTCTTCAACGCCGAAGAGGAAGGAAAGACCGAGATCGGATTCTCCTCTTCCATTACCGTTGACGGCGCTTTCCACAGACAGGAGCAAAAGATCGTATTTGAAAACAAGACGATTGACGGCGCAGACGTATTTGAGGTCAGCCGAGTTGAGATAACTGATAATAACGCATACGCAGAGCCGATCTTCAGAACTTCGGTCAAGGACGGCAAGTATTCCGTTACCGTCCGTGTGAACGACGACGTTGAGGGCCCCTACGACGTGACTGTCGCAGGCAATATAACGACCGCAGAAAACAAGTCGACACTTACCCTTACTTCCGCTACCGCGTTCGGAAATACCCTTGCGCTCGACGTAACCGTTGAGACCGAGATCGGCGGAACGATCCCCGAATTCCCCACCGATTTCAAGAGCATTCTTGACGTAACCGGCGACGAATTCAGCTATATTATGGATAAAATCGAAAACAGCGCTCTCGGACAGTTTATGCCCAAGGACGACTCCGAGGTAGTACTTCCCGACGTAGAGTAATAAACGCAAAAGCACCGCCGAGCGGTGCTTTTGTTGAGAATATGCACAAAAATCTGCATAAATCGGTATATTCAATGTATAAACCGATAAAAAATAAATATTTTTGCAAAGCCCCTTGATTTTTATGCAACTCGGATGTATAATTATGCAGATGACAAAAACAGGTCAAACTGAAAGGATATATATTATGGATAAGAAAAACATTAAAAAGGTAGTTCTTGCGTACTCGGGCGGTCTCGACACCTCGATCATCATCCCGTGGCTCAAGGAAAATTACAACAACTGCGAGGTAATCGCCGTTTCCGGTAACGTCGGACAGGCAGACGAGCTTGAAGGCCTTGAAGAAAAGGCGCTCAAGACGGGCGCGTCGAAGCTCTACGTTCTCGACCTTACCGACGATTACGTCGATAACTACATTATGCCCTGCGTCAAGGCAGGCGCGAAGTACGAGGAGTATCTCCTCGGCACCTCTCACGCTCGTCCCTGCATCGCAAAGGGTCTTGCAGAGATCGCTATCAAGGAAAACGCAGACGCGATCTGCCACGGCTGTACCGGTAAGGGTAACGACCAGGTTCGTTTCGAGCTTACTCTCAAGCACTTCTGCCCCGATATGCCGATAATCGCTCCCTGGCGTGAGTGGGACATCAAGAGCCGTGAAGAGGAGATCGACTATGCGGAAGCGCATAACGTACCTCTCAAGATAAACCGCGAGACTAACTACTCGAAGGATAAGAACCTCTGGCACCTTTCCCACGAGGGAATGGATCTCGAGGACGCAGGCAACGAGCCGCTTTACGATAAGGACGGCTTCCTCGAGCTTGGCGTTTCGCCCTTCAAGGCACCCGACGAGCCGACATACGTTACCCTCGATTTCGAAAAGGGTATTCCTACCGCTATCGACGGCGAAAAGATGTCCGCAAAGAACATCATTCTCAAGCTCAACGAGCTCGGCGGTAAGAACGGAATAGGTCTTCTTGACATCGTCGAAAACCGTCTCGTCGGTATGAAGTGCCGCGGCGTTTACGAGACTCCCGGCGGAGAAATTCTCTACTTCGCTCACAACTACCTCGAGACCCTTTGTCTTGACAAGATGACTGCTCACAAGAAGCAGGAGCTTGCTATCACCTTCGCTGACCTCGTATATAACGGTCAGTGGTTCACTCCTCTCCGCGAGGCGCTCTCCGCATTCGTCGATAAGACGCAGGAGAAGGTTACCGGTAAGGTAAAGCTTAAGCTCTACAAGGGTAACATCATCAAGGCGGGCGCTTGGTCCGACTACTCCCTCTATTCCGAAGAGATCGCAACCTTCGGTGAGGATAACGTCTACGACCAGTCCGACGCAACCGGCTTCATCAACCTCTTCGGTCTCCCGATCAAGGTTCAGGCACAGGTCGACGCTAAAAACAAGAAGTAAGGAAAGACGCGGGAAACTTTTTGCAAAAAGTTTCCCGCACCCTTCAAAAACCTTTAAACTGCCGAAAACTCCGTTTTCGGCGAATTGTGTTTTATAGATATTTGAGGAATATAGGTGCTTATTCCGTAGGGCGGGGGCTTGCTCCCGCCGCACGCAGGTCATCAGACCTGCGAAAAAAGTAACATTGTTTATGTAACGGCGGGAGTAAACCCCCGCCCTACAAATATGGTGATAAGTTTTATCGCCCATCACAGCGAAAAACGCAGTTTTTCGCTGTACAAAAGTTTTTGATCCAAACTTTTTTCAAAAAGTTTGGCGGGTTTCCAAAGGGCGGAGCCCTTTGGGTAAGGAGTAATTATGGAAAAAATGTGGGCAGGGCGCTTCGTAAAGGCGCTTGACAAGGAAGCCGACGATTTCAACTCGTCGATCAGCTTCGACTGCAAAATGTATAAGCAGGACATAACGGGAAGCTTGGCGCACGCTTCGATGCTGGCGAAATGCGGCATTATAACGAAGGACGAGTGCGAAAAGATCTCCGACGGTCTTTGCTCTATTCTTGACGATCTGAACGACGGCAAGCTTGACATTGACCTTGACGCCGAGGACATTCATATGTTCGTCGAGGCGGAGCTGACGAAGCGCATAGGAGAGGTCGGCAAGAAGCTTCACACGGCAAGAAGCCGTAACGACCAGGTCGCCCTTGACGTCAGAATGTATCTAAGAGACGAGATAGACGAAATTATTTCGCTTCTCCGCAAGCTGATCGGTGCAATTCTCACGCAGGCGAAAAACGGAAAAACGCTCATAATGCCGGGTTATACGCATCTTCAGCGCGCACAGCCGATAACCTTTGCTCACCATCTGCTCGCTTACGGAATGATGTTCACGCGCGACATCGGGCGTCTTAACGACTGCAAAAAGCGAATGAATTATTCGCCGCTCGGCTCCTGTGCCCTTGCGGGAACGACGTACCCGACAGACCGTCTCTACACCGCCGAAAAGCTCGGCTTCGACGGCATCTGTGAGAACAGCATCGACGGCGTTTCCGACCGTGATTTTGCAGTGGAGCTTCTCTCCGCCTGCTCGCTCATTATGACGCACCTCTCGCGTTTTTCCGAGGAAGTAATCCTCTGGTCGAGCTGGGAATTCAAGTTCGTCGAGCTTGACGATTCCTACACGACGGGCTCGTCTATTATGCCCCAGAAGAAGAACCCCGATATGGCGGAGCTCGTAAGAGGCAAAACGGGACGCGTTTACGGCGATCTTATGGGACTTCTCACCGTTCTTAAAGGTCTGCCTCTCGCATATAACAAGGATATGCAGGAGGACAAGGAATCAGTATTCGACGCAATCGAGACGGTCAAAAAGTGCCTTTCGGTATTCGCGCCGATGATAGAAACGATGAAGCCGATACCCGAAAATATGTATAAGCATGCGCAAAAGGGCTTTATAAACGCGACCGACCTCGCCGATTACCTCGTCGGCAAGGGTCTCCCCTTCCGTTCGGCTTACAAAATAGTCGGTCAGCTCGTTGCGCATTGTATCGAATACGGAACAGTTCTTGACGAGCTTCCGATCGAGGAATATAAGAAGTATAACCCCAATTTTGACTCCGATCTCTACGACGCAATTTCCCTTGAGACCTGCGTAATGAAGCGCAATTCACTCGGCGGCTGCGGCGAGGAATCGTTTGAAAGACAGGTCAAATATATAGAAGCATTTTTGGAGTGACATAGTCTAAACCAGATCCCGATGCCGAATACGGCATCGCCCTGCGGGTTCGACTGCGTCCCGCCGCCGTCATTCTGAGTGAAGGACGAAGTCCGAAATCGAAATTTTGCGTTAGCAAAATCGCCGCAGGCGGAATCTCGGCGGGACTCCGCTCAGGATGACGCGTAATCCGAAAGCGCCAAACCGCTCGCGAAAAACGGTAGTTTTTCGCAGTACAAAAGTTTTTGAAAGGAGCATGAAGAAAACTTTTTTCAAAAAGTTTTCTTCATAAATACTATGAAACATTTTCTTAAATTGTCAGACTGGTCAACAGAAGAAATAATGCAGGCGCTTGACCTCGCAGACAAGCTCAAATACGAAAGAAAGCACGGAATCGAACACAAGCTGCTGAACGGAATGACGCTCGGAATGATATTCTCGAAGTCGTCGACCCGTACAAGAGTATCGTTCGAGGTCGGCATTCACGATCTCGGCGGATCGGGACTGTTCCTGTCCTCGCGCGATCTTCAGATCGGACGCGGTGAGCCGATTGTGGTCACCGTGCGTGTTCTTTCGCGCTATCTTGACGGAATTATGATCCGCACCTTTGCGCAGAAGGAGGTCGAGGATCTTGCCACCTACGGCTCTATCCCGATAATCAACGGTCTTACCGACTACTGCCACCCCTGTCAGGTAATGGCTGACCTTCAGACGATCCGCGAGCACAAGGGCAACCTTGACGGCAGAAAGCTCACCTACATCGGTGACGGAAACAATATGGCAAACTCCCTCATCGTCGGCGGAATCAAGACGGGAATGGAAGTTGCCGTTGCTTGCCCGAAGGGCTATGAGCCGGATGCCGACATTATGAAGTGGGCTTCGGAGAACGGCAAGTTCACCTGCACCGAAAGCATCGAGGAAGCTGCGTCCGACGCAGACGCGCTCTACACCGACGTCTGGGCGTCGATGGGTCAGGAAGCCGAAGCCGCACAGCGCAAGGAAATATTTAAGAATTATCAGATCAATTCTTCCGTTATGTCGGTTGCAAAGTCCGACGCAATGGTTATGCACTGCCTCCCCGCGCACCGCGGCGAGGAGATCACCGCCGACGTTTTCGAGTCTCACGCAAACGAGATTTTCGACGAGGCGGAAAACCGTCTCCACGCACAGAAGGCAATAATGGTTCTTTGTATGTCTAAATAACAAAAACCGCAGGGGTTAGATAACCTCTGCGGTTTTGGTTTGCGTTTTCAAGTTATGGAATGTCCTCGTAGGGGCGAACTGTGTTCGCCCGCAAATGAGCAGCGAACGAACAGGCGAAGGCAGTTCGCCCCTACGGGAACATTCAATCGTTTTGCCACGTTGTTTATAGGGCGGGGGCTTGCTCCCGCCGTTCTCAAGGAATGCAACATCGTTTTTACACGGCGGGAGCGCGTGGGGTTCCCCGAAACGAGCGAACGCGAGTTTTGGGGGTTCCGAGCTT
>CAZVVM010000098.1:0-6524 GCA_964630635.1 uncultured Ruminococcus sp. | reverse complement strand
CCGTCTTCCTTGTTGACACGGAGCCAAGCGATATCGTCGCCTACGCACCATACCTTGTAGCCCTTATCAGCGAGCATCTTGGGGGGAATGAGCATTGCGAGGTTGGTCTTACCGCAAGCAGAGGGGAAAGCGGCAGTAACGTACTTGATGTCGCCGTTAGGATACTCAACGCCGAGGATGAGCATATGCTCTGCCATCCAGCCCTCTTTACGTCCGAGGTAGGAAGCGATACGGAGAGCAAAGCACTTCTTTCCGAGAAGAACGTTTCCGCCGTAGCCGGAGTTGACCGACATAATGGTGTTATCCTGCGGGAAGTGAGTGATGTAACGGTTTTCCTCATCGATATCAGCTCTTGCGTGGAGACCCTTGATATAGTCAGCGCTGTCGCCGAGTGCCTCAAGAACGTTTACGCCGACACGGGTCATTATAAGCATATTGAGAACAACGTAGATGGAGTCGGTAAGCTCGATGCCGTACTTTGCAAAATCGGAGCCGACAACGCCCATCGAGTAGGGAATAACGTACATAGTACGACCCTTCATAGAGCCGGTGTAAAGCTTCTTAAGCTTTGCGTACATTTCAGAAGGTTCCATCCAGTTATTGACGTTGCCTGCCTCCTCCTTTGTAGGAGTACAGATATAGGTGCGTCCCTCAACGCGGGCAACGTCGTTTATTGCGGTGCGGTGGAGATAGCAGTTGGGAAGAAGCTCGGGGTTAAGCTTTGTAAGCTCGCCTGTCGAGCACGCCTCTGCGCGGAGTGCTTCTGCCTGTTCCTCGGTACCGTCGATCCAAACTATCTTGTCGGGCTGGGTCATAGCAGCCATCTCGTCGATCCAACTTAAAACGTGAACATTTTTTGTCATTTGAGTTGTCTCCTTTATGGTATGAATTAATTTAATTACAATGTATCCGTGAATCGGGGGAAGGATAGATTTACCATATCCCCATCTTAATTATACACTCTTTCCCGCCAAATTGGTTAATGAATTGTTAATTTAATAAAATTACTGTAATTATTTCATTAAAAAGCCCCTTTCCCTTTGACATTATGGGCAATCAATGGTATAATATACTCACGTTTTAACGGAGGTTCGTATGCTCAAAAAATTATTTTCGGTATTACTCATATCGTTTTTTATCATTTCCCTGATTCCGACGAACACCTTTGCCGAGCCGATCACGGCAAGCGGGACGGCTAATGCGCCGGGCGGAGAAGTGACGTCGCCCGAGGAGCTTGTTTCGGCGCTCGGAAACAGCGGTATCGTATATAAAAACGGCGTTATAACCGTCGTCAAGGACGTTGTTCTTGCCAAAAGCGTGAAGATTGCGTCGGGAACCTACGTTATAGTGGGTGAAGGCGCGAGCATAAAAGGAAGCTTTGACGGCGATCTTTTCGTTTTGAGCGGAGAGGAAACGACGCTTACCCTCGGTGACAGTACCGCTGCCGAAAATAAGTCCGACCTCGTTTTTGACGGCGGCAATACCGTCCGAGACGGGTCTGTTTTCAGAATAGAGCAGGGCGCAAAGCTTGAAATGTATAATTCCGTCAGGATAACGAACGCGGCAACGTCCCGTTCGGGCGGTGCAGTATATAACGAGGGCGAATTTATAATGTACGGCGGTGAAATTGAAAATTGCCGTGCTTCGTCATCGGGCGGTGCAATATATAACGCAGGCACTTTGACACTTTCTTCAGGTACTGTAAAAAACTGCTCCGCGAACGACGGCGGTGCCGTATATACGGAGAAAAAGTCGACCTTTATTGCTGTGTCGGTGTCGGGGTGTAAGGCAACGAACGGCGGCGCGGTGTACAATATGGGTGAGATGCAGTATTTATCTGCATCAATTACCGAATGCTCGGCAAACAATGGCGGTGCGCTTTACAATGGCGGAAAAGCCGTTATTGCGGGCGGAACGATAAATAATAACAAGTCGGAAAACGGTATGGGCGGCGGAATATACAATGCCTCCGAGCTTGAGCTTTCGGGCTCCGTTCTCCGCGAAAACTCCGCTAAAAACGGCGGAAATCTTTATAACAGCGGTAACGCTGAAACAGGAGAAGGATTTTCTATCGTCAGCGGAACTGCCGCCGAAAACGGCGGAAACATATATAACGCAGAGCTTGGTATCTTTACCCAGAACTCGGGTTCGGTAAACCTCGGAAAAGCCGTATACGGCGGAGGCGTATATAACCTCGGAACCTACAATCTTCATTCGGGCGGTGTCTACGCTAATAAGGCACAGGTAGGACAGGGAATACTGAATCACGGCAAGGTCGTGCTTTCGGGTATGGGCTACTGCGAGAAGGGCGACGATATCTTCGTCGTGCTGACACCCGAAAATAAGCACGCGATCGTCGTAGCTGAAAACTGGGCGTATGACAATAAGCCGGTTTCTGTATCGTGCGGTGTTTTCAGTGACGGAAAATATACCTATTCGCATTCGAGCGGCGATAAAATTCTTGATATCAAGGGCGAAGTCAACGTCGGCAAGCGCTTTATGCTTCACGTTTCCGATACGGGACTCGTTCTTTCAAACAACGGAACTCTCGGGGAAGCACCCGCGCCTGTGTCGAAAACGCTTACGACGGTTATCTGTGTAGCTTTCGCATATCCGCTTGTAACTGCGGCTATTGTGTTTATTATAAGATATTTTGACAAAAAGAAGCTTGCGTGAGCAAGCTTCAAACTCTTGTATTTGTAACTACCGTGTTCTTGTTGTAGTGGCTGAAAAGCCGAACGGTCTTTGAAATGCCCTCAATGAACACAAGCGTTTCGTTTACCGATATTGCGTAAATGTCGGGTGCCGACATACTTGACACCGCCTCTATTCTTACGCCGGGCGTAAGGCGCTCGATCTCGTTCTTATAATCGCCGACGTAGGGAAGTATCAGCG
The DNA here is from genome assembly GCA_964630635.1 of uncultured Ruminococcus sp. Lineage (GTDB taxonomy): Bacteria > Bacillota > Clostridia > Oscillospirales > CAG-272 > Colimorpha_A. The sequence goes on along the minus strand of CAZVVM010000098.1, from coordinate 3,629 downwards.
AAGCATCGCACAGCTTGAAGCGGATAAGCTCCTTTTCGTACCTGTCGCTGTTCACTCTTTTAAGTACGAACGTTCCACCCGCTATCGAGTAAGTATATTCCGTGTTGAAAAAACGGTCGTATATACCTTTTTTGGTAAGGAAAATCGCGGTCGGTGCAAGAGGAACGTACCATATAACCGCTCCCGCACCGATAATCAGCAATAAAATAACGAGAACAAGAATGAAAAAAGCAATGAAGCCGATTATCGCCAAAAAGCGATGAAGCTTATATTTTCCCTCGTATTTTTTGGTCGTCGTATGCTCGGCGAAGTGCACGGTATCGTTCATTATTTTACCTCATTACGTTTTTCATCATTGTAACATAGCAAATAAATAATGTCAAGGCGGACAATAAATGAAGAAGGAATATTCAAGATTTGCTGAAAGCAATATTTTTGAAGGCATAGTATCGCTTCGAACGCTCATTTCCGTGTGTGAGAAAAGAGGGAATAACGACCGACGCATAAAGACCGTATACTATTCTACCGAACGCGCAAAAAAGGAAAAGAAAGAGCTTTCCTGGCTTACTCACAGAGCGGAAGAACTCGGATTTGAAATAAAGCTCACCGATCCCGAAACGATCGACGGTATGGCAACGGGTAACACCCACGGCGGTATAATCGCAGAGTGCGGCGGCAGAACCCTTTTGCCCGCCGATAAGACGAACGTCAAGGAAAACGGCTTTTACGTTATGATAGAGGGCATCGAGGACCCGTATAACTTCGGTTACGCGCTCCGTTCACTCTATGCGGCAGGTGCCGACGGGGTGATACTCGGCAAGCGCAACTGGATGAGCGCATCGGGCGTCGTTTGCCGCGCATCAGCGGGTGCGTCGGAGCTTATCGACGTTTATTCCGACGAGAGCTTCGAGAACGCCGTTGACGTTTTCAAAAATAAGGGTTATAAGGTCGTCTGCGCCGATATCGAAAATTCGGTTCCGATATACGAAGCAGACCTTACCCGCCCGATACTTCTTATAATCGGCGGAGAAAGGCGCGGAATCTCGCGTTCGATCCTCGAAAAAGCAGACAGCATAGTCCGTATCGAGTACGGACGGGATTTTGACGCGTCTCTTTCGGCGGCATCTGCGGCAACCGTAATCGGTTTTGAGGTTTTGCGTCAGAAAAACTATTGATTTTTTGCTCCAAACGGAGTATTATATATGTATTAAAAACTCGGAGGACACTATGAAAGCAGTAATTTCGGTAACGGGACGCGACAGTATGGGCATTATCGCAAAGGTAAGTGCCGCTTGCGCTGAATATAAGGCAAATATCGTTGATATTTCGCAGTCGGTATTGAGCGAATATTTCGCTATGATAATGATAGTTGATATAAGCACGCTTACGATTCCGTTCTCGTCGTTTATCGACACAATGACCGCACTCGGACAGGAAAACGGGCTCGTAATACATACGATGCACGAGGACATATTCAACTCAATGCACAGTATTTGAGGTGGGCTCAATGATAGATATGAAAAATATCCTCGAAACGATCAATATGATCCGCGAGGAAAACCTTGATATAAGAACTGTAACGATGGGAATCTCGCTCTACGACTGCGTAAGCGAGGACGAAGACAAGCTCTGCGCAAAGGTCTACGATAAGATCACAAAGACCGCAGAAAAGCTCGTTCCTACCGCCTGCGACATCGAAAAGCAGTACGGTATCCCGATCATAAATAAGCGTATTTCGATTACGCCTATTTCTCTTGTTGGCGGAGACATTTCCGAGGACGGCTACCTAAAGCTCGCTAAAACGCTTGACCGCGCCGCATCTGACCTCGGCGTGAACTTCATAGGCGGATATTCCGCGCTCGTGCAGAAGGGAATGACGAAGGGCGCAGATAAGCTGCTCAACGTTATTCCGTACGCGCTTAACGAAACCGAGCGCGTCTGCTCGTCGGTCAACGTCGCGTCGACCAAGGCAGGAATCAATATGGACGCAGTCGCACGAATGGGTCACATAATCAAAAAGACCGCGTCGCTCACCGCAGACAGAGAGTCTATCGGATGCGCGAAATTCGTCGTATTTGCAAATGCACCCGAGGATAACCCCTTTATGGCAGGCGCGTTCCACGGCGTAGGCGAACCCGAGACCGTAATTAACGTCGGAGTGTCGGGTCCCGGCGTCGTTTCGAGCGCGATCAAGCGCGCGGGTGACTGCTCATTCTCCGAGCTTGCCGACCTTATCAAAAAGACGGCGTTCAAGATCACGAGAATGGGTCAGCTCGTCGCTTGCGAGGCGTCAAACCGCCTCGGAGTGCCTTTCGGTATAGTCGACCTTTCGCTTGCACCGACACCCGCAATCGGTGATTCGGTTGCACACATTCTTGAGGGAATGGGACTCGAAAGTGTCGGCGCACCCGGTACGACCGCCGCGCTTGCACTTCTTAACGACGCAGTCAAAAAAGGCGGCGTAATGGCGTCGAGCTTCGTCGGCGGTCTTTCGGGCGCGTTTATTCCCGTCTCCGAGGACGCGGGAATGATCGAAGCCGTCGCAAAGGGCGCGCTCACGATCGAAAAGCTTGAAGCAATGACGGCAGTATGCTCGGTCGGACTCGATATGATCGCAGTATCGGGCGATACGACGGCGGATACTATCAGCGGTATCATCGCAGACGAGATCTCAATAGGCGTTGCAAACACGAAAACGACCGCAGTCCGTATAATCCCCGTTGAATGCAAGGGCATAGGCGAAACGGTCAACTTCGGCGGACTTCTCGGCTACGCACCGATAATAAACGTCAACCCCTATTCCTGCGAAAAATTCATCGCACGCGGCGGACGTATCCCCGCGCCGATACATAGCTTGAAGAACTGACAATTTTTCCCTTAACGGCTTTAACTGCATAATGAAAACTCCTCCGCGTCAATACTTAAAACAGTATTTAGCGGAGGGGTTTTATGTATTACAGTAAGGTTGAAATTTGCGGAGTAAATACGGCAAAGCTGCCGACACTTAACGACGAGGAGAAAAGGGAACTGCTCCTTAAGAGTAAGGCAGGAGATACAGAAGCGCGTGGGAAGCTTATCGACGGAAATCTGCGCCTGGTGTTGAGCATCGTTCAACGCTTTACGAACAGAAAGGAAAACGTCGACGATCTATTTCAGGTCGGATGCGTCGGACTGATCAAAGCCGTCGATAACTTCAATACCGACCTTGACGTCAAATTTTCCACCTATGCCGTGCCGATGAATGTACCGAGGGGAAATAACTCTACTTGCCACTACGTAGGGGCGAACTGTGTTCGCCCGCAAAATTGCACCACTCACGACGGGCGATTCGTGAATCGCCCCTACAATAAATTTTGAACGTTTCGCCGCGTTATTGGCTCCCCCTCGCAGATGCCAAAGGCATCTGCTTGGAGCATCCGCGAAGCGGTGAGAGGGCATTGTAATAATTCTTAATTCCCTCTCCGTCGTGGCTTTGCCACTTCCACCGTTCTCCCGGAGGGCGAGGCAAGACAACGTCCCGATGCTTCGCCCGAAAATTATTCATTATTCATCATTCATCATTCATTATTCATTAAAAAAGCACCTGCCGAAGCAGGTGCTTTTCCATTTCGTTATTACTCGCCGAAGGG
>CAZVVM010000097.1:6232-6550 GCA_964630635.1 uncultured Ruminococcus sp. | reverse complement strand
TAGGTTTGCGAAGCAAAACTACTCGTTCATTTGCACGAGCAAAGAAAAGTGGAAAAACTTACACAAGTAAGAAAAGTTAAGAAAACAATAACCGCATAACGTCATTTTGCCTTGACAAATCAAAAGAAAAGAGTTACAATATTATAGTATGTAAAAATTACTCTAACGGAGGCAATTCAATGGATCAGAACAAAATCAAAGAACTAAAGCTCAAAAGTGCAGAGATAAAGCTCGGCGCACTTGAAGGAGTGTTCAGCGCATCGTCAGGACATCCGGGCGGATAGCTCTCGATTTCCGACATTCTCGCTTACCTCTACT
>CAZVVM010000097.1:0-6222 GCA_964630635.1 uncultured Ruminococcus sp. | reverse complement strand
TCTACTTCGAAGCAATGAACGTAGACGTAAATAACCCCAAGTGGGACGACCGCGACCGTCTCGTCCTTTCGAAAGGTCACACCGCGCCCGGTCTTTACGCGGCGCTCGCACTCAAGGGCTTTATCCCGAGAGAAGACCTTAAAACTCTCCGCCAGGTAGATAGCTATCTTCAGGGTCACCCTGATATGAAGCATACTCCCGGTGTCGATATGACCTCGGGCTCGCTCGGACTCGGAATTTCCGCTGCTTGCGGAATGGCACTTTCCGCAAAGATCAGAAATAAGAATTACTATACCTACGCTATCCTCGGCGACGGCGAGTGCGAGGAAGGACAGGTTTGGGAAGCGGCTATGTTCGCAGCTCATAAGAAGCTCGATAACCTCTGCATCTTCGTCGACTTCAACGGTCTCCAGATCGACGGACCCGTTACCGAAGTCGTTGACCCCACGCCTATCGACAAGAAGTTCGAGGCGTTCAACTGGAACGTAATCGTGATCGACGGTCATAACCTCGAAGAGATCGACGCGGCAGTGAAGGCAGCTCACGCTTGCGAGGGCAAGCCCACCGCAATCATTTGCAACTGCGTCAAGGGCAAGGGCGTTTCCTTTATGGAAAACAACGTCAAGTGGCACGGCTCCGCGCCTAACGCAGAGCAGTACGAGCAGGCAGTGAACGAGATCAACGCCTACATCGCAACTATTTGAGGAGGAAACGAAAATGGCAGATAAGATAGCAACAAGAGAATCCTACGGCAACGCGCTCGTAGAATTCGGAGCAAAATACGATAACCTCGTTGTCCTCGATGCAGACCTTGCAGAAGCAACGAAAACTATCAAGTTCAAAAAAGCGTTCCCCGAAAGATTTTTCGACTGCGGTATCGCTGAAGGCAATATGGTCGCAGTTGCGGCAGGACTTGCTACGACGGGGATGATTCCGTTCGTCAGCACCTTCGCAATGTTTGCGGCAGGCAGAGCTTTCGAGCAGATCAGAAACGCCGTCGGTTATCCTCATCTTAACGTAAAGATCGGCGCAACTCACGCAGGTATCACCGTCGGTGAGGACGGCGCGACCCACCAGTGCCTCGAGGACATCGGCACTATGCGTACCATTCCCGGTATGACGATCATCAACCCCTGCGACGACGTTGAAGCTCGCGCGGCAGTTGAGGCGGCTATCAAATTCGACGGCCCCTGCTACCTCCGCTTCGGACGCTATGCTGTACCGGTAATCAACGGCGAGGACTATAAGTTTGAGATCGGCAAGGGCGTTACTCTTGCTGACGGTAAGGACGTTACCATTATCGCAACCGGTATCACCGTTGCTATGGCTCTTGAAGCAAAGGAACTCCTTAAGGCAGACGGAATTGACGCAAGAGTTATCAATATCCATACCATCAAGCCCCTCGATAACGAGCTTGTTGTGAAAGCCGCAAAGGAAACGGGCGCTATCGTTACCGCAGAGGAGCACAATATCATCGGCGGTCTCGGCTCGGCAGTCTGCGAGGCAGTATGCGAAGTTGCTCCCGTGCCGGTAGTTCGTGTCGGCGTAAACGACACCTTCGGCCGTTCGGGCAAGGTTCCGCCGCTGCTTGAAATGTACGGTCTTACCGCACAGAATATCGCAGAGCAGGCAAAGAAAGCAGTTGCACTTAAATAATCACTTAAAAAGGAACTCTTCGGAGTTCCTTTTTGCGTTTGAACGTTCTTGTAGGGGCGACCATTGGTCGCCCGTCTTGCCTTCCCCTGAGGGGAAGGTGGATGCGACGCAGTCGCAGACGGATGAGGTAGGTTGCGCAGCAACCGTGTGTAAAAGAGAAGTAACATTGTCTTGAAACGGCGGGAGCAAGAGGGGTTCCCCGAAGCGAATGTAATGAGCTTTGGGGGTTCCGAGCAAGCTCCCGCCCTACAAAATGTGGTGTGAATGCTTATTCAAAACAAAATTCCGCTGATTTACAAATTATTAACAGAATATCTTAAATTCGTTCTTGACAGACGGGAAGAATAGTGGTATATTATAACCGTGGTTAGCACTCAACACCTTCGAGTGCTAAAATGCCAAAAATACAGAAAGGAAGTGAACGAAGGGTGCAAGGCGGCGGTTCAGAGCTTAATGAACGAAAAAAGCTGATTTTAAAAGCGATAATCGAAGCCCACGTCAAGGAAGGCGAGCCGGTCGGTTCGAAATATTTGACGCAAAATAAGCAGATCGCCCTTTCGTCTGCTACCATTCGTAACGAAATGGCAGAGCTTGAATCGCTCGGCTATCTCGAACAGCCGTATACGTCGGCAGGCAGAGTTCCTTCGGAAAGCGGCTACCGATTCTACGTAAATTCACTTATGCAGAAGTACCGTATGTCGCAAAACGAGCTTGCAAGAATGAATGCTCTCGCAAAGAGCCGTCTTGCAGAGATAGATCGGCTGCTTGAAAGCGCAACGCGCCTCGCGGCAGGACTTACGAATTATACTTCGATCGCGATCAAGCCGAAGCAGAGCACGGCAGTCATCACGAAGTTCAAGACAGTGCTTCTCGATAAGCAGCTCTTTATGCTCGTTATGATCGACGGAATGGGTAATATAAAGACCCGTCAGATCACCTCCGACGAGGAGATAAACGAAGAGACGCTATCGCGGCTTGAAAACGAGCTGAACGCAAAGATCGCAAATAAGCGTGTCGACGAGATTACGGTCTCGCTCGTTATGGAGATCGAAAGAAGCTTCGGCGAGGGCGAGGGAATAATCTCCTCGGTCATCAAGACGGTCTGCGAAACGCTCGGCGAGCCCGAGGGCGGAGATCTTAAAATGGCAGGCGTCAACCACCTGCTCGAATATCCCGAATTCAGCGATGCAAGAGAGTTCAAGGAACTGCTCGGCGTGCTCGAGGAAAAACGCGATATTCTGAAGCTCGTTTCCGACAGCGACCTCGACGAGGACGGGCCTCAAGTGCTTATCGGCTCCGAAAATATACTTGAAGAAATGAAAAATTCGACGATGGTATTCCAGAAGATAAAGTCTGGGGGAAAGGTCGTCGGCGCAATCGGTATAATCGGTCCGCGAAGAATGGATTATTCAAAGGTCATCTCGACCGTCGAATATATAGCGCAAAACATTTCCCTTATGCTGAACAGCTCGCTTTCACTTCCCGAGGCGTTCGGCGAGGACGAGAATTAGCGAAAGGATAGATTACCGTGGAAGAAAAGCAGAACGAAATAAACGAAGAAACGGTCTCGGCTGAAAAAATCGAGGAAAAGCCGAAAAAAGAAAGCAAAAAAGAGGTCAAAAAGCTGACCGAGGAAAACGAAAAGCTGAACGCTTCGCTTACCGAGCTTACCGACAGATACACGAGAATGCTCGCGGAGTACGACAACTTCCGCAAGCGCGCGCAGAAGGAAAGGGAAGGCGTCTACTTCGACGCAGTCTCCGACGTCCTGAACGCGATCCTGCCGATAAAGGACAGCTTGGAAATGGCGATGAAATTCGCCGACGAAAGCCAGCTGTCGCAGGGCGTTACGATGACGCTCAATAAATTCGGTGAGATCCTCACAAAGCTCGGCGTCGAGGAATTCGGGGAGGTCGGCGAGGAATTTGACCCGAACCTTCATAACGGCGTTCTCCACTGCGAGGACGACACCTTGGGAGAGCAAATAATCGCCGAAGTTCTCCAAAAAGGATATAAAAAAGGCGACAAAATCATAAGATACGCTATGGTAAAAGTAGCGAACTAATAAGACAATTTTCAGGAGGAAATTATTATGGAAAAGATCATAGGCATTGACCTTGGTACAACAAATTCTTGCGTAGCAGTTTACGAGGGCGGAGAGCCCATCGTTATCCCGAATCCCGAAGGAGCGAGAACTACTCCTTCCGTCGTTGCAGTAACGAAGACCGGCGAAAGAGTGGTCGGACAGGTTGCAAAGCGCCAGTCCATCACCAACCCCGATAAGACCGTAGCTTCCATCAAGCGCCATATGGGTACCGATTATAAGGTATCTATCGACGGCAAGTCCTATACTCCCCAGGAGATCTCCGCAATGATCCTTCAGAAGCTCAAGGCGGATGCAGAGGCATACCTCGGAATGAAGGTAAACAAGGCGGTAATCACCGTTCCCGCATACTTCTCCGACGCGCAGAGACAGGCAACCAAGGACGCAGGTAAGATCGCAGGTCTTGAGGTAATGAGAATCATCAACGAGCCGACGGCGGCTGCTCTTGCTTACGGTATGGATAAGGAAGAGGACCAGAGAATAATGGTATTCGACCTCGGCGGCGGTACGTTCGACGTTTCGATACTTGAAATTTCCGACGGCGTATTTGAGGTTCTCGCTACGAATGGCGATACTCACCTCGGCGGTGACGACTTCGACCAGAGAGTTATCGACTGGATGGCAGACAAGTTCCGTTCTGAAAACGGCGTTGATCTCCGTAACGACAAGACCGTTCTTCAGCGTCTTAAGGACGCGGCAGAGAAGGCGAAGATCGAGCTTTCGGGTATGGCAAGCTCCAATATCAACCTCCCCTTCATCACCGCAACCGCAGAAGGACCTCTCCACTTCGACGCGACCCTCACCCGTGCGGAGTTCGACCGCATCACGGCTGACCTCGTCGAAAGATGTATGATTCCGACCAAGAAGGCGCTTTCCGACGCGGGCATCAGCGTTTCGCAGATAGATAAGGTGCTTCTCGTAGGCGGATCGACCAGAATCCCCGCAGTTCAGGAAGCAGTCAAGAAGTTCATCGGCAAGGATCCCTTCAAGGGCATCAACCCCGACGAGTGCGTAGCAGTCGGCGCGGCTATTCAGGCAGGCGTCCTCGGCGGCGACGTTAAGGACCTTCTTCTTCTCGACGTTACTCCCCTTTCTCTCGGTATCGAGACTCTCGGCGGAGTTTGCACCAAGATCATAGACAGAAACACCACCATTCCCGTAAAGAAGAGCCAGGTATTCTCGACTGCGGCTGACGGTCAGACCTCGGTTGAGATACACATTCTTCAGGGCGAAAGAGAAATGGCTGCAGGTAACACCACTCTCGGTCGCTTCCACCTCGACGGTATCCCCTCTGCACCCAGAGGCGTTCCGCAGATCGAGGTCACCTTCGATATCGACGCTAACGGTATCGTAAACGTTTCGGCACAGGATAAGGGAACGGGTAAGGAACAGCACATCACAATCACTTCCTCGTCCAATATGAGCAAGGAAGATATCGACCGCGCAGTCCGCGAGGCAGAGCAGTTTGCCGACGAGGACAGAAAGCTCAAGGAAGCCGTTGAGATCAAGAACAAGGCAGATTCGCTCGTATTCCAGAGCGAAAAGACGCTGAACGAGATCGGTGACAAGCTCCCCGATTCCGATAAGGAAGAGGTAAAGACCGCGCTTGAAAAGCTCAAGGAGACCGTAAAGGGAACCGATACCGACGCTATCAAGGCAGATACCGAAGCGCTCGAGCAGGCATTCTACCGCCTCTCCGAAAAGCTCTATAAGGCGCAGGGTGGCGATCCCAACGCACAGGGCTTCGACCCCAACGCTGCACAGGGCGGCGCACAGCAGGGCGATAACGGTCAGGGCTACTACAACGCAGATTACGAAGACAAGACCGGAAACTAACAAATCAAAACCGATAGCCGAGAGGAAAAAGTCCTCTCGGCTATACGCGAGGAAGCGAAATGGCAGATAAAAGAGACTATTATGAGGTGCTCGGATTAAGTAAGAGTGCGTCTGACGATGAAATAAAAAAGGCGTACCGCAAGCTTGCAAAGAAGTATCACCCCGATATGAATCCGGGCGACAAGGCGGCGGAGGAAAGCTTCAAGGAAGTAAACGAAGCGTACGCAGTCCTTTCCGATCCCGATAAAAAGAGCAAGTACGACCAGTTCGGTCATTCTGCGTTCGACCCGTCAATGGGCGGAGGCGGATTTGGCGGAGCGGGCTTCGGCGGCTTCGATTTCGGAGACATATTCAGCTCGATGTTCGGCGGCGGCTTCGGCGGTGGCGGCGGATCGAGCAGACGTAACGGCCCTGTTCGCGGCGACGATCTTCAGTACCGTCTTACCCTTACTTTTGACGAAGCGTATTTCGGCTGTAAGAAGGACATATCCTACGGACGTGTTGAGAAGTGCTCCGACTGCGGCGGCAGCGGTGCAAGTAAGGGTACAAGCCCCGAGACCTGCCCGCACTGCGGAGGACGCGGTCAGGTAAATACGCCGCAGAGAACTCCCTCCGGCGTTTTCCAA
>CAZVVM010000096.1:0-6633 GCA_964630635.1 uncultured Ruminococcus sp. | reverse complement strand
CCTCGGGGATGTCGCCCGTGTTAGCGATCGTGAAGAGCTTGTCGTAAAGCATAACGGTCGCATCGGAGGCATACGAGGTCGAGAGCCAATGGATGGTACCCTTGATCTTTCTGCCGTCGACGGGATTTCCGTTTCCGCTTTCAAGATCGGCGGTGCAGCGAAGCTCGGTAACGTTACCGTTTTCGTCCTTGACGATCTCATTGAGCTTAACGATGTAAGCGCCCATTAGACGAACCTCGCCGTCGGGCTTAAGACGGAAGAATTTGGGAGGCGGAACCTCGGCAAAGTCGCTTCTGTCGACGTAAAGCTCTTTGGTAAAGGGGACCTTTCTCGTTCCCGCGTTTTCGTCGTTCGGGTTGTTCGAAACCTCAAAATATTCGGTCTTATCCTCGGGATAGTTCGTGATAACGACCTTTATAGGGTCGAGAACCGCAATTCTTCTCTCTGCCGTTCTGTTCAGCTCGTCGCGGATGCAGTAATCGAGAAGCTCGATATCAACGATGCTGTACGACTTCGCAACGCCCGCGCGGCGAACGAAATCGAAGATAGCAGAGGGAGTGAAACCGCGTCTGCGCAGACCGCAGATGGTAGGCATACGGGGATCGTCCCAGCCGTCAACGAGCTTTTCCTCAACGAGCTTGCGGAGGTATCTCTTGCTCATTACCGTGTACGTTACGTTAAGACGAGCAAACTCTCTCTGCTTCGGCTTGGGGCTGAATATATCAACGTTATCAACGACCCATTCGTAAAGCGGACGGTGATTTTCGAACTCAATGGAGCAAAGGGAATAGGTGATTCCCTCGAGCGCGTCCTGAATCGGATGAGCAAAGTCGTAAAGCGGATAGATGCACCACTTGTCGCCCTGACGGTGATGGCTCGTATGAACGATGCGGTAGATAGCGGGGTCGCGCATATTCATGTTGGGCGACGCCATATCGATCTTCGCGCGGAGCGTGCGCGAGCCGTCGGGGAACTCGCCGTTCTTCATTTTCTCAAAAAGCTCGAGGTTTTCCTCAACCGAACGGTCGCGGTAAGGGCTGTTTTTGCCCGGCTCGGTTAGAGTTCCGCGGTATTCTCTCATCTCGTCGGCGCTTAGGTCGCAAACGTACGCCTTGCCGTTCTTGATGAGCTTAACTGCATATTCGTAGCACTTGTAGAAGTAGTCGGAGCCGTAGAACACGCCGCCGTCGGGGTTTGCGCCAAGCCAGGTAAGATCCTCGTAGATCGAGTCGACGTACTCGGTATCTTCCTTTGCGGGGTTCGTATCATCGTAACGGAGATTAAACTTTCCGCCGTACTTCTTTGCAGTAGAGTAGTTGATGTATATCGCCTTTGCGGAGCCGATGTGAAGATATCCGTTCGGCTCGGGCGGGAAACGCGTGTGAACGGTGTCGTTTACGCCCTCTGCGAGGTCGCTGTCAATTATTTCGTGTATAAAATTGCCTTCTGTCTTGAAATTTTCGTCCATTTTTATTATCCTCTTTAGAGTTTGCTTATCATTGCGCTTATTCTGTCAAGGGTCTTGTCCTTGCCGATTATCTGCATAACCGTGTAAAGGTCGGGAGAATTCATCTTGCCCGTGACCGCAACGCGGATGAACATACTGACGTCTGCAACGCTGCCCTTGAAGGATTCGGGGTCTGCCTTGTACGCTTTCATATCCGAAGCATAACCGAGAGAATCGGCAATTTGCTTCACCTTATCAAACCAGGTATTCATATCGTCGGCGTAATCGTAGCTCTCGGTGAACTTGATAAGCGTGTTTTTAATATCCGATTTATCAAAATTCTCGGGATATTCGTCGACAACGGTGAAATACTTATCGTAGAAGAAGCCCATATACGGCTTGGCGTCACGCCAGGTCGTAAGGTCCTTTCTCGGCTTCTTGCCGCCGCGTCCAATAGCGAGAATGGTTTTTGACATCTCGGGAGCGTTTTTAAGCTCGTCAGCAAATTCAGTGTCGAACTTTTCCGCCCAATTAACTACCTTTTCGTAAACGTCGTCAGCCGACATACGGGAGATTATGTTCTTCGATACGTCGTTGAGCTTTTCGAAGTCGAAAAGACAACCGGAAACCGACATCTTCTTGATGTTGAAGGGGAAGTCGGTATAGGGCTTATCGGGATTCTGCATATGCCACTCCTCGTAGTTCGAGTTAAGGAGCGTCATAACGTATTCGCAGACTGCCTCGGGACAATAGCCCATTTCGGTGTAATCGTCCATATTCGCGCCCATATCGCGCTTGGAAAGCTTCTTTTTGTTGCCGTTCTCGTCAAGACGCATTATCTGCGAGATGTGCATATACTTCGGAAGCTTGAAGCCGAGATAGTTAAAGAGCTGAATATGCTTCGGCAGAGACGGAAGCCACTCTTCACCTCGGATTATGTGCGTCGTTCCCATAAGATGGTCGTCGACAGCGTGAGCAAAGTGATAGGTAGGAATTCCGTCACTCTTGAGAAGCACGAAGTCCTCGTCGTTTTCGGGAACGTCGATAGCACCCTTAACGAGGTCGGTGAACTTCATTCTCTTGTCGGGGTCGCCGTTTGCGAGTATTCTGATAACGAAGGGATGATTTGCAGCCAGGCGCTCCTTGACCTCTTCGATCGTGAAATTACGGCGGGCAAGCATCTCTGCACGGCGGCTTTCCGCCTCTGCCTGCCAGTCGGTGTTCTTTATCTCTTCCTTTTTGTTTACCGCCTGAAGCTCGTCAAGCTCTTCTTCGGTGGTGAAACAAGGATACGCCTTGCCCTCGCTCACGAGCTTCTTCGCAAAGACTCTGTAAAGCGGACCTCGCTGACTCTGCTTGTAGGGGCCGTAGTTACCCTTGTCGGCGATCTTTCCGTTTTCATCAAGGATAGCGCCCTCGTCAAAGTGTACGCCGTAGGTCGCAAGCGTCTTTATAAGTCCCTCCGCCGCACCCTCGACCTCGCGCTTTGCGTCGGTATCCTCAATACGAAGATAGAACACACCGCCAGACTGATGAGCAAGACGCTCAGCAACGGTCGACGGGAAAAGTCCGCCGAAATGTACGAAGCCCGTAGGGCTGGGCGCGAAACGCGTGACCTTTGCTCCCTCGGGAAGCTCGCGTCTGGGATATTTCTGCTCAATATCCTCGGGAGTTTCCGTTATCTCGGGATAGAGAAGGTCTGCTAAAAGCTGGTAATCCATCATTTGATCCTTTCTTACATCAGGTATAAATTATGCGTAATCTCGTGTTCAAGCGTGGTCGACATTCCGTGACCGGGGTATATCTTGCCCTTGACACCGAGCGATTTTATCTTTTGCAAAGAAGCCGTTATCGCCTCATAATCACCGCCGGGGAAATCGTATCTGCCTATGCTCTCGCGGAAAAGGGTGTCACCGCTTATGAGGTCGTTACCGACCGATAAGCAGATCGAACCGGACGTATGACCCGGAGTGTGAATTATTCCGATCACGCTTTTTCCGAGCTTGACGGTGTCGCCGTCGCTCAAGAGAACGTCGGGAGCGGGGAAATCAATTTCCGCGTCTCGGAATCTCGATATAAGATTAAGCGAACCGTCGGAAAGCATCGGCGCGTCGCACTTGTGGACGAGCAGGGAAGCACCCGTTTTTTCCTTTATCTTCGGAAGCGCGAGAATATGATCGAAATGTGCGTGTGTCAGAATGATATATGAAAGCGACGCACCCTTTGAATCAAGCGCAGTCAGAAGCTTGTCCGCTTCGTCACCGGGGTCGACAAGGGCCGCTTCCATCGTTTCTTCGTCGAGAATTATATAGGCGTTCGTGCCCATAAGACCGACAGAATACTTAAATATCTTCATAGTATTTCCTCTCGGGATAATTAACTTAACCATTATATCACACAAAAGCCGATTTGTCCATAGATAAAAAAGAATTAACGAAAAATAAAGTGAGTATAAACAAATCTTTAAGTTTAAAATAGTGCTTGACTAATCGGGGAAAGTATGGTAAAATAAACCTTGTCTGTCGGGACAACCCGACAAATGCGCAAAAGCGCATCGAAGTTTGTAACACGAAGGGATGCCCAATCCCCTCGGAGTCCAAGCGGATTTCGTTTCGTCTGAACCGACGATAAAAGGCGAAACGGGTGAAAAAATATTTTTAACGTCGGAGAACGGAGTTTAACAATGGGCAAGGGCAGCCGCGTAAGAGACGAGAGAGCGCAGAACGGTAACGAAAATACCGTAAAGCTCTCGAAAAGGCAGATTATACAACTGCAGGAAAAGAAAAAGCGCAATAAGAAAATCCTCACATGGGTTATTTCGGCAGTTATCGCAGTAACACTCGTTGTTGCAATAGTTATCGCAAGCATTCCCAATGTACCGAACCTTGAGAAGCACCTCGTTGCTGCTAACGAGCTTATCGAGATCGACGGAGCTATGTACGCTTACGTTGTATATGACTATGTAAGCCAGTACGGCTCATATATGTCGTATTACGGATACGATACGAGTCTTGGGCTTCTCTATCAGACGAGTAGCTATACTAGTGGAAGCACTACTATGACTTGGTACAAGTACTTCTGCGGTCTCGCGGATAGTAAGCTTAGTGAGTACGTTGCTTTCGCCTCTGCACAGTTAGCAAAGCTTTCTGAGGAGAAGGGCAGTGCAGTTACGATTGACGAAGCGCTTTCCGACGATGATAAGAAGGAAATAAACGACTATATGAAGGAACTCAAGGACTATGCTTATTCGAGCGGCTACGGCGGAATTGATAAGTTCCTCAGTGCCGTTTATACTCCTGGAATCACGGAGGGTGCACTCAGAAGATACCTCAAGATAGAAGCCCTTGCTTATGCTTACGTTGAAGACTATCTCGATTCTCTCGAGTACACCGACGACGAGCTTACAGAGTACCGCGATAGCAATCCCGATTCGTTCAAGAAGATAGACTACGTTTTCTATACCTTCTCTGAAAGCTATGATTCGGATGCAACTGACGAGCAGAAGTTGGAGGCCTATGCTAAAGCAAAGGCAGATGCAGAGGCATTCATTGCTGAACACAAGACGGTAGAAGAATTCAAAAACGCTATCTATGAGCTTGAAAAGGCAGCAGAAGAATCCACATCTGATACTACTGATGACGGCACGACCGCTCAGTCGGTAGCTGATATTGAGGCAGAAAAGGAAGAAATATTGAGTGATTATATTTCGACCGAGACTCTTTACAGCTCCACCGATGCTGAAGCATCTGACACCAAGGATTTCTACGAATGGGCATACAGTACTGACCGTTTAGTAAACGATACCTATATTCAGGAAAGTGAGGCAACTAACGGAGACCTTTCCTACACTGTCTATATGATTGAGAAGCCCGTTTATATTGACGAATATGCTTCAAAGAACGTAAGACATATTCTATTTGACGTTGATACTACCCTTACTGATACCGCTCTTGAAAAAGCTTATGCTTCAGCGAAAAAAGAGGCGGAAAAGGTTCTTGAAGAGTATAACAACGGCGATAAGACCGCTGAGGCATTTGGCGAGCTTGCTAAGGAATACACTGCCGACTCTAACGGCGAGGACGGCGGACTTTACGAGAATGTTATTAAGGGAGCAATGGTCGAGGAGTTTGAAAACTGGATCTACGACGAAAGCCGTCAGATCGGCGATGTTGATCTCGTTAAGACTGATTACGGTTGGCACCTTATGTATTACGTTGGCGAAGGCGAGCCCGCATGGAAGGTAACGGCTGAAGATGCGCTTAAGAGCGAAGACTATGAAGAGCATCTTGAAGATCTTCAGGAGAAGTACGAGCTCGACTACGATTACGAGGCAATGTATCACTCACTCGGCGGCGAATAACAATAATCAAAAACTCCCGAGCGCTCGCTCGGGAGTTTTAAATATTCAAAAGAAAAACGGCTCGTATGAGCCGTTTTATTTTATACCTTAAGAGTCTCCTCGATGAAATCAGCAGCCGCTTCCATAGCGTCACACTCCATAAGCTCAAGAGCACCCTTGTCGCAAAGGTTAGCGAGCGCAGGATCGATCGGCACCTTCGCAAGAACCTTAAGACCGTATTCGTTAGCTACGTCCTCAACGTGGCTTTCGCCGAATACCTTTATCTGCTTACCGCAGTCGGGGCAGGAAAGATAGCTCATATTCTCAACGATGCCGAGAACGGGAATGTTCATAAGCTTTGCCATATTTACCGCTTTCGCAACGATCATCGAAACGAGCTCCTGCGGGCTGGTAACTATCACGATTCCGTCAAGGGGAAGCGACTGGAAAACGGTAAGCGGAACGTCGCCCGTTCCGGGAGGCATATCGACGAACATATAGTCAACGTCGTCCCAGAAAACGTCGGTCCAGAACTGCTTAACGGTTCCCGCGATAACGGGACCTCTCCAAACGACGGGGGTCGTATCCGCGTCGAGAAGAAGATTGATACTCATAACCTTCGTTCCCATTTTCGAAACGACGGGGAAGATGCCTCTTTCGTCGCCCTTGATGGGACCCTTTACACCAAATATCTTGGGAATTGACGGACCGGTGATGTCTGCGTCAAGTATTCCCGTCATAAGCTCTCTGCGGTTCATAGTGATAGCGAGCATAGAGGTAACGAGGGATTTTCCACACATGGCGACTGCATCGAAAGTGCCGAAAAAGTTCGCGATTTGATTTTGGA
>CAZVVM010000095.1:0-6699 GCA_964630635.1 uncultured Ruminococcus sp. | reverse complement strand
AACGCCCGCGACCATATTGAGTATCGTGGATTTACCTGCACCGTTACCGCCGATGACAGTCACGAAGTCGCCGTCCTCGAGCGTGAGTGAAACGTCGGAAAGAGCGACCTTTTCGTTTACCGTTCCGCCGTTGAATATTTTAGTTACGTTCTTGATCTCAAGCATTGGTCTTTACCTCCTTCTTTGCCTTCTTCTTACCGTATTTCTTTTTGAGGTAAGGCACACCGAGGAATACCGCTATGATCGCCGCGGAGAGCATTTTAAGCAGATCCGCCTTGATATCGAAGAAGAGGACGAGCTGATATACGAGGAAGTAGATTATACCGCCGAGAATTACGCCGATAAGACGCGGAATAAATCCCGAAGAGATCTTCGAAACGATCGCCTCACCGACGACGACGGCCGCAAGACCGATAACGATCGCGCCTCGTCCCATATTGATATTATAGCCGTTACTGTACTGAACGAGAAGCGCACCCGAAAGAGCGACTATACCGTTACTGATAACGAGACCGAGAACCTTTGCGAAATTCGTGTTAATGCCCTGTGCGCGGCTCATATTCGGGTTGTTACCCGTCGCACGGAGCGACGCGCCGAGCTCCGTTCCGAAGAACCAGTAAAGTATCGCTATAACGACGGCAACGAAGCCGAGAAGGATAAGGTCTGTATTTCCGATGCGTTCTTCAAGCGGAACAATAGGAAGGAGATCTTGCTCAAAGAACGTAAAGGACAAGCTCGATCCGGCGAGCATAAGGTTTACAGTCCAAAGTGACTGCTGTGTAAGTATTCCCGCGAGTATCGGCGGAATACCGAGCGCGGTATGAAGAAGTCCCGTAACGAGACCGCAGACCATTCCCGCGAGCGTTGCAAGAAGAATTGCGACCCAGATATTCATTCCGCTTTGGAAAGCAACGATACAAACCGCGGCACCCGTTACTATCGAGCCGTCGACGGTAAGGTCGGCAATGTCAAGTATTCTGAAGGTTATGAAGACGCCTATCGCCATAATTCCCCAGATCATACCCTGTGCGGCAATACTCGGAGCAGTACCGCCCAGGTAGCTAAAAAATTCCGTTAAAAATTCCATTTCCAAATCCTCTTAAAAACGCAGAGTGCGGAGCCGCATTTTCACGCGGCTCCGTGCTCATTTATTGTTCTTATTATATTACGCCTCGTCGCCCATGTCAATAGCAACGTAACCTGCCGCTTCAAGAGCCGCGGTGTCAATGCCGAGCTGTGCGCACTTAACGGGGTTATACATCTTGGTGAACTCGGGAGCGTACTCGATAGGCATATCGGTAACGGAGATCTCGCCGTCGAGAATCTTTATTGCCATATTACCGGTTGCGACACCGAGGTCATAGTAGTCGATGGAAAGGGTTGCAACTCCGCAGCCCGAGCAGATTCCCGATTCACCCGCGATAAGGGGAGTGTTTCCGATAGCGCCGTTTACTGCGCCTGCGCAGTTAGCAACGGTATTGTCGGTCGGAGCGTAGATAACGTCGCACTCTGCCGCCTTTGCAGCTACGTTTGCAACGTCGTTCGAGTCGGAGAAGGAGTATTCCTTAACGTCGTCCTTCTTGAAGCCGAGCTTGATAAGCTCTGCCTTAACGGTCTTGACCTGATAAGCGGAGTTTGCCTCTGCCGAGCAGTAAAGAAGCGCAACGGTCTTTGCATCGGGGAAGAGGTCCTTGATCATCTTTGCCTGCTGATCAAGCGGAGCGAGGTCGGAGGTACCGGAAATGTTCTTTCCGACAGTACCCGAGAAGTTCTTGATTCCGAGAGCAACGCCGTATTCGGTGATCGAGGTACCGAGGATCGGGATCTTTCTCGTTCCGCCGACTGCCGCCTGAAGAGCGGGGGTAGCGTTCGCCATAATAAGGTCAACCTTCTTGTTTACGAGGTTAGAGATGATGGTCGAGCAGACAGTCGTGTCGTTCTGCGCGTTGTTGTTGATAATGGTTACCTTGTCGCCGTATTTTGCCTTAAGCGTATCGATAAAGCCCTGCGTCGCCGCGTCGAGAGCAGGATGCTCAACGAGCTGACAGATACCGACGGTGTATTCGCCGTCGGAATTAACGGTAACCTTCGCGTCCTTACCGCCGTTTTCCGTACACGAAGCAAGCGTGAGCAGCATCGCCGCCGTTATGATAAATGTGATCAGTTTTTTCATTTTATTGAACCGTCCTTTGGATTTGTGATGCACATATCATAACACAGCCATATTCATAAGTCAAGCAAATGTTTTTAATCGTTGCATAAAAATTTGTTATGCTAATTGAGCATTGACAAACAGAAGGATATATTGTACTATTAAATCAGTAAAAAAGGAGAATTATATCTATGAATTTCCGTGAAATACCCAATAAATACAGACCCATTCCCTTCTGGTCGTGGAACGAAAGGCTGGACACGAAGGAAACGGCGAAGCAGATCGAGCAAATGCGTAACGTCGGCATCGGCGGCTACTTTATGCACGCGCGCGGCGGCCTTCAGACCGAATATATGGGAGAAAAATGGTTCGACAACGTCGGCATCGGCGTCGAGATGGGCAAAAAGCTCGGTATGGGCGCGTGGGCGTACGATGAAAACGGTTGGCCCAGCGGCTTCGGAGGCGGAGTCATAAACGGTAAAGGTGTAAAGTATCAGCAAAAAACGCTCTTCTGCGAAAAAGGCGAAAAGGAAACCGAAACGACGATAGCAAATATCGACGGCTACCACTTTTATTATGTAGTAAACCCATTCTATGTAGACCTGCTCGACAAGGAAGTAACGAAGGCGTTTCTTGACGAAATATATCTTCCCTATTACGAAAAATTCGGAAACGATCTGAGTGGATTCTTCACCGACGAGCCGCAGCTATCGCAGGAGGGCATTCCGTGGAGCTTCGTTCTTCCCGATGAATATAAAAAGGAATACGGAGAGGATCTCGTCTCCGTGCTCCCTGCCCTATATTTTGAGATCGGCGACTACAAAAACGTCCGTATCAAATTCTGGCGCCTTATCACGAAGCTCTTTTCGGCAAACTTCGCAGGACAAATATTTAAGTGGTGCGATGAGCGCGGGCTGAAATTCACGGGACATATGGTAATGGAAGAGATGCTCGTCGGTCAGTTAAGACCGAACGGCGCTATAATGCCGAATTATAAAAACTTCCACATTCCCGGAATGGACTGCCTAGGCCGTCAGAAGATACAGAAAACGACAATTTATCAGGTCACGTCGGTCGCCGAGCAGTTCGGCAAAAAGCAGGTGCTGTCGGAAACATTTGCACTCACCGGCTGGAACGTCAGCTTTGAAGAACAGAAGCAGATGTTTGAATGGCAGATGGTGCGCGGAATAAACCTTCTCTGCACTCATCTCGCGGCGTACAGTCTGCGCGGCATAAGAAAAAGAGACTATCCCGCGGCGTTCTCGTACCAGGAGCCGTGGTGGGAAAAATATAACGTATTCGTAGAATACGTAAGCCGAATCGGCATGCTTCTTTCCGAGGGCAAAAAGGAATGTGATACGCTTCTTATTCATCCTCAAACAACGACCTGGACGCTTTATAACGGCGACGACGGAAACGCAGAGATCGAAAAGCTTGATCGCGATTTTAACGAAACGATCGATAAGCTGGAAAGAAAGCATATCCGATTCCACCTCGGCGATGAAACGCTGATGGAGGAATACGCATACGTCGAAAACGGCACGCTGATCATCGGAGAGCAGAAATATACGTCGGTCGTCGTTTTTCCCGACACCGTCCTATACGGTTCGACCGAGAAGCTCCTTTCCGAGCTTGAAAAGCAGGGCGGTAAGATCTATTACGGCACGGAAGATATTGAACCCGATAACATCGTAGACCGTGAGGAGATCATATATACCAAGCGCTCCTTTGACGAATTTGATATGTACTATTTCGTGAACACCGTTGACGAAAAGCTTACCGCAAGGATCGCAAAGGGAACGCATATACTTAACGCAATCAACGGAGAGACAATACCGTTTGGCGGCGAGACAACCTTCACCCCGTCGGGAAGCGCTGTAGTCCTCGATTACAGAAAGCCCGTCGAGAAAGCAGAAGCTAATACAGAAAGCAAAGCCATCGACCTCGGCGGCGATTGGGAGATAGCAGATAGCGATCCGAACGCTATTACTCTTGATAAATGCACCTATTATTTCGACGACGAGCTGATTGAGGAAAACGCTCCCATCATTTCCATTCAGGAAAAGGCGTGCGAGCTTGAACGCAAGGTAAGGATCGGCATGAAGTATTCGGTAAAGGCGGAGCATCTGCCGAGCGAGCTTTACCTTGTGACCGAAACGCCCGATATATTCAGGATATTCGCAAACGGCACAGAGGTCGAGAAAAAGGACTGCGGATACTACCGCGACAGAGTATTCCGCAAGCTCGATATTGCAAGATATTTTGAGATCGGAGAAAACGAGATCCTCGTCGTCTGCGACTTTGAGCAAAGCAAGACTGTTTACGAAAATCTAAAGAAATCAAAGATCTTTGAAACAGAGCTAAACAAGTTCACCTACGATATGGAAATCGAAAGCATCTACCTTATCGGTAATTTCTCGGTAAAAACGGAGGGCGAATTTGAGCTTCTCCCTAAGGACGCGGTAAGATACAACGGCGAGTTCATCATTTCCGCGCCGAAGGAAAAGATCGACCTTTACGGCATCGAGCGACAGGGCTTCCCGTTCTTCAACGGCAAGCTGACACTCAAAAGAACCTTTGATCTTAAAAAAAGCAATTATAAGCTCGAATTTAACAAAATGCTCGCATCGTCAGTATCTGTAAAAGTGAACGGCATCGACGTAGGAGATATTCTCTTCCGCCCCTACACGATGGATATTTCACCTTATATCGTCGACGGCGAAAACGAGATCGAGCTTTCGATCATCACCTCGCTCCGTAACCTCCTCGGTCCTCACCATATCGACGAGGGCGAGACCTACGAGGTCACGCCTGCTTGCTTCCACAAGGAAGATACCCTGTGGGGCACTTGGGCGAAAAAACCGTGGAACGACGGATACTGCTTCGTAATAAACGGAATCGAATTATAAAACCGCAACTGATGACGGAGGATGCAAACAATGGATTTCAAGAACATTCCGAACAAGTATAGACCTATTCCCTTCTGGTCATGGAACGAAAAACTGAACACTGCCGAGACCGCAAAGCAGATCGAGCAGATGCGCAACGTCGGCATCGGCGGCTACTTTATGCACGCGCGCGGCGGCCTTCAGACCGAATATATGGGAGAAAAATGGTTCGACAACGTCGGCATCGGCGTCGAGATGGGCAAAAAGCTCGGTATGGGCGCGTGGGCGTACGATGAAAACGGTTGGCCCAGCGGCTTCGGAGACGGCGCAGTCAGCAACAAGGGCGAAAAATACCATCAAAAGATGCTCTGCATTGAAGAGGGCGAAAAGCATACCGAAAGAACGGTAGCAAATATCGACGGTTACCATTACTATTATAAGACGGATCCCTTTTACGTCGACCTGCTCGACAAGGAAGTGACAGAGGATTTCTTAAACGAAATATATCTGCCGTATTACGAGAAATTCGGAAACGATATTGAGGGCTTCTTTACCGACGAGCCGCAGCTTTCGCAGAACGGTATTCCCTGGAGCTTCGTTCTTCCCGACGAATATAAAAAGGAATACGGCGAGGAGCTTATCCCCGTCCTGCCCGCAATATTCTTTGAATACGGTGATTACAAAAACACGCGCATCAAATTCTGGCGCCTTATCGCAAAGCTCTTTTCCGAAAACTATTTCGGACAGATCTATCAGTGGTGCGACAGCCGCGGGCTGAAGCTCACGGGACACCTGATAGAAGAGATCCTCGTATATCAGATAAGACCGAACGGCTCTATAATGCCGTGCTACAAGAACTTCCATATCCCCGGTGTAGATTGCCTCGGGCGGAAGAATCTCGAAAAGATGACAATATACCAGCTCACGTCGGTCGCAGAGCAGTTCGGCAAAAAGCAGATGCTCTCCGAGACCTTTGCGCTCACCGGATGGAACGTCAGCTTTGAGGATCAGAAAAAAATATTCGAATGGCAGATGGTGCGCGGAATAAACCTGCTCTGTACTCACCTTGCCGCATACAGCTTACGCGGACTCAGAAAAAGAGACTTCCCTTGCGCGTTCTCATACCAGGAGCCGTGGTGGGAAAAGTATAAGGTATTCACCGATTACGTAAGCCGTATCGGAATGCTTCTCGCAGAGGGAAAGAAAGAGTGCGACACGCTTCTCATTCATCCGCAAACGACGGTATGGGTACTCTACGGCGGAGTCCCAAACAATCAGCCGATAGCAAAGCTTGACCGCGATTTCAACGACGCAATGGACACCCTCGAAAGAAAGCACGTCCGCTTCCACCTCGGCGACGAAATACTGATGGAAGACTACGCAAGCATTGAAAACGGCGCGCTCGTCATCGGCGAGCAGAAATATACGTCTGTCGTTATTCTTCCCGACACGGTGCTTATGGATTCGACGGAAAAGCTACTTTCCGAGTTCAAAAAGCAGGGCGGTAAGATACATTACGGCACTGATGATATCACGCCCGACAACATCGTCGACCGCGAGGAAATAGTGTATACAAAGCGTTCCTTCGACGAATTTGATATGTACTATTTCGTGAGCACAATCGGCGAAAAAATCACTGCAAAGATCGAAAAAGGCACC
>CAZVVM010000094.1:0-6731 GCA_964630635.1 uncultured Ruminococcus sp. | reverse complement strand
TGAAATATTATTTGTAGGGGCGACCATTGGTCGCCCGTTTTGAAAGCAAAGTAACATTGGTTTTACGCGGGGCGTCAGAGGACGTCGCACCCTACAAACAACGTGGCAAAACATCGGGACGTCGTCTTGCCTTCTCCAGTGGGAGAAGGTGTCAACCGAAGGTTGACGGATGAGGTGTCCCATAGGTAATGCAAATGATTTGACGTCATCAAATTTTAATCCTCCAATACACCTCATCCGCCTGAGGCATTGCCTTGGTCAAAACCTCTTAGGCACCATTCTCCCACTGGAGAAGGTAACGCATCGTGTCGTGGCGCTTGAGCGTTTCCGCAGCGGCGAAAAACGCGATATAAAAAAAGCAAGAACGTTTCCGTTCTTGCTTTTTTATCAGTTATCCTCAATCACACATTCCATTCCGTTGACGGTGACTCTTGACGGAAGATTTCCGTCGTTACCGCCCGTAACGCGTAGGTAGAACGTATATTCACGCTCGATTGCGACCGTGGTGCTCTTTCTGTTCGTTCCGTTAGGATATCCGCACCAATAGTAGGTTTTCGTAAAGGACTCGAAATTCAAAACGCTCGTTTTTGCCGCTACGTCTTCATAATCGAAGAAATCCACGTCGCCGCCGTAAATGTGAGTATATCCCGTCTCGCCGACGTAACCGAAGCCGACGGTTATTCGAACGGTTGACGCCTTCTTGTAGTTATTTACTGCTTTGGTAACCGCTGTATTTTTGCCTGTGAACAAGCGATCCTCGTACATAGCGTCAACTCGGAGCAACGCCTCTGCCGCCTCGTCGGGAATGTTTACCTCGCGCAGCGACGAGCAACCCGCAAACGTAGTACAGAATTCTCCCGTCACGAAGAACGGCGTGTTGACCGTTATCTTATTAAGCCCCGTCAAGCCCTTGACGTCGGAAGCAAGATCGTAGGTTGCCGCCTCGCTTTCAGCCATTTTCGGAATGACTATTTCGGTGAGCGCAACGCACCCCGTAAAGGATGGCGAATATGATTCGACCTCGCTCGGCGGATTGTCAAGGAACATAAGCGAAGAGCAGTTCAGAAACGCGCCCTTGAGTACCTTGACGTTGTCTCCGAGAGAGACGTGGGGAATTGCGGTACAACCCGCAAAGGTGTTTTCAAGAACGGTTAAGTTCTTACAGCCGGTGACCGAAATAAGCGAAACGCAGTTTTCGAAAGTGTGTACCGCTTCGGTCACGGTCAAAGGGAGCATTATCTCTTTAAGAGAGGTACAGCCCTCAAAGGTGAAGGGAAGAGCGGTTATGCCTTCCTCAACCTTGACGTCGGTAAGTGCCTTGCATCCGCGAAAGGTTGACGCACAGGCAACGGCACTTTTTGGAATATATCCGCTTGTAAGCGACACGCAGTTCATAAACGCTTCAGAGAGCTCGGTTGCGTTTCTGCCGCCAATGACGGTTTCAAGCTTCGGGCAGTCCTTGAAGGCGCCGTTCATCGTTTTAATACCCGTGCCAAGCTCTACAAGCACGAGGTCGGGACATTCGCTAAACGCGTAATCTATCGCAGTTACGGTATCGGGTATCGTTACCTTTTTAAGACCGACCATACCGCGAAAGGCGTTTTCCGCAATCACCTTAACGGTCTTTCCGCCGAGCTTCTTCGGGATGGTGATCTCGCTTTCAATGCCCGAATATCCGATAACGGTCGCATAATCGTCGGTTATTTCATATATGAAGTCTGTTTTCTTCTTTTTGCCGTCGCACGATACCGTAAGAAGCATCGACGCAGTCAAGAGAATAAGCAACAAAAAACGGCAATATCGTCTCATATATCCGTTCCTTTCAATAAACATCCTACCTATTATATATCATTCAGCGGATTTTGTCAACTTTTGACGCACTCAAAAAGCGCTACACTCTTATCGAGTGTAGCGCTTTTTCTTTTTGCCCCCGAGGAAAAAGCGAATGATGGGAGCCAAAAATTTCGGCGGAGACAATACTATGACCTTCATAAAAATACCCCTTTACGATCAACCTTTGTTAAGGCACAAAACTCCGAGCGCAATAATGAGAATGGATTCGACCAGCGCCAAAGCCCTCGGCGAGAGAAAGAATGCAACCAGAATTCCAAGCCCAAAGGCAATGATCGCAACCTCGTAAAGAAAGTCTTTTCCGTTACCGTTAAGCCGTTTTCTCATATATACGCCCCCGTTTATTACGCTATTTACTACATAATATGCGAAAGCGCGTTTTTCGTTACGGTTTTTACCGAAATTTTTTCGTTTTCACTCGAAATTATAAGAGAAACGCCTTCTTTTTCGGACGGGAGGTTTGTAATTACCGCCCCCTCAATTTCACGCTTGATAAACGAATATATGTCGCGTGCGCCGCCGCTTCCGTTTCCGTGACGGGAGGCAAGCTCTGCGACCTCGGGGCGTATATCGAGCGAAATGCCGCTGATCGAAAGCTGATCCCTTAAGGTGTCGAGCCGTTTTTTCGCTATTTCGAGCGCGGATTCACGATCGAGCCGATCGAACGGGATCACGCAGTCAAGACGTCCTATAAGCTCGGGGCTGAAAAAGTCCTTTGCGTCTTTGACATACCTCTCGCCGCTTTGGGCGGTAAAACCCGCCGAGCATCTTTCACCGCCGCCGACGTTTGACGTCAGGATTATAACGCTGCCGCGGAAATCGGCGCGTTTACCCTGCGCGTCGGTCAGGAAGCCGTGATCGAGGATCTGAAGGAGCAGGGAAAACACGTCGGGATCCGCCTTCTCGGCTTCGTCGAAAAGCACGACGGAATAGGGCTTGCTCCGCACTTCCTTTACGAGCAGACCCTCGTCGCGGTAGCCGACGTAGCCGGGCGGCGAGCCGATAAGCCGCGACACGCTGTGCTTTTCGGAATATTCAGACATATCGAGCCGAATTATCGCGTCGGAGCTGCCGTAAAAATGCTCTGCGATAGCCGCCGCGAGCGCGGTCTTACCGACGCCCGACGGACCTAAAAACATCATTGCCGCGATGGGAGAGACGCTTCCGTTTATGCCGAGAACGCCCGCGCGAAGAGTTGATGAGACGTTTTTTATGGCGCTTTTTTGACCGAAAACAGCACTTTTAAGCCCGTTTTCGAGCCCAAAAAGGTCACTTTCGGACGGTAAACGAACGCTTCCGCGCCGCTTTTTCAGCACCCTTTCAATATCGGAGCGTTGAAGAACGGGCGAATTTTCGTTCCCGTTTAGTCGCTCAAGACGGGCGCGTATATTTTCCTCAACCTCGCGCGAAAGCTCGGTGTCTGCCTCGTTCAGACCCTTTACTATCCCGCCGAGGTATTTTTTGTCCTCGCTTCGGCGCTCGTTTTCGATACGCTTTGCCGACGCCGCCTCGTCAAGCAGGTCTATGGCTTTATCGGGCAGACGCTTCGACGGAACGTAGCGCACTGACAGCTCGACTGCCGCCGAAATAGCGCTGTCGTCGATCAGTATACCGTGATGCTCCTCGTATTTTCCCTTTATGCCGCGCAGGATAGTTACCGCCTCGTCGGGTGTCGGCTCTTCGACCGTTATCGGCAGAAAACGGCGTTCAAGCGCGGGATCGCTTTCTATATGACGGCGGTATTCGCTCACGGTCGTCGCGCCGATGAGCCGTATCTCGCCGCGCGCAAGCGAGGGCTTCATAATGCTTCCCGCGTCTATCGCTCCCTCCGACGCGCCCGTGCCGACTATCGTGTGAAGCTCGTCGATGAAGAGTATTATGTCGGGGTCCTCCGACGCTTCAAGGAGAACGGTCTTCATTCGTTCTTCAAATTCTCCGCGGTATTTTGCGCCCGAAATGATTGAGGCGATGTCGAGAGTCACTATTGCCTTACCGATAAGGAACGACGGCACGTTTCCGTCTCTTATTCTGCTTGCGAGTCCTTCGACGACCGCCGTTTTTCCGACTCCCGCCTCGCCGATGAGGCAGGGGTTGTTTTTTCTTCTTCGGCAGAGCGCCTCTATGAGCGACTCAAGCTCCCTTTCCCGTCCGATAACGGGATCAAGACGGCTCTCGCACAGATTTTTGCCGTATTTCGTTATAGTCGGCGGAAGCTTTTTGCGCTCCTCGCTGCGGGGCGTCACGGCTTGAGCGGCGTTGAGATCGGTAAATATATCGCTTCCCGATCTGTACTTTTCGATAATACGCATTGCGATGCTTTCTTTTTCGAGGAGAAGCGCGGACAATAGCTGCTCCGTGCCGATCCTGCCGAAAGCTCCCGGCATTTCCTTTGCCGCTCTTTCTATTACGCTCCGAAGGCGCGGAGTCATACTCGGCGGCGGCACGGTCTTGCTTCCGTTTCCGTTCAGAAACGTGACCGCTTGCTTTACGCTTTTATAATCAAGACCGTGTTTTCTTAAAATGTCGGCTCCAACCGAATTTTCCTCACTCAAAAGTCCGAGCAAAAGGTGCTCCGTGCCGATATAGGTATGTCCCATTTCTGCCGCCTCGGTCTGCGCTTTTTTGAGTGCGTTCTGCGCCGCAGGGGTAAAACGGCTCGTCATCATACCGCCTCCTACCGTTTTTTACTATTATTGACCGCGTTATTTACCCGTAATCAAAGCGGAACGCGGTGCTTTTCGTAGGCGAGTGCGAGATGATTCCAGGTCTCCTTATTTATTATTCCGTTTGAAGGCAGACCGTGTATGAACTGAAATTCTTTTACCGCGCGCTCGGTGTCGGAGTCGAACACGTCATCGTCATTCAGCGTTTCACCGCATGGGTAGGAGACGCCGAGTGCTTTGAGCATTATTTTTACTATCATAATAAGCTCGCTTTTATCCCCGAGCTTTGTAACGCCGTCCTTGAGCGCCTGATCGAAGGGAGAAATGTTTTTTGGCGCGGATAGGATCATATCGGCTTTTTCGTGCTCGGAGCTTAATTTTCTGAAGGTCTCGTAGTTCACTCTGCCGTCGGGTGTAAGGCCGTATTTTTTTTGAAAGGCGGTGATCGACTTTACGGTGGTGGAGCCGTAAATTCCGTCGGGATTTACTCTAGGAATATCGCGGTCAACGCGTGAAATATCGTATAAGTACACCTGTATTTGCCGCACGGATTCTCTGTATCGCGGCATTTCCGTATTCATCATACCTGACTTCCTCCGTCTATTACGTAACCCGGAAACTGCTCGGGTGACGTTATTTCGCCCGATCTTATATCTGCGTAAAGGTCGCCTATCGCCGTCCAGGTCGCAAGGTTTACTACTCCTGTTACTTCAAGTCCGACAAGATTCTGAACTGCGAGGACGGCGTTGCGCGTTGCTTCGTCGAAAACGCCGCTGTTTCCTGCCACGGGAACCTCGTCGAAGACCGTTGAAATGGCGTTCAGATAGGTTTGAAGCGGTACGATATAGCTTCCGTCAAAGCCCAGAGTTATGAGAAAGCCGGGATACGGGCGGTACGGGGCGAGAAGCTGATTATCGGGAAGCGAAAGTATTATCGCGTTATATACGTCGAACATTCTTGCGTAAGTGTTTTCGTCGATGATTCCCGTTTCGGGTATGCCGTAGGTTCTCTGAAAGCCGCGGACGGCTTGCTCGGTCGGTGAGTCAAAGACGCCGTTTATTTCGACGGTGTTTACCGTGTCCTCATACTGCGCTATGTAGTTTATCATATACTGAATAACTCTTATTTCGTTGCCCGTAGCGCCCGGCGTGAGGGTGTTCGGGAATATCTTCGGTATCTCGTTATAGGTGATTCCCTCGGACGAGAGGTCGTTTAAACGTTTGACGCTTGCGTATATCTGTTGTATTTTGTACCAGGTCGCACGCCCGACGACGCCGTCAACGGCGAGGTCGAATATACTTTGGAATTCTGTGACTGCGTCACGCGTTGCGACGTCGTAAAAGCCGTTTGGGTTGGGGATTTTGGGAATCGAGGGGAAGTTGTTCGATATTCTGTTGAGGCGGAGCTGGACGAATGCGACGTCGTTGCCCGTTGAGCCGAGATTGAGGTTGCGGCGGGGCGCGGTGGTCGTTATTCCGCGTATTGGCGCGTCAACGACGATGCTTATATCGTCTCCATAGTATGTTTTGACGATCTCGACGGAGTTTTGCCCTTGTTCGGCGAGGTCGACCGTACCCCATTGGGATAAGCCGTCGCAGGTCACGGTGGTGCCGTTACAGTACTGTGCGAAAAGCGGTTCGATGAAGCCGTCGCGGCGCAGGTAGTCGCTGAATATATCGTCGACTATCGTAGAGACGGTGTCGTATATATTTCTGCCGTTGATGAACGATTGGTCGATGGCGGTAGAGTTCGTTATGTCAAAGGGGTATCCGCGTGAGCGGTAATATTCGGTATAGACGCGGTTAAGGGCGAAGGAAATTTGTGCGAGTATATTTGCGCGCAGGGAGCTTTCGGGCCAGGTCGGGTATATTTCGCTTGACGCGACGTTTTTTATGTAGTCGGAGAAGGGGAGCGTGACGTTTTGCGCGTCGGCGTCGGGTTCGCCTAAATGGACTGTGATTGTTTCGGGAATATATGGGAAGGGCATTAGATCACCTCGGTGTTTTTTCTTTCACCTTTCTTGCTTGCCTAAGAAAGGTGACCAAAGAACGGCACCAAGGAGACAACGGGCTTGAATTTCGCCTTCGCAAAATTCTGCACACGTTTTCTCCTTTGGAAACCTCTTTCGGTCGCCCGTGTCATTCTGAGCGGAGTCCCACAGTGTCATCCTGAGCGGAGTCCGCCCGAGATTCCGCCTTTGCTTACGCTTCGGCGCGG
>CAZVVM010000093.1:0-6754 GCA_964630635.1 uncultured Ruminococcus sp. | reverse complement strand
AAAATTTGCGAAGGCAAATTTTCATCGGTTGTCTCCTTGGCGTGCTTTCTTTTGGAACTTTTCTTTGCACGAGCAAAGAAAAGTGGTAAAACGACACCTCATCCGTCCGAGGTTTTCCTCTTAGACACCTTCTCCCGCTGGAGAAGGTTCCCTCTCCGGCACTTCGTGCCACCTCTCCCAAAGGGCGAGGCATAGCAAAAACGGCACCCTCACGGGTGCCGTTTTCAAATTTTGAGTTTCTTAATTCTTTTTTTGATCCTTTTAACGTCCTTTATCATCTTTACCGCGTCGCGGAACGGATGAACCTTTGATGCTCTTTCACGATGATTTATGATCTTAACGGGAACCTCGGCGATCTTCATTCCGAGCTTTTCAGTCAGAAGCAGAACTTCAAGGTCAAACGCGAAGCTGTTTACGGTACAATGCTCGAAAATGCTTCTCGCCGCCTCGGCGCAATAAGCTTTAAGCCCGCACTGCGAATCGGAATAACGAAAGCCGGCAATAAACGATACGAGCTTGATATACATCTTCGACATAAGCTTGCGAATAAACGTATATCCGTCGTAGCCGTCCGATGCAATATTACGTGAGCCGATAACGACGTGCTCACCACCCGAAATTATCCTATTATATATATCGACTATCGCATCACAGCCGTAAGCAAGGTCGCAGTCGGTACAAACGATGACGTCGCCATAGCATTTCTTTATGCCTTCTCGTACCGCACTTCCCTTTCCTCGGTTATCGGGATAGGAAACTACTCTTACGTTCGGCAAGCCGAGCGCCTTTACAGTCTCACTGCATCCGTCGGTACTTCCGTCGTCGGAGAAAACGATCTCAAATTCGTCACCGAACTTCGGGGAAAGATACCCGACGAGCGTTCTCGCGGTATTTTCGGCAATATTCTTTTCATTATACATCGGAATAAGAACCGAAAGCTTCATTAGTGTGTCTTCCTTAAGAATTAGGGTTATTGTAGACGTCTACCATTATGGCGTGAACGGCAAGACGTCCGTCCGAGAAACGGTTGTTACAAGTTGAAAGAGTAAGCAGCTTACTGTTCGCGTCAAAGTGAACCTTTCCCTTGCGGTATATCGACTTTTGCTCCGAGGTTTCGCCAAACTCGATGAACTTATCGTTACTTGAAAAATAGGTCGTAATATAGGGATAATACTTGTTCGTTTCGTATATTGAGTATATCTGATAGGTGTACATCCCGTCGAGGGTATAGATTATTACCTTACCGTTGTTCATAAAGAACGACTCTTTGAGGAAATTGTCAAGCTGATGGAACATTGACGAATTGGACATGTGATGTCCGTACACAACGAGATTTTTGTTTTGCATAAGCTTCGGCTCGCAGGTAAAATCCGCAAAGATCGCGCCCGCGCCGAGCATTGAGCCGTTGTAGGAATGGTCGAGGTAGTAATCGTTATTCGTCGTCTGCATTATCGGGTAATTTATATTCGTTCCCGATACCGTTATCCAGCCGTAAAGATCGGGATATCGGCTCTTCAGGTTCAGAAGCTTGACTCTTACCCTCGCGTATTCCTTGTTTACTACCTGCGCGTTAGCATAATCCGAAAGATCGTCGTCAGTCATCGAAATCGCGGTCTTGTGATCGGGGGTCGCCTGCATATTCTGATCCTGGATCATCAATCCGACGCTGTTTTTATCCATAACGAAATCGCCGATACTGTCGTAAACGCGGTTTTGCTCGTTATAATCGACAAGCGATTTTCCTATATTGTATAAGCTGAAGGCCAAAACGATGGCGCATACGCCCAAGAGAGCAAAGCGCGCGTTATCAAGCACCGTGTCAAGAACGCGGCGCTTTTTCTTTTTCTTTGCGCGGATACCGTCTGCGCTCAATTCACTTAGCGAGCGCAGAAAGTCCTTTTTCCTCTCATTGTTTTCGGGCATATTACACCTTTAATTCAAAAAATATTTTACCTCGATCATCGAAGCGTCCCACATATCGGGCGCCTCGTAGCCGAGAAGGTTCGCAACGGTTGCGGCAACGTTCGAAAGGCCGTAGCTTCCGTCTGCCTTCACGCTGTATTCGCCGTTATGAACGTTATCGTAGAAGATACAGGGAACGGGATTGAGCGTATGGCTGGTCTTTGCCTTTTTAGACGGCATCTTCGTCTTCTTGTCGAGCTCGTACATTTCGTCTGCGTTACCGTGGTCAGCCGTGATGAGCGCAACGCCGCCCACCTCGTCAAGCGCCTTAAGTATTCTTCCGAGCTGAAGGTCGAGAGCTTCCATACTGCACTTGGTTGCGGCAAAGGAGCCGGTATGTCCGACCATATCGCCGTTCGGGAAGTTGCAGCGGAGATACTTATATTCACCGCTCTTGAGTGCCTCGATAAGCGCGTCGGTTATCTCCGCGCACTTCATCCAGGGTCTCTGCTCAAAAGGAACGATGTCAGACGGAATCTCAACGTAAGTTTCAAGCTCCTCGTCGAACTTTCCGCTCTTGTTTCCGTTCCAGAAATAGGTAACGTGACCGTACTTCTGCGTTTCGGAGATAGCGTAACACTTTACGCCCGCATCGGTGAGGTATTCACCGAGAGTATTGGTGATCTCGGGGGGATTTACAAGGTAATTCGACGGAATGTGAAGGTCGCCGTCGTATTCGAGCATACCTGCGTAAACCACCTTCGGGTAACGTACGCGGTCGAACTTATCGAATTCAACGTCGTCAAACGCCTTCGAAATCTCGATAGAACGGTCGCCGCGGAAATTGAAGAATACGACGCTGTCGCCGTCGTTTACCGTGCCGACGGGCTTGCCGTCCTTTGCGATAACGAAAGGAGGAAGATCCTGGTCGATAACGCCCGTCTCTGCTCTGTACGTATTGATGGCTTCTTCAGCGGAATTAAATGTTCTTCCCTCTCCGAGAACGTGAGTCTTCCAGCCCGCTTCGACCATCGCCCAGTTTGCCTCGTAACGGTCCATAGTTATCTTCATTCTTCCGCCGCCCGACGCGATAGCGATATCGAAGGACTCGTCCTTGAGATCGGCAATAAACGCCTCGAAAGGAAGAACGTAATCAAGGGCAGATGTCTCACCGACGTCACGACCGTCAAGAAGAATGTGAACGCGAACGGTCGAGATTCCCTCTTCCTTTGCGTGAACGATGAGCGCTTTGAGGTGGTCTATGTGCGAATGAACGTTTCCGTCGGAGAAAAGTCCGAGGAAATGGAGCGTAGAGCCGTTTTCCTTTACATTGGAAACGACCTTTTTCCAGGTGTCGGAGGCAAAAAGCTTTCCGCTTTCGATCGACTGCGAAACGAGCTTTGCGCCCTGCGCGAATACCTGTCCCGAGCCGAGAGCGTTGTGTCCGACCTCGGAGTTGCCCATATCGTCGTCGGAGGGAAGTCCGACAGCGGTTCCGTGTGCCTTGAGCGAAAGCGTAGGATACTTCGCCATAAGCATATCAAGATTGGGAGTATACGCGGCTGCAACTGCGTTTCCGCCGTTATCGGGAGCAATTCCGACGCCGTCCATAACTATTGTAAGTACGGGGCCCTTAACTCCGCCGAATCCGTTTAACTTTTTAAGTACTTTATTCATAATATACGTCCGTTTCTCCGACAGTTTTTTCCGCGCTGTCCATAAGTCGGATCGGACAGCACAAGTATAGATGATACTATTATACACCATAATTATGAATAAAGAAATGACTTTTTATAATTTTTCAAAATTTTTTATTCGCGCGAATGTGAAAAAACTCCGCATATGCGGAGCTTTTTCGCGGTAGTTTTTAATTACTTGCCGTTCTTGAGATCGTTCTCGTACTTCTCGATCATCTTCTTGACCATCTGTCCGCCAACAGATCCTGCCTGCTTTGCGGTGATGTCGCCATTGTAAGAGTTATTGAGATTTACGCCAACCTCGTTTGCAGCTTCCATCTTGAACTTATCAAGAGCTGCGCGTGCTTCGGGTACTACGTTCTTGTTGCTTTTGGTAGCCATTTTAATATTTCTCCTTACCTTAAAAGGTATTTGTTTTCAAGCCGTTTTCCGGCTCTGGTCTTATTATGGGTCGATTTCCTTTTTATATGAATGGTAATTTTTGGCGATGATTTTGACCACAAACGCAAATTAGCCGCACAAGCATCCGAACGCCATAGGTGCCGTCATTCTCCAAGCGTTTCGGGCGGCGAAAAGGGCGGCAGTTGAACTGCCGCCCGTGAGTTATGTGCTATTTATTATTTAATCGCCGTTTTTCTTTTTCTGTCACAGATAAACGTAACCGACGCGCCGCTGACGAACAACAGAGTCACACACAGCCAAATCTTTGCATCGTCACCCGTATCGGGAGAGCCGCTGTCCGCGGGCTTGTTGACCTTGATCTCAATATCCGTCGTCTGTCCCGCGTACGTAACCGTAACCTTAGTTGCAGACACGGTCAAATCCTCGGGATCAAAGCTGAATTCGTCCTTATTGCTATCGCCGTATACAACGTTTTCGGTGGTTCCGTCATCATAGATAACGGTAATGACAAGCCCTGACGGATCGAATTCTTCGCCGTAAGTGTATTCAACGTCATCGGGCTCCGTCGTAACCGTAATACTCGCAGGAACTGCCGCCTCGGTCGCCGGGAACTTTGCGTTTACGGAAAGAGTTCCGTCTGCATTGAGAGTTTTTGTAACCGTTGCATTGCCAACCGTAACAGCCGTATCTTCCGTGAAAACAAAGCCGTCTTTTGCGGTAATTGTAAAGGTCGCAATATACTCGGTGCCCCCGAGGAATTTACTCGGATTTCCGTTCCAAGTCACAGCGGATACGGTACAATTTGCATCACCTGCAATTTCTCCCGTCGTATCAGGAACGCCATTCTTCACAGGTGAATCTATTGCAACAGAAATTTGAGTAACGGGAACAACATCAATCGCTTCAACGCGGAAGTATCTCCAAGAGGATTTTTCGTCTATTGTTTCAGCCGACGTATAGTATGCGGTAGTAGCAGCGGCTTCGGATACACCGTATTTGACCATATATACCTTACTTTCCGCAGGCGTTACAGTACAAGGATCTCCTAACACACGATAATCGCCCGAAGTTGCGGTAAACACGGCAGTATCCTTTACCGAGATTTCGCCATCAACGGCATAATATGTAGAAGAAGTTCCTTTGTGATTGACGGTTACAGATGCTTTTTCGGAAATATTCAGTGCCTTAACATAGACACCTTTATACGTAGTGCCATCAATCGTTACAACTGCATTGCCGGATACGTTTACCGTGCCGCCGGAATCGTACAATCCGTAGATTTTTGCTCCCTTTACTACGTCAATATCCACCACAGCGTTCCCCGAAACCGTCAGTGTATCATCAAAACTGAGAGCATATTCGCTGTACGTAGAATCGGTGTCGATCACAATATCTACTTGCGCATTATCGATGATCGAGGTCTTGCCGCCGCTGATGGCATCGTTAGCCGAATATAATTCAAGAACCGCATCCTTACTTATTTCAACTTCTCCCGTCGAACCCGTGCTGATAAGAGGGAATTTATCAGCAACCGCAATTTTATTTTCGCTTTCTACAGAGTACACCTTATACTTCGCGGAATCCGTGATTGTTATCTTGCCTTTATTGACTCTGAGGCCGCCTCTGCCCTCTATAATATGCAAGTCCGCATTATTTCTGAGCTTGATATACGTGCTCTCAGCACCTGTAATCGGATAGCCCTCGTCACTTTTTACTGTAACCGTACCGCCTGAAATATCAATACCGTGTGCATATATTGCATACTCCGCCGTGTCAATATTGATAGCGGGTGTTCCGCTGATAGTTACAGTGCCGGTATTTCTGCAGTAGATTGCGTGAGCAGTACAACCGATAATATCCAGGTTTAGATCACCGCTGACAGCAACGCTTCCGCCCGTGCTATAGCCATCCAGGAAAATACCGAATTGCACATTGGAAATACTGAGCTTTCCGCCGTCGGTGCTTGTAATAACTAAGGGCGTATTGCTTGCAACGTTAATACCGTCGTTGCCAACTGCCGAGAGTTTACTTTCACCGACGAACGTAAAAGTAACCTCATTGCCGCCTTTGACCGCGATTGCGGCATCTTCCTCCGTATCAATAGCAATGCCGTCAAAGGTCACGGCAGTTTTGCCGTTACCGCTGTCGATCACAATCGTTTCAACAGTAGCGGTAACACCGTCTTTCATACCGACAGTAACGGGCGTAGCAGTAGTGATAGTTAAAACGCCGTCTGCATAAGTATAATCTGTGTTTTCGATAAGAACAGACGTATTATCTGTTGATTTTACAGTGAAGTCACCGACGGTGATAGGAGAAACATCCTCCGCAAAAGCGGTAAAGGTACTCGCAGTCAGTAATCCGACGATCATAATAAGAGCGAAAAACAGGTTCAAAACTATGCTTGAGAATTTGAATTTAGATGTAGTCATAATAAATCATACCTCCTGATCGGATAATTTAAATGGAATTTATTTTTAATTTCTGCCGCCGAACGCATGCGCAGTATCATAGTTCAAATAGAATTTCGGACGGGAACAGTCGGTGGCGCTGCTGTATCGTTTAATCATATCTTAAGTACCCTCCCTTCCCTTGTAAACGCAAAAAGCCACCGCATAAGCAGGACGGCAAAAAACCGCCACACTCAGCAGATGGCTTAAAATTACGGTATTTACTTTTTGATGTAAAAAGGGCGCAGTTATGCCGCTTGCTTGCTTGCTTGCTTGCTTGCTTGCTTGCTTGCTTGCTTGCTT
>CAZVVM010000092.1:0-6852 GCA_964630635.1 uncultured Ruminococcus sp. | reverse complement strand
CATCACACCCGAACACCTCATCCGACCGCGGCTCTGCCGCTTGCACCATTCCCCAAGGGGAAGGCAAGACGACGTTTGCGATGCCCTCGTAGGGCGGGGGCTTGCTCTTCCCGTATAAAACGCAACAAAAAAACAGCCACCGAGGTGGCTGTTTTTTAATCGAATTATTCTTCTGCGGGAGCTTCCGTTTCTTCGGCGGTCGCCTCTGCTTCCGTTACTTTCTTTTCTGCATTCTTTCCCTTTATCGCACCGACGATCATATCGGCAAGGTCAATAGCGGCTTCAACGATAAGCGATACTCCTATGAATATCCAAACGATGTTCTTGACTACGTTGAATACGATAAGAACTGCAACAAAGATCGTAATGAGCGCGCTTATGAGGGAAACGAGAAAATACTGTTTTTTTCTCATTTTCTCAACCGCTTTTTCGAGCTTTTGATATCCCGTATAAAGTATAACGGCACCAATGAATATTGCAACGTAATCAATAAGCTTTTCAGTGAAATTATTATATACGATCAAGAATGCGCCGATTGAAAGCGAAACGAGTGCAGCGGTAAGCCCGCCACCTTCTGATTCGCCCGGTTTTGTTGCAAAATATTTGATGAGCGATACGACACCCGATACTGCAACTATCGCTCCCGCGATTATCATGAAATAGGAAACGAATGCGTCGTGATCAACGAGCAGGAAAATACCTACGATTATTTCGATAAGACAGATTATACCGCTGCTTGCGTTTTTAAGAAACTTTTTCATTTTGTTTCCTCCTGTAATTTTGTGCTTTTATTATACTACAAGCTTATTTATTTTTCAATCCTTTTTCGCTTATTTTCGATAATTTTAAAGCCGAAAAGGAAGAGTATATAGAAAATCGAAAGATAAACTATACTGTTTCCGATATAGGAATACGCAGTTCTGTATGAATAAGTGTTTACGTTTGCCGTCACGAATCCCGTTTTAAGCGGCCCGAGCAGGGAAACGATCTTGCCCTTATCGGTAATTACAGACGATACACCCGTATTTGCAGAGCGCACGACGTAACGTCCGCTTTCGATCGCGCGCAGGACTGCGTGTCCCACGTGCTGATAGACGGCGGCGGAATCCTTGTACCACGAGTCGTTTGTTCCGAGAATTATAAGCTCCGCGCCATCGCGCACGGTCGACAGCGTCAGTTGCTCGTATATCGAGTCAAAGCAAATGAGAGTACCGATTTTACCAAGCTCGGTTTCGAATATCATAGGCCCTTTGCCTGCCGTCAGCGGCTCTTTAAACATATTCATTTCGGTAAGGTGCGGCAGCAGCGCGTTCATTACCGCAGGCATCGGAAGGTACTCGCCGAACGGAACGAGGTGGCATTTTGAATATACCGTATCAAGCATCTGCCCGTCGGGTGTGAACAGGTACATCGAATTATACGTCTTATCGTCCTCCGAGTAAAACGCACCGAC
Organism: uncultured Ruminococcus sp.; assembly: GCA_964630635.1. GTDB lineage: Bacteria > Bacillota > Clostridia > Oscillospirales > CAG-272 > Colimorpha_A. The sequence goes on along the minus strand of CAZVVM010000092.1, from coordinate 5,399 downwards.
CGCGATATACGCGCCAAGCTCTTTCGAGAGCGTTTTGAGCCGCAAAATAAGCGAGCTTTCGTAGGTCAGATCGCAGATAAGCACCGTTTCGGGGAAAACGACGAGCTTTGCGCCGTTTTTCTTTACGGCTTCGCGCGTCAGCTTTTCGTAGACCGAAAGGGAATTATAGACCGAATCGTCCGCCCATTTATCGGCAGAGCCGATATTTCCTTGAATTGCCGCGACGGGGAATGTGTTTTTCGGCTCGTTTTTGACGTTCATCAGTACTGCGCCGATAACGAAGTTGAATACGAACACGGAAGCGGCAACCAATGCGTAGACGCGTACCTTTTTGATCTCGTCCTTATGCAATATACACAGCGCAATAAATCCGCTTATAAGCACTATTATAAAGCTGACGCCGAGCGATCCCCAAAGCGACGCGCCCTCAACTATCGGCAGTATCTTATGCTGACCGACCGCGAGCCGCGCCCACGGAACGCCGAACCAGAAGAAGTTCTGTCCCCACTCAGCAATTACCCATAACGAAGCCGCCGCAAACGGCGCGAAAAGCGGATGCCTTTCCTTGGTAAGAAAACGGAAAATCATCGGCACGAACGCCGTTCCGACGCCTTGCAAAAGCGACATTCCGACGATAGCGGTTATAATTACGGCAATGCTTCCAATGCCGTTAATTCCCGCAAAATCCATAGGATAAAGATAGCAGAACCAGTGATAAACGACTATAAAATATCCGAGCGAGAATACGAGTCCGTGCCTATACGCGCTTTTCTTTTTGAGCGCAATTATAAACAGCGGTGCGAGCGTGAAATACGGCAGAAAAAAGAGAAAATCGAATATATACGGCATCGCGGTGAGTACACCGCAGATAAGCATTATCAGATAGCTCATTTTTTACCCCCGAAGATAGGGAGCTTGATTCCGTCGAACAGGGAAAGGAAGTAAACGCTTTCCTTTTTGACGGTAAAGACGCGTCCGTTAAGATATGAGAAAAATCCGTCGGTCTCAAAAGAAAGGTAATAAGAGCAAAGAGTTTGATACTTGTATCCGCCGCGTTTCGCGTCGCGGTTGACGCCGTATTTGCCGTCACCGACGAGCGGGTGTCCGATTGAAGAAAGATGCGCTCTTATCTGATGCGTTCTTCCCGTCAGAAGCTCGACCTCAAGAAGCGAGAGCCCGTCCTTACTTGCAAGCACCTTGTAGCGCGTGACGATCTCTTTTGCGCCCTTTTTATAGGTCGGAAAGACGTTTACGGTGTTCGTGCTCGAATTTTTTATAAGATAACCTTTAAGCGTTTCGTTCTTCTTTTGCGGAATGCCGTTCACCGCACAAAGGTATTTCTTTATCAGCTTGCGTTCCTTGATTACCGCGTTCATTTCGCGGAGCGCTTCCGCGTTCTTTGCCGCGATAACGATTCCTGCGGTGTTTCGGTCAATTCGGTTGCAGAGCGCGGGTGCAAAGGATTGCTCCGACGATGGGTCGTATTCGCCTTTTTTGTATAGATACGCCTGAACCTGCGTTATCAGATTGTTGGTATCGTTATCCTCGTCGGAATGGACCGAAAGCCCTGCGGGCTTGTCGCAGAGAATTATATTATCGTCCTCGTAAACTATATCAAAGATCGGCGTGATATGTGAAAGCGTGCTTTCAATGTTGTCCTCGGTGTTGAACAGCTCGTCCGGCAGAAAAAGCTGAACGGTGTCGCCCTCGTTCAGCATTTGAGAGATCTCGGCGCGCTTGCGGTTGACCTTGATCTTTTTAGTCCTTATCGACTTATACATAAGCGACGGCGGCATATTTTTCACCGCCTTGGATAGAAACTTGTCAAGGCGTTGACCTGCGTCGTTTTTTCCGATTTCGAGAATTTTCATAAATATCTCCAAAAAGCCGTATCACCGTAAAACGGCGATACGGCATCGTTTTTAACCTCTGTCTTTGAATATCGGCTCGGGAAGCTCGTCCTCTTCGTCATCACCGTCCGCGGTGCGTTCCTTTGCACCGACGTCGTCGCTGACGTAATAGGGGTCGATCATAACTTCCTTGATCTTCGGATATGCCGCGTAAATTCCCATAAACGTGGTAAGCGATACGAGGAATATCACGGGCAGAACAAGACCGACGGGTAATATGACCGTCATTAACATATAATCAAGCACCCATACGAGCGCTCCGCCGAGGAAAGCAACGATATTGCGCTTGAATCCGAGAAGCGCGAATATAAAGGAATTTTTGAGTATCTTTCTTATCGGAAGATCAAACGTGACGAGAAGAACGTACATATAGCTTCTCATCATTATATAGAGCATCGCAACGACGAGCATAGCGCCGAAAAGGAAGCTTGCAACGCCGCCCGAGCCGCCCAAAAAGAAGAACATAACGTCGTAAACGATGACCGCGATCATAACGAGGTCGATGATTCCGAGAAGAAGCGCCTGCTTCCAGTTGCGCTTGATGCAGTACTTGATATCGGAAATGAGAGTGGTGGAATCGCCCTTTACGACGTTTCTCATAACGTAGGCAATACAAGCGTTTACGATTCCGAAGGTGAATACGATGAGGAGCGTCAGACCGAAGAATATTTTCGTCGCGGTCGTCATCATCGTGATCTCTGCCTGAACTCCGTGAACGCCCATAAGCGCGGCGGAAACGGGGTTCTTGACACCGCCCGCCGTGATCGCGCCGTAAAGCGGAGCGAAGAGCGACGACGCGGGAGCAGTCGTATGAATATTCAAATTTCCCGTCAGACCGAAAAGTCCGAAAAGAATGGGGAAGTTGCCGAGGAACATAAATATGTTCAGGGCAAACATCATATTGAAGTTTGAGAAATAATAGCGGAAAAATCTGCCGATGGTCTTCGGCTTTGCCGCTTCCTCTTTAGTTATTCCTTTGCCGTTGCCGCGAGGGTTGAACATCTCGTAAAGCAGATGCTTTTTCGGCTTTTTGCTATTCTTGAGAGCCACTTTTTAACTTCCTTTTAAGATTAGATTTTGAAATATAACAATAACAAATATGCTCCGACCGAAACGGCGATAGCCGTAAGCGCGGTCGATAAATAAGTCTTGAACATATTTACGCAAGCGGGATTTTTGACCAGCTTTTCGGTATCGGGTGAGACCGTCCTCATCTCACCGCGCAAAACCGTCGCTTCCTTCGATAATATCACGAAAACAGCGCCGATAAAGAGCGTTATTATAAGAACTGCGCCGTGAGTAAACGCGACGTGATCCGACATACAGTACCGTATCGTCAGCCGTCCGCATATTGCACCTGCGTAAAGGGTAGTTATTCCGCCGACGGCGCAGGCGTAAACGGTATACGCCGATAAAAACAGAAACGTCAGCGGTTTAAGTATTGCCGAGGCAAGTCCGACAAGCTCGGAAAAAGAAAATTTCCCCGAAACGTTCATCTGTTCACAAGGAAACAGCTCCGCACCGTATGCGAAAAACAACCCTGCCGAGATCGACGCGCCGATTAAAAAGATTCCGGCGTAAAAGAGACAGTATTTTAAATTTGCTTTCATTTTCATCACCGCTAACAGTATATGATAGCAATGTTACGAAAATTACACTATTGATTTTAGCATATTATCGAGGATAAATCAATATAATAATGAAATTTTACATTTTGTCATATTTGTTTTCCCCTCATATACTGTAATGACAAATTCGAGGAGGATGATATGATAATACACACAGTAACAAAAGGCGATACGTTATATAAGATCTCGCGTATGTATAACGTACCGATAAGCCGTATAGAAGCCGACAACGGAATTAAAAAGGGAAGATACCTCGTTATCGGCGAGGATCTCGTTATAAACAACGGCGGCAGGAGCTATACGGTAAAGGAGGGCGACACGCTCTACTCGATTTCCGAAGATAACGGAATTACGGTAAATGCTCTGTTGCGGAGCAATCCGTCGCTTATGGGAAATCCGCTGATATTCCCTGGGCAAACGCTTTACATAGTTGAGACGCCCGAAAACGAGATAGTGGTAAACGGCTACGCCTACCCGTTTATTAACGAAAACGAGCTGCGGAAAGCACTGCCGTTTTTGAGTTATCTCACGGTATTCACCTACGGTTTCCGTGAGGACGGAACGCTTATCGAGCCGGAGGACGAACGAATAATAGAGATAGCGAAGAGCTACGGCGTTTCCCCGATAATGCTCCTGTCAACCCTGACCGACGAGGGAGTATTCAACAACACGCTTTCGGGAAAGCTCTTTGACAGTACGGAGCTTCAGGATATACTGATCGAGGAGCTTATAAATACCGCTCAAACAAAGGGCTTTGAAGGAATCGAGATCGACTTCGAGTTTATCCCGCGAGAAGACAGAGAGGGATACGTAAATTTCCTTACACGTCTTAAAGCCGCGATGAACGAGGTCGGTTTACCGCTATTCGTCGCACTCGCACCGAAAACCTCCGACACTCAACCGGGACTTCTCTACGAGGGACACGATTATGCGGGAATAGGCGAGGTTGCCGATTACGTAATACTTATGACCTACGAATGGGGCTACCAGTTCGGGCCGCCGCTTGCCGTCGCGCCCATAAACAACGTTGAAGAAGTCGTCAAATATGCGGTGAGCGTCATTCCGCCCGAAAAGATACTTCTCGGAGTACCGAATTACGGTTACGACTGGCCGTTACCGTACGTCAAGGGCGAAACGGAAGCAATGGGACTTTCAACTACCGCCGCGTTTGACCTTGCGTATGAAAAAGGCGCCACGATTATTTTCGACGAGGTGTCAAAGGCGCCGAATTTCAACTATTTCGACGAAAGCGGCAAGGAGCACGTCGTCTGGTTCGAAAACGCAAGAAGCGTTCAGGCGCGGCTTGACCTCGTCAATAAATATTCCCTCGGCGGAATATCCATCTGGCAGATAATGCGTTATTTCCCGCAGCTCTATTCGCTTCTCGGCGCAGAGTACGAAAGTATATAGAGATCTATAAAATTTCCGAAACGGTATTGTAGGGGGCGACGTCCTCGACGCCCCGTTTCAAGGATTCAAATAATTGAGATAAAAGGATCTGTGCTGTTTTTATAATAGCGGCGTATATCTAAACATGTAGAAAAATGCTTTGCGCGTTAATACGGGGTGTCGAGGACGTCGCCCCTTACAACGGCGTTCAGAAAACTACTGAAAGCAACGAGTATAATAAAAGACAGAGGCGCAAACCTCTGTCTTTTATAATTACTGTACCTTATATCCATCCTTGAGCGTAACTGTTCTGATAAACGTTCCGGGGTTCTTCGCGTCAGGCGTGAAGTAACCTGTGCGAACGAACTGGAAGCTCGTTCCCGGCTTTGCGTCAAGCAGAGACGGCTCAACCTTTGCGCCTTCAACCTTAACTGCGGAATCGCGGTTGAGATAATCGTCGTAGGTCTTGTCC
>CAZVVM010000091.1:0-6893 GCA_964630635.1 uncultured Ruminococcus sp. | reverse complement strand
AGTCGGTCAAGGCACAGGACTTTGACTCCTGCATCGCTGGTTCGAGTCCAGCTATCCCAGCCAAAAATCTCCTCGGACGAAGTTCGGGGAGATTTTTACTTATTCACTCTTCACTCTTCACTAAATCCGTCCGAGGAGGTTTTTGGCAAGGTAATAGGTAATAGTGAATAGTGAATAGTGAAGAAGTAAGGTGGCTTTTCGCTGGGGCGAAAAGCATTTTAAATCATATAGGTTGAAAAGTAATGAGTTTTAGAATATGGAGAATTGGCTCAAGTTTGACGAGGACGGCAATATGTTTTCTCCTGAAACGGAGAGCGTTCTTCCGCTCAAATATATTACCAACCGCGGATACGCTGTTGCAGTAATGCCGACAAGGGATATTTACCGTGAATGGACGACTCATTCCGATTTCAAGGTCGGTGTATTTGCAGAGATGAACAGGCAAAGAAAGCGCAATTCCTGGGCTTCGATCTCCGCTTGGGCTTGGGGAGTGAGCAGAGTTCTCGATTATCTTGAAACCGGCTCTGACATTGATGCAACGAGAGTGGCGTCAATAGGACATTCAAGAAGCGGCAAGGCGGCTCTTTGGGCTGCGGCAACCGACGCGCACATTTTTATGGCAGTTCCGAACAATTCCGGCTGTATGGGAGCGGCACTCCTGCGCGGAAAGCGTGGAGAGCACGCAAAGGATATAAATATTTCCGATTGGTTCGGTGAAAAGTTTAAGGATTTTAACGACGCAGAGGAGTATTTACCAATGGACCAGCATATGGTGCTGTCACTCATTGCTCCGAGGAATCTCTATATAACCGGATCTGTTCTCGACGAGTGGGCAGACCCGGATGCCGAGCTTCGTGCCGCAAAGCTTGCAAGCCCCGTATGGGAGCTTTACGGTAAGCGCGGCGTTGTTATCGAGGACGGTACACCTGTTCTCAATAAACCATATCAAAACGGTTCTATCGCCTTCCACGTAAAGGAAGGAAAACACAGCCAGAAACAATTTGACTGGGAAAACGTAATAAATTATTTTGATAAAATCAAATAAAACGATAACCCTCGCAAATATTTGCGGGGGTTATTTATAAATAATTAAATGTTGGGCAATACTTTACAAAAAAGGTGTTGAATATGAAGCTGTACGTTAAGATTTGTTTGATATCGTCTCTTATTATGTTTTCGGTTCTCGGTGCCTACACTCTTCTGTTTTCCGAAAGCAGGGAAGAGATCAAGGCAGTAAATGCGGATGCAGACGAATCGGATGTCAAAGAGATCATTGAGGACGAGAAAAGAAACTTTGTTGCATCCGTTTGTGACGCTGTTTGCCCGAATGCGCCGTATTTGTGTAAGGTCGCATTTTGTTCGGTAATACTGAACAGGTGCAAAAATCCCGCATTTCCGAATACCCCTTCAGAGGTCGTAATGCTCGATTCGGTTTTTATGAGTGCATTTGACTGTGACTTCAAAATGAATCCGTCGCAAACGGCTCTTATGGCGTACGACGACGCCTTAAACGGCTTTTCGCCTTGTCCCGAGGCGTTATACTACTCAACGACGGATATGAACGATATAACCCTTAAAACGCGTCAGACACTGTTTCAGATTGGCAAATATATCTTTTCATAAAAAGAAGCCGAGATTTCTCGGCTTCTTTTTCATATAAGTTCAATTTTCTCGATAACTACGGGCGTTACGGGAACGTCGGAGAAATATCCGTAGCTTCCCGTTCTTACCGCCGCGATCTTATCAACGACCTCAATGCCCTCGGTGACCTTGCCGAAGGCCGCATACTGTCTGTCGAGGTGCGGCGCGTCCTTGTGCATTATGAAGAACTGCGAGGATGCGGAATTGGGCGCCATCGTGCGCGCCATCGAGAGAACGCCGCGAGTGTGCTTAATATCGTTGGTAGCACAGCCGTTTGATGCAAACTCTCCTCTGATGCTGTCTGCATCGGTTTCGGAAAAATCGGGCTTGTAGCCGCCGCCCTGAATCATAAATCCGGGAATAACGCGGTGGAATATAAGACCCGAAAAGAATCCCTCGTTGATAAGCTTAATGAAGTTATCGACGGTGATCGGTGCTTTGTCGGGGTATAGCTCTGCGGTCATTGTGCCGTAATCGGTTACTGTGATCTTAATTTTGGGGTTATTCATTGTTTTATCCTTCTTCTGTGATTTTTATATATTCTATCACACTTCGGGAATAAAATCAATAGTTCAGTTCACCTTTGCGTATGACGGCTTTGCTTTTCTGTATGAGGGTATCAAGAGAACCTTTTTGTCGGATATGTTTTCGCTTTCGAGATTGTTTGACGCGATAATTCCGTCTGTCGTTACTTTATAGTATTTCGCAATATCCCAAAGCGTTTCGCCGCCGCTCGGATAACAAAGCGTGATCGGGGCATAGGGTGTTATGATCGGTGCGTTTTTGTCTATACACATTTCGGTCAGATAACCGTATGCGACCTTCTCTGAAACTACTGCGCGAATGGTATTTTCAAAATCGCAGTATATCTTATTCTGATCGCAGCGGAAACGCGTATCGGTTACGGAAACTGATATATTATAGTCAGTATTTGCGCTAATTTCTCCGATATCGAGTTCGCACTTGAAGGGATATTCAAATACGACCGATGAATATCTCGGATCAGTATCGGAGGTAATGTTATTTTCGCATACGGCAGAAATAACGGCTGTCGCTTCGGTTACGAGTCGCTTCTTTTCGTCTGAATACTCTGTTACCATATCCTTGATATTTACGTTTCCGAGCATAATTGCACGTACGTTTTCCGCCGAAATTCCTTCTCTTTCAGCTGAAGCGTTGACCGAAAGGGAAGAACCGTAAGTGCGCTTATAAACTGCACTCTCTGCGTAGGCGACTGCGTTGTTACATTCATATTCTGTTGAATAAGCGTCTGTTACTGTATCAACCGATATGTTACGGACGCCGTTCAAAATGATATCGTAGTTGAAATCAAGCTCGATCAGCTTCGCGTCGCCGTAGCTGTCAATAGCAATTTCTGCTGTAAGGTCATCTGCTACCGCGTTGGCGAACCATTCATACGCATCAGCGTTATCTGCTTCGAGCGTCTTTTCAAGTGTAAACGGCTTTTCTATTGCAAAGATGTTGCCTTCCTCGCTTCTGTAAATGCCCGAGAATATCGCTTTAGACTTAACTATGACGTTGTTACCGACCGACTTTACCTCAAACGGAGCGACCTTGACGTTACTGAAGATCATTTCGGACATTGGCGGATAGTTTCCGTCAAGGTTGATATCGTGACTCACGGGAATTGATTTTTCGGACAGGGAATACGGCAACATATAGTCAACGCTTCCTTGCTTTCTTTTTAGCCGCATTTCGTCCTCGATCGTTTCCGTTCCCTTAATGTTCGGGACTGCGTTGTGCTCCGACATTGCAAATACGTTGACGGATACGTCTGCCGTGAGATTCAATTTTCTCGGATTGACGAGTCGGCAGTTACATTCGCCCTCCGATCCGCCGTATACAAGCAATGATGAATCGTCAACGCCCTCAAGAACGTCTTTAAGCTCAAAGGATTCGCTCGTTCTGACACTTCCGAGGCGTCCGTCCTCGCCGAGCAGTAAAAGGTTAAAGCACGCCGTTCCCCGAGCGGTGATCATACCGTTTCCTGCGAAGATCTCGTCAATCTTGATTTCGCAGTCGGACTTCAGAATTTTTTCGCTGTCGGATACGTTTTCGGGAAGAATAAAATCAGTACCGACGCTTCCGACAACTGTCAATGATCCTATCGGAGCCAGAATTGTCGATACGTCGAGAGTAAGGCCGTTCAGGCCCGTATTATTAAAAGACATACGTTATACCGCCTTCACTTTTTTGTAAATGTATATGGATCTGGCGTTTAAAATATTACATATAATCTCCGTATCCGCATCTTTTAAATTCAGCGCGTATCTTTTCTATCCCCGCTTTCTCGATTCTGCTGACGTACGACCTTGAAATATCCAGCATTTCCGCTATCTGTTTCTGCGTTTTCGGCTTCTGATTGTTCAGACCGTAGCGAAGAACGATTATTCGTCGTTCGCGCGGCGTCAAGGCGGTTTTGATGATCTCTATCGCTTTTTTTGAATAGATTTTTGATTCGATATCGTCGACAATCGTATCGTCTGAACAGATTATATCCGAAAAAGTAAGCGGATTACCGTCTTTATCCGTGTCAATCGTTTCGTTAATTGATACCTCGCACGATAGCTTTTTCTGCGCGCGGAAGTACATCAGTATCTCGTTTTGCACACACTTTGATGCGTATGTTGCGAATTTGGTTCCGTTTCTTATATCAAACGAATCTATTGCCTTTATCAGGCCTACGCTTCCGATCGAAACAAGGTCGTCCTGATTTTTCGATGAAGCAAAATATTTTTTTACAATATGTGCCACCAAACGCAAATTATGCTCGATTAGAAGCTCGCGTGCCTTTTTGTCGCCCTGCTTTGATGCGAGGAACAGACGCTCTTCTTCATCTGCGCGAAGCGGCGGGGGAAATGAATTACCTGTTGAGACGCGTAAGAAAAGGTAGAACACCTTTGACAGTAGATTGAATATCATAGTTTTCTCCTGATTAGTTGATATTCAAGTATATTTAGTTCCTCACTTGTCCTATAACGAGAAAATCCCCGACCGTATTCGGTCGGGGATAAATTCAGTTATTTTCAATGTAGTTGCAAGCGGCAAGCGCGGCTGACGCACCGTCGGCTATCGCCGTTGCAATTTGTCTTACCTTCTTTGTTCTGCAGTCGCCTGCGGCAAACACACCGTCGACGTTTGTGACAGTGTCCTCGCCCGAAATGATATATCCGCGTTCGTCAAGATCGGTAAGTCCTTTCGCTACGGTGCTGTCGGGCACAAGTCCGATCGCAACGAACATACCGTCGATCTTGAGTTCGCTTTCATCACCTGTTTCGGTGTTTTTAAGTTTGATCGCTTTAAGTTCACCGTCGGAGATAAGTTCCGTCACGATAGTGTTGTAGATGATCTCAACGTTATCCTTTCCGTTAAGGATCTCCGCAAGCTTGCTTTCGCCCGTCAGGAATGCAAGGTTTTGAATAACGGTGACCTTCTTGCTGGACTGCGACAGAAGCACGGCTTCCTGAAGCGCACTGTTGCCTCCGCCAATGACTGCAACGTCTTTGCCTGCATAAAAAGCGCCGTCGCAAAGTGCGCAGAACGATATTCCGTTTCCTATAAGCTCTTCCTCGTTTTCAAGTCCGAGCAGGCGGTGTTTTGCTCCGCAGGCGAGTATAAGTGCTTTACACTCAAAGTCTCCGCTGTCTGTATGAACGGTCTTGATGCCGTTGTTTATAGTGACAGAAAGTGCCTCTGCAGGTTCAAGATCGGCACCCTGGTAGAGCACCTGGTCGACGAGCTTATCGGAAAATTCAATTCCGCTCATTTCGGTAAATCCGGGATAATTCTCGATTTTCGGTGAGTATACGGTTTGTCCGCCGAAGGAATTTTTTTCAAGCACAAGAACCGTCTTGTTCTGTCTGCGGCCGTAGATTGCGGCAGTAAGACCTGCGGGACCTCCGCCGATAACGATTATGTCGTACATAATTACTCCTAAAATGTCAAGGGTCCGTTAAGACCCTTGACACAGATGATTATTTAATTGATTCGAGGTATTTCTTGATAGCGGGAACGCCGGCATATTTAGCCGTGCTTTCGCCGTTCATAATTACGAGCGTAGGTGCCTGACGAAGCTCAAGCTTCTTTGCCATTTCCTCGTTCTCGTTTACGTAGAGCTTCTCATAGGAAACGCCTGCTTTTTCAAGAAGTGAAACAGCTACCTTGCAGTTAGGGCAGGTCTGCGTAGCGAAAAGGTAGACCTTGTCAGCAGAATTTGCCGCTGCGGGTGCGTTTTCACACGCACATTCTTCCTTTACGCCGTCTCTTTTCATTACGGACGCTGCAATATTGTATTCTTTTCTGTCCTTGTATTCCTGTGCCTTACCGTCGTTGAAGTTCTGAACGGGACGGTAGTAACCGGTGATACGGCTGTAAACCTCGGTGGTAGCGCCGCACTCGGGGCAGTTATAATGCTCGCCGACGATATAGCCGTGCTTGGTACATACGGAATACGTAGGAGAAAGGGTGTAGTAGGGAAGCTTGTAGTTTTCTGCGATCTTACGAACGATAGAAGCAGCTGCCTTCCAGTCGGGGAGCTTCTCGCCAAGGAACGCGTGGAACACGGTTCCAGAGGTATAAAGAGTCTGAAGCTCATCCTGTACGTCAAGGGCAGTAAAGATGTCCTCGGTGTAGCCGACAGGGAGATGAGAGGAGTTGGTATAGTAAGGAGTATCTCCGTCCTTCGCGGCAGTAATGATGTCGGGATAGTGCTTTCTGTCGTGCTTTGCAAGACGGAAGGTGGTCGACTCTGCGGGAGTTGCTTCAAGGTTGTAGAGATCGCCGTATTCCTCCTGATAGTCGGAGAGACGCTCTCTCATATGGTTAAGAACCTTCTTTGCGAATTCCTGCGTTTCCGCGTGAGTGAGGTCCTTGCGGATCCAGTTAGCGTTAAGACCAACCTCATTCATACCGATCATACCGATGGTAGAGAAGTGGTTATCAAAGGTTCCGAGGTAACGCTTGGTATAAGGATAAAGACCCTCGTTAAGAAGCTTGGTAATAACCGTTCTCTTTATCTTGAGCGAACGAGCCGAGATGTCCATCATTCTGTTAAGACGTGCGAAGAAGTCGCCCTCGTCTTTAGACAGATATGCAATTCTCGGAAGGTTGATAGTTACGACGCCGACAGAACCCGTGCTTTCACCCGATCCGAAGAAGCCGCCCGACTTCTTACGAAGCTCACGGAGATCAAGACGGAGACGGCAGCACATCGACCGTACGTCGGAAGGCTC
>CAZVVM010000090.1:0-7017 GCA_964630635.1 uncultured Ruminococcus sp. | reverse complement strand
GAGTCGTAATCCCGAAAGAAATCAGAAGAACAATGAGAATAAGAGAGGGCGACCCGCTTGAAATATACACCGACCGAGAGGGCGAAGTCATTTTCAAAAAATACTCACCGATGGGAGAGCTTGGGAGCTTTGCGTCGCAGTACGCGGAGACGCTTCACAAGACCTGCGATCTTGGGGTCGTCGTGACCGACCGCGACGGCGTGATCGCGTCGGCAGGAGTACCGAGGCGCGAGTTCGGCGACAAAAGAATATCGTCCGGAGTTGAAAAGCTGCTGGAGGGCAGGGGACTGTACCGTCTGCAAAACGGCGAACGCCGTATTCACGTGACCGACGAGGACAGCAGCTACTATATTTCCTGCGCAATGCCGATAATAACCGAGGGAGACGTGACGGGATGCGTCATCTCGGTCGTAAAGGACGAAAACGAGCGCCGCGGCGACGAGGTCGAAAGCAAGCTCATTCAGACGGCGGCGGGCTTTTTGTCGCGTCAGCTTGAGGGTTGACCTACGCGTTTGACGCCAAACTGTGTCCAAAATCATACAATTCGGCTACAAATGCTTAAAAAATACTATTGCAAAAACGATAGATATGCTGTATAATAATAAGAGGCAGGGAAATCTGCCTCTTATTACGTTTATACGGAGGAAAATATAATGGCAAAGGCAACACTCGTTGTAATGGCTGCAGGAATGGGAAGCCGCTTCGGCGGATGCAAGCAGCTCGAACCTGTCGGAACGGCAGGCGAGGTTCTTCTTGACTATTCTGTTTATGATGCAAAGAGAGCCGGCTTTGACAAGGTTGTATTTATAATTAAGGAAGAGATCGAAAAGGACTTCAAGGAGATCGCAGGCGACAGAATCGCTCGCAACATCGAGGTCGAATACGCATACCAGACGATCCCGTCACACAGAAAGAAGCCCTACGGCACAGGTGACGCTATACTTACGACGGCAAACATCGTCGACACCCCCTTCGTCGTTATCAACGCAGACGACTTCTACGGACACGACGCGTTCGTAAAGGCGTACGAGGGACTTAAAAACAAGGACGAATACTGTATGATCGGCTACCGTCTCAAGAACACCCTGTCGGATAACGGCTCGGTCGCACGCGGCGTGTGTGAGATCAAGGACGGATATCTTGAGGGCGTTACAGAGCATACCGCAATAACGAAGGATACCGACCTCGATCCCGACACGATCGTATCTATGAATATGTGGGGAATCCACCCCGACATCTACCCCGAGCTGAAGGAGCAGTTCGCGCAGTTCCTTGCGACGGCTAATATCGAAAAGGACGAGTTCTACATTCCCGCAGTCATCGACAAGATGATAAAGGACGGCAAGAAGAAGATCCGTATGTACGATACCTCGGCAGTTTGGTACGGAATGACCTATCGCGAGGATAAGGAAAAGGTAATGAACGCGATCAAGGGAATGGTTGAAGACGGAATCTATCCGAAGGAGCTTTGGTCGTAATGGATTTTAACGCAATTAAAGAAAAGTTCAATCTGAAAGGCGAGCTTACCGAAGCTTCGCCCTACGGCTTCGGACATATAAACAGCACCTATTGCCTCGTCGTCAAGGACGGCGGAAAGCAGACCCGTTACATTCTTCAGAGGATAAACAACTCTATCTTCCGCGACGTTGACGGACTTATGAACAACATCAAGTACGTAACCGAGCACATCAGAAAGAAGAACGAGGGCGACCCCGACGTTGACAGATGCACCCTTACCGTTATCCCGACCGTTGACGGTAAGCTTTACTGCGAGGACGGCGAGGGAAACTATCTCCGCCTTTACCTCTTCGTTGAGGACACCGTCGCGCTTCAGCAGGTAGAAAACCCCGAGCAGCTCAAGACTCTCGGCGCGGCGTTCGGAAACTTCCAGAATCAGCTTGCGGATTTCGACGCGTCGAAGCTTATTGAGACGATTCCGAACTTCCATAATACCGCCGACAGATACCGTCTGTTCGAAGAGGCGGTCAAGAACGACCTCAAGGGCAGAGCCAAGGAAGTTCAGGACGAGATCAACTTCGTAAAGGAGAGAAAGGCAGACACCGAGCTTCTTCTCGGACTCCTTAAGGAAGGCAAGCTTCCTCTCCGCGTTACTCATAACGATACCAAGCTCAACAATCTCCTCTTCGATGCGGCCGATCTCCGCGCAGTTTGCGTTATCGACCTCGATACCGTAATGCCTGGTCTTGTTCACTACGACTTCGGTGACAGTATCCGCTTCGGAGCAAGCACGGGCGCAGAGGATGAAAAGGACCTTTCGAAGATCGAAATGTCGCTTGAGCTTTTCGAAAAGTACACAGAGGGCTTTATGTCGACCTGCGGAAGCAAGCTCAACGATTGCGAGATCGAATATCTCCCGTTCTCGGCAAAGCTTATGACGTTTGAGTGCGGAATCCGATTCCTCACCGACTACCTCAACGGCGACACCTACTTCAAGATTCACTACCCCGAGCAGAACCTCGACCGCACGCGCACACAGTTCAAGCTTGTCTACGATATGGAAGGCAAGATGGACGCAATGAAGGCGATCGTCGCTAAATATAATAAATAAGGTAGAAAAGCACCCGAAAGGGTGCTTTTTGTCTTGCCTCGCCCGGGGGAGAGGTGCCCCGAAGGGGCGGAGAGGGAAGAACGGCGGGAGCAAGCCCTCCCCTACCGACAACGCGGCGAAACGTTCAAAATTTCTTGTAGGGGCGAACTGCGTTCTCTCTTCTGTATATTATGACCAAAAACAAAAATCCGCGAAGATCGCGGATTTTTTTGCGCCAAGGCGGCGGAGATGATTATTTCAGATCAAGCTCGAAGTAAACTGCGTTATGGTCGGACGGGAACTTTCCGTCATAATCCTCACGGAGCACCTTTCCGATTATAGGAGTGACGCCCTTTGGATTCACGAAGCAGTAGTCGATGTGTACGCCGAACCATACGTCTACGCTTGCTTCGGGGTTTGAAAGCGCGTTAAGGGGGTTAAAGCCGTGGCAGGTAGCAGTTTTTTCGCCCGTAGTTGCGGCGGTCACGTCAACGAATTCCTTTGTCATTTCAAGGTATCCGGGCGTGTCATGCCAGAAATTGAAGTCACCGGTAATGAATACTGCGTCAGTGCCGTGTGCGTTGATTCGGCTCAGGATGAGCTTTACGCTGTCGGTATGACACTTATCACCGAAGCCGAGATGAGTGTTTGCGTATACGAACACCTTGCCGCTCTCTTTTTCCTTGAGCTTTGCCCAGAGGCAGATTCTGTGACAGCCGTATTCGTCCCAGCCCTTGGATTCGACCTCGGGGGTGTCGGAAAGCCAGAAATAGCCCTTGTCAAGACACTCGAATTTGTCTTTTTTCCAAAGCATAGGAGTGCTTTCCTTGTTGCTTTCGGCACGGTACATATTGAAAAACTCGTAGCCGTTTTCTTCTATAAATTCTCCAAGAAGCTCGTGCCAGCGGGGAGTAAATTCCTGGAATCCGATTATGTCGGGATCTCTTTTCGTGATCACGTCGATAATGCGGGGAGCGCGTTCGACACGCGAATGTCCGTCCTCACCGTCCCAGCAGGCGATGTTAAAGCTGATAATTTTGATACTCATAATGATTACCTCACTTTCTTTGAGAATATTATATCAAATTTGGGCGTTAAGTCAATAGCGCGCTTTAAAAAAAGCCGACGTTTTACGAACAAAAAAACAGCCGCGGAGGCGGCTGCTTTAACGGTATTTATTTTACGTCAAGCTCGAAGTAGACTGCGTTATGGTCGGACGGGAATTTTCCGTCGAAATTCTCGCGGAGCACCTTTCCCGTTATCGGGGTGACGCCCTTGGGGTTAGCGAAGCAGAAGTCGATATGTCCGCCGAAGGTTTTGCCCGTGACTCTGATCTCCTCGTCGGTCATCGCGTTTGCGAGATCGTAGCCGTGGTAGGTTGGGGATTTGTCGCCCGTCGTCGAGGCAGTAACGTCGATAAAGTCCTTCGTCATTTCCTTGTAGCCGAGCATTTCGCTGTTGAAGTTATAATCGGCAGTTACGAAAACCGCGTCGGTGCCGTGTGCGTTTATGCGGCTGAGAATGAGCCGCGCACTGTCGGTCTGACACTTGTCGCCGAAGCCGAAATGAGTGTTCGCATAAACGAAGACCTTGTCGCTCGCTTTTTCCTTGAGCTTTGCCCACAGGCAGATCCTGTGACAACCGTATTCGTCCCAGCCCTTGGATTCGACCTCGGGGGTGTCGGAAAGCCAGAAATAGCCCTTATCAAGGCACTCGAACTTATCCTTTTTCCAAAGCATAGGGGTGCCTTCCTTGTTGCTCTCGGCGCGGTACATATTGAAAAGCTCGTAGCCGTTTTCGTTTATAAAACCGTCAAGAAGTCCGTGCCAACGGGGAGTAAATTCCTGAAGCCCGATTATATCGGGATCCTTTTTCTTAACCACGTCGATAACGCGAGGGGCACACTCCTCGAGAGTATGTCCTTCGGGACCGTTACTGCAGGAGATATTGAAGGTGATAACTTTTAATACCATAATGATTACCTCACTTTCTTTGGCTTCATTATATCAAATTTAACCGTTTTGTCAACACTGATTTTGCGTGCGGAAAGAAAGCGAATTCTGTTGACAATCGGTTTTTCTCGTGTTATAATTTGCACAATTAACGGCGGCAAAGATTTGCGCCTGATTTTAAGGAGAACCGAGCTATGAGCAACGTTAAAAGATTGTATTCAAACCCCGACGGAAGCATCGTTATTGAGAACCGACATTTTACGCTTACCGTTGGCAAAAACGCACTTGCAGAGGGGCTGATTCTGAAGAAAAACGGTAGAGACCTTCTCGATAAGAGTGCGCCGATACCCGTTTTCTCGCTTATGGAAAACAGACCGTTTAACAATGAGATAAAGCTTATGTATCCGAACAAGAGAACCGTGTTCGGTGCGAAGAGCGTTGAGCTTGTTGACGGACGTATCAGGGTGTATTTTGACCTCGTTTCCTTCGGCGCGTGGGTAGACGTTGAGATAGAGGACGAATACGTTATCTTCCGTCTCGGCGACTTTATCATAACAGCGACGGACTTCGAGATGGTTCCCGGAGCCGGATATAAGCTGAATATGGACGTTCCGCCCGTTCAGGAATTCCGTCTCCTCAGTCTCTCCGTCAAGAGAATGAAGAATTTCGGTCAGTGGCTTAACGTTACCTGGGACGACGATGCCGCAGTTGCAGTTATCGGAACCTCGACCGCGACGAGAATTGACCACGAAAAGCGCGATAACGGAGCCCTTACCCTTACTGCTGACGCGATACGCGGAATAAAGCTCGTCGGCTGCTCTTGCGCTCTTATCTGCACAGAGGGCGGCGAAAGTATGCTTGACGCGATTGACGTAATGGAGGAAAAGCTCGACCTTCCCCGCGGAGTCAAGAGCCGCCGCGATACGAGCAACAATACCTCGATCCTTCGTCTTTCGGGATACTACGTTCATGAGCCGGAGAGCATCGACTACGTTATCGACGTTGCGAAGAAGTGCGGCATTAAAAAGATTCTGTTCTATAAGGAATACTTCTTCGAGACGAGCAGAGACGGATACCTCGTTTGCGGTGATTACAGGTATAACGACAGATTCCCGAACGGCCCCTCCGATGTCAAGGCGTTCCTTGACAAGATCAAGGCGGCAGGCATTACTCCCGGACTTCATTTCCTGCAGACACATATAGGAATCGAGAGCAGCTACGTTACTCCCGTAGCCGATCATCGGCTTAACCTCACCCGTCACTTCACGCTCGCAAAGCCGCTTTCGGAGACCGACACGACGGTATACGTTGAACAGCCGACTAACGACGCACCTATGCAGGTGGATTGCCGCGTTCTTCAGTTCGGCGGAGAGCTTATTCACTATGAGAGCTACACGACCGAGCCGCCTTACGCGTTTATCGGCTGTAAGCGCGGACACTTTGACACCAATGTGACCGAGCATCCTATCGGACAGATAGGCGGAACGCTTGACGTTTCGGAATTCGGCGCGACGAGCGTATATATTGACCAGAATACCTCGCTTCAGGACGAGATCAGCGCAAAGCTCGCAGGTCTTTATAACTGCGGATTTGAGTTCTGCTATATGGACGGCTCCGAGGGAACACCTCCTCCTCACGATTATCACGTTTCCAACGCACAGTACCGTACCATCAAGCTCTTTAAGAACCCTCCGCGCTTCTGCGAGGGTGCTGCGAAGTCTCACTTCGGCTGGCACTGGATGAGCGGCGGTAACGCGTTCGACGTGTTCAAGACAGCGACCTTCAAAAAGCATCTTACCGAATTCCCGTTCGACGAAGCAAGACAGATGAAGGAAGATTTCACCCGCGTTGACTTCGGCTGGTGGCACCTGTTTCCTGATATTGAGCCCGATATTTACGAGTTCGGTGCGAGCCGCGCGGCAGCTTATGACTGCCCGATAACGTTTATTTGTCCTACGACCGTTCAGCTGCCTCAAAACAAGCGCGCGAAGGATAATTTTGAAGTCATTCGCCGATGGGAGGAATACCGTTCTGAGCTTACCGAGGAGCAGAAGCTTCTTCTCCGCGACCCCGAAAAGGAATATACGCTCCTTGAGATCGGAGATGGCTTGGAGATGGTTTATTACGAACGCCTTACTGCTCCCGAAGGCATTACCGCTTACGGCTTTGAGCATAACGGAAAGTACCACGTAACGCTTTGGCACAAGAGAGACAGCGCGAAAATCGCTCTCTCTTGCGGAAATATTTCCTACAGAGACGAGTACGAGGGAAATGAGCTTCCGAGAGAAACCGTTGACGGAAAGACCGTTATCACCGTTTCCGACAAGGCGTATATCACTCTTGATTCGAAGGAAGAGCTTGTAAACGCTATCGAAGATGCAGTTATCCTGTAAAAAAGAAATATAGTTTTTTAACATACCGAAAAACCGATCTGTCAATACTTATCACGTATGAAAAGGCGTGAATTCTGTTGACAATCGGTTTTTCTCGTGTTATAATTTGCACAATTAACGGCGG
>CAZVVM010000089.1:0-7277 GCA_964630635.1 uncultured Ruminococcus sp. | reverse complement strand
CCAGTGGGAGAAGGTGGCATTTGCGAAGCAAATGACGGATGAGGTGTCGATTTAGGGAGTTTACTCCTCATCCACCACAGGCGTTCCGCCTGCGGTCCCCCTTCTCCCTCAGGAGAAGGTGTTCTGCACTCCCTACCTCTCTATTCTAACCCACAAGGAGAACCACACTATGACTCCAATGATGGAACAATACCTCGAAATAAAAAACCGCCACCGCGACGCGATCCTATTTTATCGCCTCGGAGACTTCTACGAAATGTTCTTCGACGACGCGAAGATAGCGTCAAAGGAGCTTGAGCTGACCCTGACGGGCCGCGCCTGCGGCGAAAAGGAACGCGCACCGATGTGCGGAGTACCCTTCCACGCCGCCGACACTTATATAGGACGCCTCGTCGCAAAGGGATATAAGGTCGTCGTCTGCGAGCAGATGGAGGATCCCGCAACGTCGACGTCAAAGGTAGTCAAGCGAGATATAGTCCGTGTCGTTACCCCGGGTACCGTCATAGACAATACACAGCTTGACGACTCGAAGAATAACTACCTCTGCGCCATCTGCGTAGAGGAGCGGGCGGCGATCTGCTTCTTCGACGTTTCGACGGGCGAAATGACGGCAACGAGCTTCGAAAGCTATCAGTCGGACGCGGTCGTGAATGAGCTTGCGAAGTTTCTCCCGAGAGAGGTAATGGTAAATAAGCCCCTGAACGAGCTTCCCGACGTCGAATTTTTCGTAAATAACCGACTCGGTGCGTACGTCGGACGCAATATGAGCGAGCTTTTCGGCTATAACGGATGCCTTGCAAGCGTAACGAAGCAGTTCGGCGCACAGGCGTACGAGGCAAAGGAAAGAAGCCGCGAGACGGTATGTGCCATCGGCGCGCTTCTACGCTACGTGACCGACACTCAAAAAACCGACACGGCAAACGTGTCGGGACTTAAATTCTATCAGAACGGCGAATTTCTTGAGCTGGACGTGGCTACAAGACGAAACCTCGAGCTTTGCGAAACGATGCGCAGTAAGGACAAAAAGGGGTCGCTTCTTTCCGTTCTTGACAGAACGAGATCGTCGGCAGGCGCGAGAATGCTCCGAAGATGGGTAGAGCAGCCGCTCGTAAATGCGAATAAGATAGGACGCCGCCAGAGAGCAGTCGCGGAGCTTGTGTCAAGCTTTATGGCGCGCGAGGAGCTAAGTGAGTGCCTCTCTCATATCCTCGACCTCGACCGCCTTATGACGAAGCTCGTGTACGGAACGGCAAACGCAAAGGATCTCCGCGCCATCGCGTCGACCGCGTCGCTCATTCCCGATATCAAGGAGTTGACCTCGTCCTTTGTCAGCGAGGAGCTTTCCGATATACATCTCCACCTCGATACGCTTTCCGATATAAGAGAGCTTATCGAACGCTCGATAGTCGACGAGCCGCCGTTCTCGCTCCGAGAGGGCGGATTTATCCGCCGCGGCTTCAATCCCGAGGCGGACGAGCTTTTCGAGATAGTCCATAACGGCAAGAGCTACATTGAAAAGATCGCAGAAGCCGAAAGGGAAGCGACGGGCATTAAAAACCTGAAGGTCGCCTTCAACCGAGTTTTCGGCTATTATATAGAGGTCACGAAATCGAACCTAAACGAGGTTCCCGACCGCTATATAAGAAAGCAGACGCTCGTCAACGCCGAGCGCTTCATAACCGAGGAGCTGAAGGAAAAGGAAGGACTTATCCTTGGCGCATCGGACAAGCTGAACGCCCTTGAATACGAGCTGTTTACGCAGATACGCGAAAGGATCGCCTCGGAAATAAAGCGAGTACAGCAGACGGCGTCGCTCCTTGCGAAGCTCGACTGTTACGTTGCGCTTGCCGACGTCGCTGTGCGTAACGATTACACCTGCCCCGAGATCGAATACGGCAACGCGATAGTGATAAAAGAGGGACGACACCCCGTCGTCGAGCAGTACGCGAAGGACGGCTATTTCGTTCCGAACGATACGCTCCTTGACACGAACCATAACCGCCTCGCACTTATCACAGGCCCTAATATGGCAGGTAAATCGACCTATATGAGACAGGTCGCACTTATCACGCTTATGGCGCAGATCGGCTCGTTCGTTCCCGCAAAGGAAGCGAGAATAGGTATCGTCGATAAGATATTCACAAGAGTCGGCGCGTCGGACGACCTCGCGTCGGGCACGTCAACCTTTATGCTCGAAATGAACGAGGTCGCGTATATCCTCAAAAACGCAACGAACCGCAGTCTTATCATTTACGACGAGATAGGCAGAGGCACCTCGACCTTCGACGGAATGAGCATCGCGCGTGCGGTGGCGGAATATACGGCGGGCAAAAAGCTCGGCGCGAAGACGATGTTCGCAACGCACTATCACGAGCTTACCGTCCTTGAAAAGGAAATGACGGGCGTCGTAAACTACAATATCGCCGCAAAGAAAAAGGGCGACGATATTACCTTCCTTCGCAAAATAGTAAGAGGCGCGACGGACGACAGCTACGGAATTGAAGTTGCAAAGCTCGCGGGAGTACCGAATGAGGTAATCAGACGCGCAAAGGAAGTGCTTAATCAGCTTATTACCGAAAACGCGCGCCCCGTCGAATATAAGGGACGCGATAACGAAATCACGTTCGACGACTATAAGGCGGACGAGGTAAGAGAGAAGCTTCTTAATCTCGACCTCAACCTGCTTACGCCGATCGAAGCGCTGAACGTCCTCTCGGAGCTTAAAAAGATAGCAAAGTAAGGGAGTATAATAATGAAAGCAAATAAGAAACTCGCATACGTAGAACCTGACGATTATTTTCCCAAGAGCGTAAGAGAAAAGTATTTCGAAAAAGCAGAAGAAGCAGACGCGAAAAAGGAAAAGACAAAGGATAAAAAATATGCAGAAGATAAATCTTCTTGACACACAGGTGGCGAATCTTATCGCGGCAGGCGAGGTCGTAGAACGTCCCGCCTCGGCGATAAAGGAGCTGCTTGAAAACAGTATAGACGCAGGCGCGACGCAAATAACAGCCGAGATAAAAAACGGCGGCGTGTCGCTTATGCGTATTACCGATAACGGATGCGGAATGTCGAAGGACGACGCGCTCGTCTGTACCCGCCGCCACGCGACGAGTAAGATAAAGGACGCGGCCGACCTTGATGGTATAGTCACCCTCGGCTTCAGAGGTGAGGCGCTCGCCGCGATCTCGTCGGTATCGAAAATGAGAATAATGACGAGAACGAAGGACGCCGACCTCGGCGTTATCGTCGAAAGCGATGCGGGAAATATCGTTTCCTGTATTGAAAGCGGCTGTCCTTATGGCACTACCGTCATCGTCGAGGAGCTGTTTTCGAACGTTCCTGCGCGCCGTAAATTCTTGAAGCGCGACGCGTCGGAAACGGCGGCGGTCAGTGCGGTAATGGAAAAGCTTGCGCTTTCGCGTCCCGATATCGCCTTCAAGTTCATCGTCGACGGCAACCTGCGTTTTCAGACTGCTGGCGACAATTCCCTCGTCAACGTAATTTACGCAGTCCTCGGTCGCGACTTCGCAAAAAAGACAGTCAAGGTACACGATATGACCGACGGTGTCGAGGTCGAGGGCGTTATCGGTACGCCCGATAACGTGCGCGGAAACCGAGGCGCCGAAAACTTCTTCATAAACGGCAGATATATAAGATGCGGTACGGCGTCGGCGGCACTTGAGCAGGCGTTTTCGTCGTACATTCCGTCGGATAAATTCCCGTCCTGCGTGCTTGCGATAACGGTAAATCCCGCGTTTGTTGACGTGAACGTCCATCCGCAGAAATTAGAGGTCAAATTTTCAAACGATAAGCCGATATTCAACGCAGTCTACTGCGCGGTTCGCAACACGCTTATGAACGGTATCGACCGCCCGTCAATGGGACAGACGAAGCTCACGGGCGATAGCTATAAGCTGTATCAGGACGTGCTGTCAATGAAAACGGCGACCGAAGCCGAGGCGGAGCATATCGCGTCTGAGAAGGAACGCCTGACGAGAAAGTACGAGCAGATAACGGTTCCCGTCGAGGAAAAAACCGTCGTACCCGACATTGAGGTCGCGGTACCGAAGCCGATACTTATGCCGTGGGAGACCGAGGTCAAGAAGGCGTCTGCGCCTTCCCAAGCGCCTTCACCCGTTCCTGCACAAGAGTCGCGCCCGACCTTTACCGAGCGCCCGCCCGTCGTCGATCCGATAAAATCGGTAGAAAATGAGCCGAAAGTGACGCTTAACGAGCCGAAAACGGCACAAAACGAGCCGATTCCGACACCCTTTTTCAAGATCGCTGGCGTTATGTTCAATACATACGTTTTCGTCGAGCTTGAAAACAAAATGATGATAATCGACAAGCACGCGGCACACGAGCGCGTCTTGTTTGAAAAAATGCGCGCGAATATGTCGTCGCTTGACCCCGTTTCGCAGCTCCTTCTTTTCCCCGTGAACGTGTCGCTCACGCCCGAGGAAATGGCGGCGTGCGACGAGTACCGTGACGAGCTTGTCAAGCTCGGCTTTGACTTCGTCGAGAGCGAAAAGGGCGTTGACCTTATACAGTACCCGTCGGGACTAAACGACGCGCAGGCGGTGACGATGTTCGCAGAGCTTGCCTCGCGCCTATCCGACGGTCACGGCGATCTTAAAATAGGTCGTGACGCCTTCTACGAAAAGGCGCTCTATCAAGCGTCCTGCAAGGCGGCAGTCAAGGGCGGACGCGAGGACAGCCCCGAAAACATCCGCTGGATCGCCGAGCAGGTCATAGTCAACCCAAATATCCGCTTCTGTCCGCACGGACGCCCCGTCGCCTTTGAAATGACGAAAAGTGAGTTTGAAAGGCAGTTTGAACGTACATAAAATGCCGCAGATGTTTCGCGGAAATTCCAAGCGCTATTAATGAAATTAATTCTTGACAGGAGAGCGATAATGAGCGAAAACAAAAATGAAAAGAAAGACGGCAAATTATCCGGATTTCTTCATAAGGCGGCGGATATAAGCAAAAAAACGGCTGAAATTGTCACGAATGAAGCTAAAAAGCTTCAAGAAAAGGCGAAAAATGATAGTTATGAGCGGAAAAAGAAAAAGCTGAATCCGTTATTTCCTGAAATTTTTAGCGATAAAAAGTTCAATCTGCCGAACGTAATTAAGATAGTTGATGATGCCGAGCGCAGAGCAGAGGAAATCTGCGACGGCGCGATAGGCTGGCTGGATACCGAAAACGGTGTTGAAATACTTTATTTATATGACGAGTTCGTAAGCGACTGTGGACTTGAATTTATCCCGAACTATTCCTTTGGTGCAGTGTATTGCGTTGATAACTTTGACAGAACGAAATTTATAAACGCTGATACCGTGTTCAGCAAGGCGCAGGACGAAAAGCTTGCCGAGCTTGAAAACGTCGCGTACCGTCTCGGCGCAAAAAAATGCAGTATTGAAATTGCACAGTCGGAAGAAAAGGTCAGCTTTATAAAGAAAAGTCTTGACGTTGGCGCAGGCGGTGTCGGCGTCGGTCTCGAAGGCAGTCTTTCTTACGACGGAGGAAACAGACGAAGCGGAAAAACGGAAGTCGTTTTTAACGGAAGCGATACACCCGTCCATCCCGAGCTTAAATGGTTTAAGCACGATAATAATATAATTAACCTTATCGAAATGCGTTGTTCCGATGCCAATTCAGTAAAAAGCCGAGTGCTAGAGATTTCGGGTTCTACCTTTGCAACTATGTCACAGCAGACCGCAGTTGCGATAGACTGCGTTTTGAAAAAACACAAGTCGAAAATGAAATCCGAAATGGCACAGCACGCATCGCGAGAAATGAACAGTAAGCTGATATTTTCAGTTGAGTTTTGATATGTCGTGTTTTTGTAGGGCGGGGGCTTGCTCCCGCCGTTGCTCGGGCGACAAATAGTCGCCCGCAAGAGTATCATTGCTTTGGCGCGGCGGGAGCAAGCCCCCGCCCTACAAGAGCGTTGAGCGTTGTTTTCTAAATATGCGACAGATATTTGCGTAAACAAGAAAGGATTAATAATATGAAGAAAATTTTCTTAATTATAGCGCTCGTTGGATTCGTAGGCGCTTTGATAACGGTTATCGCCGCGCTTTCCGATCCGAAAGCCGCAGACATCGTTTCTGTGCTTCCGTTGTCAATGCTTTTCAATTCCCTTTTTGTGATCGGTTCTTTGGGATTCATTTACAAAAAATAATTAAATAAAACCCGCGCTGTTTTCGCGGAGAAAATAAAAAAGCCGAGCTGTTATCTCGGCGGAAATGAGAGAAAAATGGCAAAATTCACACTACTGAAGCAAGAGGGCAGAGCCCGTCGCGGAACCTTTGAGACGGTACACGGCACAGTTCAGACCCCCGTATTTATGAACGTCGGTACCTGCGCGGCAATTCGCGGCGGCGTTTCTACCGACGACCTTCGTGAGATCGGCTGTCAGGTCGAGCTTTCGAACACCTATCATCTTCACATTCGCCCGGGAGACCGTCTTATACACGATATGGGCGGAATCCACAAGTTCTTCAACTGGGATCGCCCCGTCCTTACCGACTCCGGCGGATTCCAGGTGTTCTCGCTTGCGAAGCTCCGCAAGATAAAGGAGGAGGGCGTTACCTTCAATTCCCACATCGACGGTAAGAAGATATTTATGGGTCCCGAGGAGTCGATGCAGATACAGTCGAACCTCGCGTCGACCATCGCTATGGCGTTCGACGAGTGCGTCGCCAACCCCGCCGAATACCGCTACGCGAAGGACTCCTGCGACAGAACCTTCCGTTGGCTTCAGAGATGCCAGGCGGAAATGAAGCGTCTTAACTCGCTCCCCGAAACGATAAACAAAAACCAGCTCCTTTTCGGTATAAACCAGGGCTGTACCTATATGGATCTGCGCGTAAACCATATGAAGCGCATCGCCGAGCTTGACTGCGACGGCTACGCTATCGGCGGTCTTGCCGTCGGTGAAACGGCGGAGGAGATGTATGCGACGATCGACGAGGTCGAGCCGCATATGCCGATAAATAAGCCGCGCTATCTTATGGGCGTCGGCACACCGCAGAACATTCTTGAGGCGGTACGCAGAGGAGTCGATTTCTTCGACTGCGTAATGCCGAGCCGTAACGCGCGCCACGGAAACCTCTTCACCTGGGAAGGCAAGCTGACGATACTGAATCAGCGATTCAAGATGGATGCGCGTCCGATCTCCGAAAGCTGTAATTGCCCCGCGTGCCGCAGCTACAGCAGAGCGTATATCCGCCACCTCCTCAAGGTCGACGAAATGCTCGGAATGC
>CAZVVM010000088.1:0-7415 GCA_964630635.1 uncultured Ruminococcus sp. | reverse complement strand
AAGAAGTCTCTGGAAGAACAGCTCGCCTTGGAGATCAGCAAGCAGTTTATTCTCAATGAGCAGGATGTTACCGACTTCTTGTACAAGCTGAAGAATGGTAGTCTGAACAACATACACAGACGGCGCAGTTTGATTAACATATTCGTTGGTGCCATCTATCTCTTTGATGATAAGTTCAGAATTATACTTAACGGCAGCGAAAAGCCCATTGAGATTGATGACGAGCTTCTTGATGAGGTCAATGACTATTTTGACGGCTTAAATCAAGCAAAATTGGAGTGTTCACACTTGGTTGCGGACGCTCCACCAAAAGTGCCGCTGACGCGGCTAAAAGAAGAAAGAATAAAGAATAATTAAAAAATAATAAAAAAAGCGCTGACGCGCTTTTGGTGTATTATTCTTTATTCTTTTTTCTTTATTATTTATTATTTTTGGAGGAAACAAAAATGGCAAAAAACAACATACTCCTCGACAAATCCCTCTCTTTCGCCGCGAGAATTGTCAAGCTCAATAAATATCTCACAAAGGAAAAACACGAAAATATAATCTCAAAGCAAATAATCCGCAGCGCAACAAGTATCGGCGCCAATGCTAACGAAGCCGTCTACGGCATCAGCAAGGCGGATTTCATTGCAAAGTTGCAAATATCTTTAAAAGAAACCGCCGAAACGGAATATTGGCTGCGTCTGCTCATATTATCCGATTATCTGACCGAAGCGGAAGGCGATTCGCTCCTTACCGATTGCCTTGAGATCAAGCGAATTTTGATTTCTACGCTAAACACCGCGAAGGAAAGTAAATAAAAGCACCCTTTGGGTGCTTTTTGTTTTTGATTTGATTGATGGAGGGAATCGAACGTGTCGGTAGTGAATGACTGCCGGGGGCAGTCAAAGCCGACAAGCGAGACCGATTCCCATGCATTGATCAAGGGAAGTTTAACGTGATCATGTCACTATCAACATTTTTAGTGTCTGTCCGCCTTACTTGCCAACTTATTAAGATCCGTTTCAAATTGATTCATTTTTGCAGTAAAGCTGTAAAGAGATTCCCCTGAGGTTCTATTCATTTCCGTTGAATAAGATTTGCACTCCGAAAACCAATCGTCAAGCAGTTCAATTTCCATTGAATATTTTGTACCATATTTACTGCGCAGATCTTCTATCGCGGTTTTTATTTCCGTTACTCTATCCGGCAAAGCCTTGCGGACAATGTTACACGCCTTAAAGGTGGCAAAAAGAGGATCCAAGCTTTTATTATAATAATTATCGTCGTAGTAGATATATCTTAAAAGATTAGATACTTGATTCTTATTTGAAGTCGAAGTTATACCGTTGCGAGTAAGATACGATTCATACGACGCTTGGTCGTCTACGGCCTTTGAAAGTGCTATCATTTCATTCGCCATTGCCCAGATCGTAGATGCGCCGGCGCTATTTCCACTGTAATAATCAAACGTTTGCTGTATTATTGTTAAGTTGATTTTGGCGCACATTGATAAGCCGCTATTATATGCCTTTATTAAATCATATACTTCATTATAATCAGCATAATAAGCATTATCGTCAATAGTCGCAACCTCATCACCGCCGCTTACTGTACCGTTTTCGTCGCATCCCCAAAAAGAAAAAGCTAAAACGAAGCACATAAGCAAACAAAATAATCTTCTCATTGTCCTTACCTCTTATAAAAATGATTTGCAGAATCAGTCTGCAAATCAATTATAGTACAAATCTTTACTAATGTCAATAGTAAATTTATTTACTTGATATAATAACCGTAAATAATACTATTGTTGGTGAAATATGAATTATATAAAAAGAATGCGTGATCTACGCGAGGACAGTGACAAGACGCAACAGGAAATTGCTGAAATTCTCGGCACGTCGCAGACGATGTATGCGCGGTACGAACGCGGTGCGAATGAGCTTCCGATAAGGCATTTACTCAAGCTTTGCAAATACTATTCCGTCAGCGCCGATTATTTTCTAGGATTGACCGATGAAAAGAATTGAATACAGTAAAAAAGCACCCGCGTGGGTGCTTTTTTACCTCATATCGGTTTTTTACTACCTCTTAGATGCTTTTTCTTGAATTAAAGAGCGCTTTGTGCTACAATATATTTAACAAAATTTGACTGTTCGGAGGTAAAAAATGGAACAAGTTAGAATTCAGGACGATCTGTTTACGTTCGTCAATCAAGAAAAATTAGACGAGCTAGTTATTCCCGACGATATGCCCAGCGTTGGCGGATTTGCGACCTTGGCTCTTGAAATTCAGAAGCTGATGATAGGCGAGTACAAGGAGATGTGCGAAAGTGGCTCTTATCCTAACGACTATCTTAAGCGTTCGTGTACGCTGTTCAAGGCGGCGATGAATGCCGAGAAGAAGGTCGCTGACGGAATTGCGCCGGCTATCAAATATTTGTCCATCCTTGATACGCTTGATTCGGTCGATGCGATGAACAAGAACCTCAAGGAAATGGTGCTTCGCAAGCTTCCGCTTCCCTTTAGCGTATACGTTGACACCGATATGAAGGACACCGCTCACCACGCAGTTTACGTTCAGGGACCGAGCGTAATTCTCCCCGACGCTTCCTACTACAAGCCCGAAATGGAAGCACAGAAGACTGCCATTCTCGGAATATGGACAGGTATGGCACAGGTTATTCTCTCGAAGACCGACCTTTCTCCCGAGGATCAGGCACAGTATCTTTCCGACACTCTCGCGTTTGACGCGCTTCTCGGTCAGACTGTTAAGACGAGCGAGGAATGGTCCGAGTACGTCAAGATGTATAACCCCACGAAGACTTCTCGTGTTTGCGCGCTTCTCAAGCCGATAAAGTTCAAGAATCTGCTTTCCGAACTTTTCGGACGCGTTCCCGAACAGCTTATCGTGACCGAGCCGAGATACTTCAAGGCGTTTAACACGATATTCAACGAGAAAAACTTCCTCCTTTACAAGCACTGGGCGTTTGTTACGGGTCTTATTAATTCTTGCTCGCTTCTTTCCGAGGAGCTTCGTGAGATCGGAAGCTCGTATTACCGTGCTATTGCGGGAATTCCTGCCGTTACTCCCATTGACAAGTTCTCATACGAGCTTGCGTCGGGCTGGTACTCCGAGCCGGTCGGCGTTTACTACGGTGAAAAGTACTTTGGAGCAGAGGCGAAAAAGGACATCACCGAGATCGTTTATCAGATAATCGACACCTACAAGGAACGTATTCAAAGTAACGACTTCCTCGAGGATGCGACCAAGGAAAAGGCAATTCTCAAGCTTTCGAAGATAGGCGTTAAGATGGGTTATCCCGACAAGGTCGATCCATTCTTTGATCAGCTCGTGTTTGACGAAAGCGCTTCTCTTTTCGATATATCGAAATCGCTCGGCAAAATCGAGCTTGAGCATCAGCTTTCCAAGCTTGACAAGCCCGTAAACCGCGAAAAGTGGGCAATGCCCGGTCATATGGTCAACGCCTGCTACGATCCCTTCGTCAACGATATCACCTTCCCTGCCGCTATTCTTCAGCCGCCCTTCTACTCGCTTAAGCAGTCGAGAAGCGAAAACCTCGGCGGTATCGGTGCCGTCATCGGTCACGAGATCTCTCACGCATTCGACAGCAACGGTGCAAAGTGCGACGAGAACGGTAACATCAACAACTGGTGGACCAAGGAAGACAACAAGAAGTTTAACTCGAAGATAAAGGCAATGGTCAAGCAGTTCGACAAGATAGAGCTTCCCTGGGGCGTCGTCAACGGCAAGTTCATCGTAAGCGAGAATATGGCAGATAACGGCGGTATGGCTGTTACGCTTGCAATTATGGCAAAGACCGAAAACGTTTCCTACGAGGAATACTTCAAGAACTGGGCGCGCGTCTGGTGTATGAAGGCGAAGCCAGAATATCAGCAGCTTCTTCTCAACCTCGACGTTCACGCGCCCGCTATTCTCCGCGCGAATATGCAGCCGAGAAACTTCAAGGAATGGTACGACACCTTCGGCGTTAAGAAGACCGACAAGATGTATATCGCGCCGAAGAGCAGAGTTATCATTTGGTAATTTTATCATATATAAAAAGCACCCTTTCGGGTGCTTTTATTGTTATCAGTTACACTCTGCAACAAGGGGTCCTTCGAGGTCCTTGAGGTAGAAGAGCTTGCCGGGAAGGGTCGGGATAAAGGTTGAGGTTATCCACATATTCGGGCCGTGGCGGAGCGTCGTCCAGAAGCTCATGCCCTGCCACTGCATTCCGCGGTTGAACGCGCCGTCGGCGCCGCCGATAGCGTAGTCTGCCTGAAGGAAGAGTCCGGGGCCGATGGTATTTGCTCTGCAAGGAACGAGGGTCGTGCGGGACTTGAAGCTCGTTATTGCGTTCTGCTCTATCGTGAGGGGGTGGAGCTTTGCGCCGAGACGGTAGCACTGCTTCTTCCACTCGTCGACCGACTCAAATTCAGCGGCGAAATGCGGCTCCCAGAATGCGATATGGCACATTCTGCCGATACCGTAAACGAGAACGAGCTTTGCGCCCTCTGCCTTGAGCGCTGCGATCTTTTCGGGGTAGGTCGGGAGATTATCTCTCGTTGCGAAGTTTCTCTGATTCTCGGGAACGGTAAGCTCTCCGAGGGGATTGAAGAACGCTTCGCGCATTGCGTTCTGGAACGCTGCGGGGTCGGTTGCGGGGAGAGTATTTCCCTCGCCGTCGCTCCACTCGTCCATATTGAAGGTATAAACGTGGTCACAATTTACCTTCCATTCCTTGAGGAAGAAAACTGCCCACTTATACATTCCCATAGGTCCTACGGGGAGAATGAACGCGATCTTCTCGTTTCTGTCGCGCGCCGCCTTGATCTCGAGCGCGATCTCGTGTCCCATATAGGTGTCGAACTCGCCGAGGTTCTCGCAACGGACGGGGGTGAAGCCGTCGTTCCAGAAGGACTGTCTTTCCTCTACCTTGTTGTTCGGGTCGCAGCAAGCGTCGATCTTTGCCATATCCCAGCCTGCGGGGTAAAATCCTTCGAGCATTGAGCCCTTAACTGTGCTGTTGAAATCCATAATAATTCTCCTTATGCCTTATTTGCGCTGTTAAACAGCTTCATTTTGCCGACAACTACGTCCTTAACCGCGTCCTTTGCGAGGATCAGCGACTTTTCGTAGCTTTCCTTGTTTGCGTATGCCTCTGCGTACGCTTTATACTCTGCCACGCACATTTCGGTGCAGATGTTTATTTTTCTTATGCCGTTTGCGATGGTGTTTCTGAAATCGTCATCGGAGAGTCCGCTTCCGCCGTGAAGTACGAGCGGCTTTTTCGATACTGCATAGATCTCGGCGAGCCGACCTATATCAAGCTTCGGCTTGGTCTTATATACGCCGTGAGCGGTACCTATCGCAACTGCGAGCGCGTCGATATCGGCTCTTTCGATAAAGTCGTTTACCTGCTCGACCTTGGTATACATTTCCTCGTGACCGTCGTCTGCGCCGCCCTCGGCGCCTCCTACGTGTCCAAGTTCTGCTTCGACCGAAACGCCGAGCGCGTGAGCGACCTTGCTGATTTCTTTCGTATTTGCGATGTTTTCCTCGTAAGGGAGCGCGGAGCCGTCGTACATTACCGACGTAAAGCCGCCTCTTATTGCTTCGAGAATCTTACCGTAATCGGTGCCGTGGTCGAAATGAAGACATACGGGAACGGTTGCTTCCTTTGCTATCTTCATCATAACGTGCTGTGCGTACTCGAACGGGATCGAGGGCAGATGCACCTCTGCAACGCCGAGGATAAGGGGAGAACGCGTCTCCTCTGCCGCCTCGATGATTCCTCTTGCCATTTCAAGATTGAGCATATTAAATAGTCCAACGCCGTACTTTCTTTCCTCGGCGTCAGCGAGAATATCCTTTAAAGTTACTAACATTTTTCTTTTCTCTCTTTTATAAATTTTTTTGCTTCTTCATAAGTAGGCGTGCCCGACGTCGCGCCCTTTTGCGTTACGCAGAACGCGCCCGTCGCGTTGCCCGTTTCGGCGCAGTCGAGGAAGTCCTCGCCTCTCGACAGAGCGGCAAGAAATCCCGAACAGAAGCTATCGCCTGCGCCCGTTGTGTCAACGGGATTTTCAATTCTGAACGCGGGTATCATTGTTCCCTTACCGTCACGCTCAAATCGGCAGTAGCAGCCGCGGCTTCCGCATTTGATAACGACGTGCTTTACGCCCTTGTCGAAGAAAACGTCTGCCATTTCGCTTACTTCTTCCCTGCCCGAGAGCATCTTTGCCTCGTCGATGCTCGGCAAAAAATAGTCTATGTACGGCATTGCGGGATCAAGAAGCTCGCTCCATTTTCCCTTTGCGTCCCAGCAGACGTCAAGGGCGGTGATTTTGCCCATTTCCTTACATCTGCGCAGAAACTTTGCAGTTTGCTCACCGTCGAAGCGGTCCATAAGGAAGGTTCCCGTGACGAAGACTATATCGTTTTCCGCGATGACCTTGAAGTCGATATCGTCGACCGTCAGCGCGGCGTTTGATCCCGTACAGTGCAGGATCGTGCGCTCGCCCGTTATTCCGTCGAGCATAAGCACGGACGCTGACGTCTGGACCTCGCTGTCAACGAAGATTCCGTCGGTCTTGACTCCTTCCTCATTCAAACGCTTGATGAGGAAATCACCGAACATATCACGTCCGACCTTGCCGACGAGCGTCGACTCGGTTCCGAGCTTGCGGAGATTGACCGCCACGGTCATTGCGTTTCCGCCGCTATGGACGGTTATTGAGTTTACTCTTTCGAGTAAACCCTTTTCCGGATATTTATTTACCGGCTCAACAATTACGTCGGCAACCAAAATGCCGACACACGCAACCTTTTTCATATCAAGGAAGGAGCCGCTTCGTCTGCATCTTCGGGTACGCGAGGCACTGTGTGAACGCTTCCGCGTAAGCGGCGTTGCACTGGTATCCACGGTACTTTGCGCAGGTCTTTACCATATCGGCAAAGTCGATATTATCGTGGTCTCTCATCCACTTGAGCTGGCTCTCGTGGCACTCGAGCATTTCGAGCTTGAGGTCGATCTCCTCCGTTACGTCGACGTACTCGGTCGGAATGAAGTCGACGCCCGTGAGGTTATCCATATAGTAAAGCGGAACGACCCTTGCGGTCTTATCGACCTTGGTCTTATAGTGAGGAACACTTGCGGCAAAGGACGCGTCGAACACGAGCTTGCTGACTGCTACGTGGTCTAACATATAGTCGTTCGGTGCGTGAGTGATGATGAGGTCGGGATCTGCCTCGCGGATAACGTCGATCACAAGATCTCTCTGCTCCTTCGACTGATTATAAACGTCAAGGTCGCCGATGTCGCAGGTAACGACCTTAATGCCTGCCATAGCGCCTGCACGTCTTGCTTCCTCGATCCTTATCTTGCGAAGCTCGTCGGGCATTATGAC
>CAZVVM010000087.1:0-7655 GCA_964630635.1 uncultured Ruminococcus sp. | reverse complement strand
GTAGGGTCACGGCAGAGAACGATTATAGATGCTTCTTTTCCAGTGAGGTAGCGCGTAAGATCTATTATCGCGCCGAGCTTGCGTTCCAAGCACATATAATTTTCCTCGCTCGGCGCGTAGCGTCGGCCGCGCAGGAAAAGTATGATATTCGTGCCGTATTTTGCGTTCGTTTCATCGACGGCGTCGGCGATCCTTTTTTCGGTGTCACGGTCGGACGGCGCGGTCGGGCCGTCCGATTCCTTCAGGTCGCAAAGCAGACCGAAATGCGCGTTTTCGTCTCTGTTTGCATAGGCGCAGTCGCGTATCTTTTTGCATAGCTCAAGGTCGCTTTCTTTACCTGTCAGAAGCGAGGTTATGACCGTCAGCGTTTTTGCGTTATCGGGTATTTTTTTCAGCTTTTTCTTCGGAATGGGAACCGTTCTTACGAAATGAGAGAAGATATAGTCGGTAAGCTGCTTTGCGCTCTCCGACATCGGCAGAAGTACGAAGAAAAAGAACGCGGGATTTTTCGTGACGATAAGAGAAAAAACGGAAAACGCCGCCGTCATTATCCCGAGGATAGGAAAATACAGACGCGAAGCGACACTTCTCTCGCGCTCGAACGGGTCGCGCGTAAGGAAGAGCGTTGCCGCTTCGCTTTCGCTTATCCTGCGCTTTTTTGATGAGAGGGTGACCTGACGGCGGCATTCGTTTTTCGTGTCGGTATCGCAGTTTTTGAAATATTTGCTTTCCGAAAGTATTCTTTCGGCGTCGGACAGCTCGTAATAGAGCTCGTCCGCTTCGAGCGAATACAGCGCTTTCAGATAATCGACCGTTCCCCCGAGCGCTTCCTCGGTCGGCGGCGCCTCGTCAAGGGCTGCAAGCGCGTTTATGACCGCGTAGGTGTAGAAGCGGGAAAGGGCGCGGTAGCGCACGTTTTTGCCTACGAGCTTTGATATTTCCTTCGGGTCGGTGATATAGTTTGGCGAAACTGTCCTTTTTACTGCTTCGAAAAACTTCGGGTAGGTGATTTTTCCCTTCAGCCCTTCCGTGTACGGCAAAAGGAGAGGGAAGATCTCCGAGCTTCCGTATTTTTTATACAGCGACCGTATCAGAAGCTTTATATTTATGCGGCGGTTTTTCATAACGTACCCTTTCGCTTGTAATTATTGAAATTATTATCGTCGGGTTTTATGAAAATTATGTAAAAGACGGCGCGTTTTCGGTATTTTGCATTTTTAATAAAACTTAAACATTTCTCAAAAAAATCAAAAACAAGCGCGGGGTATAATGTGTTCACAAAACGAAAAGAAATAAGAAAGTGCTATGAGGTTTATATGAATCAGAATAATACGTTTGTTTACAGCTATTCGGCAAAGGAGAACAAGGAAATACAGGAGATAAGAAAAAAGTATCTTCCGCAAAAGGAAAGCAAGCTTGACGAGCTTAAGCGTCTTGACGGTATAGTGCAAAGCTCGGGAATGATCGAGGCGCTTTGCGTCGGAATAATCGGCTGTCTTATATTCGGCACGGGAATGTGTCTTGCGATGCAGGTGATAGCGAGCGGTCAGCTTTTTATGATACTCGGAATACTCGTCGGCATCATAGGCGCGGCGGTTATGCTCACGGCGCACCCGATATACAAAAAGATCTATAACAAGGCAAAAGCAAAATACGCTCCGAGGATACTTGAATTGACGGAAGAGCTTTCGGGCGAAAAAATCTGAACTTTAATAAAACTTAAACATTTTACAAAAAAATCAAAAACATCGGACCGATATAATAAGTCCGTAAAATATGAAAGGTAAGGTAAATAACGATGGCAAACTTTTTGAAGAAGGCATTTTCCGATATGAAGGAGAGTGCAAAGGCGCAGCACGAGGTCGATAAGGCAAATCTCGAGGCGGTCAAGGCGGAGAGCAAGGCAAACTTTGAAGAAAACAGAGGACATAACACCTTTGCAAAGGCAAAGGCGGACGCCAAGAAGAGCTGGGACGACGCACATATGACTCCCGCAGAAAGAAACGCGAAAATGCAGGCAGAGCGTGAAGAACAGATCGCCGAGGCAAAGGCAAGAACTGCGGCGGCAAACGAGCGCTACGAGGCGGCAAAGAAGAAATAAACCGAAAACCGTCAAGCGAAACGGTGGAACGCCGTCTCGCTTTTCGGCATTTTGAGAGGGTGGATAAATGAAACGGAAATACACCTATTTTGACGGCAAAGCGCATAGGGAGAGGGAGTATTCATACATTCCCGTCCGATACATAATTGCGGGCTTTATTACGCTGTTTGAGGTTCTTGCCGTTATAACGGTCGTTGCCGCGTTTTGCTATTACGTGCCGTACTTTTATCTCGCGGCGTGGGCAACGGAGATATTCTGCGTTATACGCATAATCGCGTCGGATGACAATCCCGATTATAAGGTTCCGTGGCTTCTGTTCGTCCTGATAATCCCGATCGCGGGCTTTATGCTGTACTTTATGTTCTATTCGAGGACGCTTCAAAAACGCTTTATCAAGCGGCTTAACGCATTGAAAAGCCGCGGGTACAAAAAGAACGACGGCGGGCTTTTCGAAAAGCTGAATAAGGAAAATCCGCTTGCCGCATCGCAGGCGAAAATGCTTTGCGGTATATCGGACACGCACCTGTTCACGAACACGAAGCAGGAGTATTTCCCGCTCGGTGAGGATATGCACGGGCGTATGCTTACCGACCTTGAGGGCGCGGAGAAATTCATCTATATGGAGTATTTCATTATCGAGGAGGGCAAATTCTGGAACTCGATACTCGATATACTTAAAAGGAAAGCAAAGGACGGCGTTGAGGTAAAGGTCTTATACGACGACATCGGATGTATGATGACGCTCCCCGGTGATTATCATAAAACGCTGAAGAAGTACGGTATTGAAGCAACTCCGTTTTCGCGTCTGCGCGGTAACGCCGACAGCGAGTTCAACAACCGAAGCCACCGCAAGATAACGGTTATCGACGGCAAGATCGGATACACGGGCGGCGTGAATATCGCCGACGAGTACATAAACGAGGTCGTCAGATTCGGTCATTGGAAGGACACCGCGCTTCGTCTTGAGGGCGAGGCGGTATGGGAGCTGACGCGGCTGTTTCTTATCGACTTCGGTATCAACGTAAAAAAGATTCCCGAAATGCGTTCCGACCTCTATCCCGAATCTGACGTAAAGGAAAGCGGATATATGATCCCGTTCGGCGACGGGCCGCGGCCTCTTTATGACCGACGGGTCGGGAAAAGCGTTATACAGAATATGCTGAACGGCGCGTCGGGCTATATGTGGATGACGACGCCGTACCTCATTATAGATAACGACCTCTGCCGCAGTATTGAGAACGCCGCGCTTCGCGGAGTTGACGTTCGTATCATCGTTCCGCACATTCCCGACAAAAAGCTCGTTTTCGGTATGACGAGAAGCTTCTATCATCGGCTTATGTCGGCTGGCGTCCGCATGTTTGAGTACGAGCCGGGGTTTATACACGCGAAGAGCTATCTATCTGACGACAGTCAGGCGATGATAGGTACTATCAACCTCGACTACCGCTCTCTGGTACATCATTTCGAAAACGGAGTATGGATGTACGGGTGCGGGTCGATAGGCGATCTTAAAAAGGATATGGAGGAAACCTTACAGAAATGTATTGAGGTCACCCCCGATATGTTGAAAACCAATCTGCTGCAAAGATTTATCCGAGCGGTAGTAAGAATATTTGCACCGATGCTATAACAGGAGGAAAAGAAAATGAATGCAATAGAGATAAGGGGGCTGTCTAAAAGCTTCCGCTCAATGTACGCGGTCGATCATCTTGATATGACCGTCCCCGTCGGCGCCATATACGGCTTTATAGGCGAAAACGGCTCGGGTAAATCGACGACGATGAAGCTGCTTTGCGGACATCTCGTGCCCGATCACGGCTCGATCAAGCTTTTCGGGCGCGACTATACGGACGCGGGCGTCCGCGTCAGAGTCGGCGCGCTTATCGAGAACGCGGGATGCTTCCCCGGCTCAAGTATATATCAGAACCTTATGATGCAGTGCATCAATCTGGGTCTACGCAACCCCGACGAGGAGATAATGCGCGTTTTGAAAATCGTCCGTATGGAGGAGCACGCGTCGCTCAAATTCAAGAAATGCTCGCTCGGTATGAAGCAGAGGATCGGTATTGCGATGGCGCTTCTCGGCGATCCCGCGCTTCTTATCCTCGACGAGCCGATAAACGGTCTCGATACCGACGGTATGAGAATAATGCGCGAGATTCTGACCGATATTACGAAAAATTACGGCTGTACCGTTCTCATTTCCTCGCACGTTCTCGGTGAGCTTGAAAAAATAGCGACCCATTACGGAGTTATTCGTCAGGGCAAGATGATAATGGAAATTTCAGCCAAGGAGATGGACAGCCGCGCGACCGTGTTCGCGTCGCTGAAAACGCCCGATATGAAGGGTGCTGCGGCACTTCTTAAAAGAAAGTATACCGACGTTCGCTCGGACGGAGAGTATATACGCGTTTACGACGTCGATAACACTGCCGAGATCGCCTCATATCTTATGGAAAACGGTCACTCGGTGAGCGAGCTTCGCGCAAACAAAATAGGGCTTGAGGAATACTACGTCGAGCTGATGTCGGGCAAGGAGGATAAGTAAGATGACAAAAGAGCTTAAATTCAAAAAACCGAGCTTTGCAGAGCGTATCAAAGGGATGCTCGGAGTCGATTTTTACCGTCTTTTCCATACCCCGATGTTCTACATTTTTCTTGTCATCGCCGCGATAATTCCCGCGATGGTATCGGCAATGA
Organism: uncultured Ruminococcus sp.; assembly: GCA_964630635.1. Taxonomy (GTDB): domain Bacteria; phylum Bacillota; class Clostridia; order Oscillospirales; family CAG-272; genus Colimorpha_A. The sequence goes on along the minus strand of CAZVVM010000087.1, from coordinate 2,854 downwards.
CTATGATGCCCGACCAGAACGGTGAAACGATGAAGCCGCTTTACTCGAACGTATGGCAGATAATGGCGGCGTCGGAGCCGCTCTACGTCATAAAGAGCATAGCCGATTACGCGAATATGAATATGGTCTTTATCTTCGGCGGAATAATGGTCTCGATCTTTATCGGTCACGACTATAAGTCGGGCTACGTTAAGCAGCTTTTCACCACCCACGCGAAAAAGCAGGACTATATGATATCAAAGACCCTCGTCTGTGCGTTTGCTATGGCTTGTATGTGCATAACGTATCTTATCGGCGGAATTGCGGGCGGTGCGTTTGCGGGCTATGACTGGGACGTCAACGTCGGCTCGCTCGTTATTGCAATTCTCGGAAAAATAGTTATGTCGCTCGGCTGGGCGTCGCTTTATACCTTCCTTAACGTTATCTTCCGCAGATACTTCGGAATTTCGATTGCGTCGAGCTTCTTCTTCGGAACGGGAATTCTTATAATCGGCGTCGCGGCTGTGGTTGAAAATCTTTCGATACCGACGTCGTTCCTCAACCTTTTCCTTTACGGCTCGTCGGTCAACGCCTGTCTTGTAAGCAATATCGGAACGCTTCTTACCTGCGCTGCCGTGTCGGTTCTTTGGGCGGTATTTTACATCCTGCTCGGAACGGGAATACTCTCGAAGAGTGACGTTTATTAAGAGGTGATAACGATGAATGCAGTTGAAATAAGAAATCTATCAAAGAATTTCGGACAAAAGCAAGCCGTCAGCGGTCTTGATATGACCGTTCCTATGGGGGCGATATACGGCTTTATCGGTGAAAACGGATCGGGAAAATCGACGACCGAGAAGATGATATGCGGTCTTATTCCGAAGAGCGGCGGCTCGATAAAGCTTTACGGTAAGGATCATACCGAGCCCTCCGTCAGAGCGCGCGTTGGAGTTCTTATCGAATCTCCCGGATGCTTCCCGTCGCTTACGGTGTTCGACAATATGATGCTTCAGGCGGAGAACCTCGGCATTAAGAACGCCGAAAAGGAAGTAATAAAGATGCTCAAGACCGTCCGAATGGAGGGTGCGGCGGGAAACAAATACAAGAACTGCTCCCTCGGTATGAAGCAGAGAGTCGGAATTGCGATGGCTCTGCTCGGAAATCCCACGCTTCTCGTCCTCGACGAGCCGCTCAACGGTCTCGACGCTGACGGAATGAGAATAATGCGCGAGGTCTTTACCGATATAGTAAAGGACGGAAAGCGCAGTATCGTGGTATCGTCGCACCTGCTCGGCGAGCTTCAGAGGGTCGCAACTCACTACGGTATCATCCGCCACGGAAAAATGATACGCGAGATGACCGCCGAGGAGCTTGACAGTGACTGCCGCACCTATATTGCGCTGAAGGCGGATAATACGGACAAAGCAAAATACGTTCTCGGAAGCAAGCTCTCACGCGTGAACGAGGACGAGGCGGGATATATCCGCGTTTACGATCCCGTGACGCCCGAGGAGGTCGCCGCTTACCTTTACAAAAACGGCGTTACCGTTACCGAAATAATGACCGACAAGATCGGTCTTGAAGAATACTATATCGATCTTATGAAGGGAGGCAAATGAGATGAATGACGCTCTTAAATTTCCGAAGCACGGCTTCGGTCAGCGTGTGAAAACGATGCTGAAGGTCGATTTGAGAAGAATGCTCAAATCGAAGACCTTTTATATTATCATTGCCGTCGCGCTTGTCGTACCGATCGTTATGACCGTAATGCTCACGATGATGGACGGACAGGAACAGACCGATCCGCAGACGGGAGAGGTAACGGTTATGGAAGGACCTGAAAGCGTTTGGGAATCTATCGGAACGCTTCCGAGCGAAGAAAAAACACCCGCGCCCGAGGATGGCGAGGGCGAAGGCGGCGCAATGGGCGGTATGGGAGACATGGACGTTATGGCGATGTGTAACATCAATATGGCGTTTATGGGAGTATGCGTTTTCGTCTGCCTCTTTATTTCCGACGATTTCAGAAGCGGTTACGCGAAAAACCTCTTTACCGTCCGCGCAAAGAAGGGCGATTACGTCGTTTCGAAAACCGTTTGCGGCTTCATTTGCGGTTCTCTTATGCTGATATTCTACTTTATCGGTGCGATGCTCGGCGGAGCGATAAGCGGTCTTTCCTTTGACCTCGGAACGCTTACGGTCGGCAATATCGTAATGTGTATGCTTGCCAAAATATTCCTTATGCTCGTTTTCGTTTCGATATTCACGCTCATCAGCGTGTCGGCAAAGCAGAAGGCGTGGCTTTCGATTTGCGGCTCGCTCGGCGGCGGAATGCTCCTCTTTATGATGGTCGGAATGATAACGCCTCTTAACTCGACGGTTATAAACGTCATTCTCACTCTCGTCGGCGGACTTCTTTTTGCTGTCGGTCTTGGAGCGATAAGCAAAACGGTGCTTAAAAAATCAAGCTTGGTGTAAGGGGAAAACCGCCTGCTTCGGCAGGCGGTTTTTCAGATAACAGATAATAAATGATGAACGTGGCGGAGCATCGGGGCGTCGTCTTGCCTCGCCCTTCGGGAGATGGTGCAAGTGGCAAAGCCACGACGGAGAGGGAAACGTTGAGATTTGCCCTCTCAGTCACCTACGGTGACAGCTCCCCCAGAGGGGGAGCCATATATACGCGGCGAATAATCGGGGCGTCGTCTTGCCTTCCCCAGCGGGGGAAGGGGGACCACCGAAGGTGGTGGATGAGGTGTTCCAAAGGTAATGCAAATGATTTGATATAATAAAAATTTAATCGTACAATACACCTCATCCGCCTCGTTTTACTCGGCACCTTCTCCCGCTGGAGAAGGCAAATCAATGCGGCGAATTC
>CAZVVM010000086.1:0-7696 GCA_964630635.1 uncultured Ruminococcus sp. | reverse complement strand
TTTGGAACACCTCATCCGCCTCGTTTCACTCGGCACCTTCTCCCGCTGGAGAAGGCAAATAAGCGTTCAATCTATTCTCTTATGTGACGAACAACGCGAACATTCAAAAAACATTGACTTTTTACCCTTATTCTGCTATTATATATTTATTATTGATGAAAGGTGTGGGGAAATGAGCAAGATCTCGGTTATAATGGGTATATATAACTGTGAAGCGACGCTCGGCACCGCGATCGAGTCGATCCTTGCCCAGACCTATCGTGATTTTGAGCTGATAATGTGCGACGACGGCTCAACCGACGGCACTTACGCCCTCGCGCTCGCGTACTCCGAGAAGCACCCTAACATTAAGGTGCTGAAAAACGAGAAAAATATGCGTCTTGCGTATTCGCTCAATCACTGTCTTTCGGTTGCCGAGGGCGAATATATCGCCAGAATGGATGCCGACGACCTTTCCTGCCCCGAGCGCTTCGAAAAGCAGGTCGCGTTTCTTGACGCTCATCGTGATGTCGACCTCCTCGGCACGTCTCTTACCATAAAAGACGGCGAGAAGCTTCTTTATAACCGCATTTATCCCTACGACCCGATCAAAAACGTGTTTCTCACCTCATCACCCTTTGCACATCCGACAATCATGATGCGCAAAAGCGTCCTTGACGCCCTCGGCGGTTACCGAGTTTCGCCCGAGACGATGAGATGCGAGGACCTTGATCTGTGGTTCCGCTTCGCGATCGCCGGATACAAGGGCGTGAATCTTCCCGATCCGCTATATCTGTATCAGGAAAGTCTTGCTGATTACAAAAAGCGCACCGTCAAGGCGGCGCTCGGTATTCGTAAGGTTTACCTCAAATATTATAAGGAAACGAACGCGCCATTTAAGTACAAGCTGATGACGCTCAAGCCCGTCATCGCCGCATTTCTGCCTGCGTCCGTCAAGGCAAGGCACCACAAAAAGGCAGGGCAGAAGATTTAATTACTTCGTCCGACATCAGGTTCGTCTTTCGCCCGTGCAGAGATCCCGATGCCACGAGTGGCATCGCCCTACGGGTTCGACTTCGTCTGCCCGTTGTCATTCTGAGCGAAGGGCAAAGCCCGTAGTCGAACCGCGAAGCGGCGATTCGCAGAATCGGAATCTCGGGCAGACTCCGCTCAGGATGACAAAACAGAGCTACCGAGGTTGCGCACCCTACAATAACGCGGGATCTTAAATCAAACGCGTCAAATCTTCCCGAAAGGAGACCGACAAATGAAAAAGCTTAAAGATCTGAACGACTCGGTCCTCCTCGGCGAAGAAGGACTTTCCACCCACACTCCGCGTCTCGCCGCACGTGCAGTTCTACGACGCCGCGACGGAAAATACGCCCTTATGTATACCGAAAAATTCGACCTCTATTCTCTGCCGGGCGGCGGAGTTGAGAAGGGCGAGGGACTTATCGACGCTCTCAAGCGCGAAATCCTTGAAGAAACGGGTTGCTCCTGCGACAAAATACGCGTTCTCGGCTACGTTTACGAGAACCGCGCCTGCCACGATTTCACGCAAAAATCCTTCTATTTCGCCGTCAAGACCGAGAAACACATCGAGAAAAACCGTCTGACGCCCAAGGAACGCGCCGTAAACGTCAAGCTCCTTTGGGTGCCTTACGCAACGCTTGTAAAAAAAATCACGGAATCGAACCCCGAGACCGCGCAGAAAAAGTACATTCAGGCGCGCGATGCCGCCGCGCTCGAGGAATATGACAAGTGGCTCGCTTCGCAGAGGGAAAAGAACAAAAAAAGCAAAACCAAAGCCGAAAATTAAACACGGACAGCAAGCTTATACTCACTGTCCGTGTTTTTATTATCAGTAGAAAAGCTTTTTGCGAAGCGCCCTGCGGAGCGGCTTGCAGATGCCGACGAGTATCAGAAACGCTCCGATGAGGAAGAGCGGTATTGCCGGATAGAGAGACCAGCGCCACATCTTTTCGATGCCGAACGCGACGCAGGAAAGGAACTCGATTAGTATCGAGAAGGCACCGAGTGCGATTATCGCACCGCCGAAGATATATGGCGAACCGCCTCTCGTATAGCGCGTAAGCGCGACGACTGCCGTGCAGATGAGCGCCGTTATTCCGACAACGGGAAACGCGAACGGGAGAAACCAATCTCCGCCCGTTTTTAGGTTGATATACAGCAGCAGAATTCCCGTCGCAAGAAAACCGATCGGAACGAAGATGACGGGATTCGGCTTATTAAACCAAAGAGGAAGCACGAAGACCGTATAAAGAAGAACAAGTGAAAAGGCAACGTATCCCGACCAATTTATATGACCGTTAAGGTCGATGTCCGCAAGCAGACAGATTATCAGCGGAATAACGAAGGCAAAGCTCAATATAAACATCACGCCGAGCTTGCTTATTCCCTCGGTTATTTTGCCGGGGTGAGGCGGATACGGCGAATCCTTTTCGGCTCTCGTCAGCCCGTCGGGACAGACGACCGTCGTTCCGCAAAGCGGGCAGCTTTTTTCACTGTCGGCGAGCTCTACGCCGCATTTTACACAGTACATATTTTTTCCTTTCTGCCCGATGGGGCGGCGAGAAGATAATGTGTTGTATATACCCTCTCCCGGCACTTCGTGCCACCTCTCCCGAAGGGCGAGGCAGGACAACGTGGCGAAGCTTCTTTTTGTTACTCTCCCGTACCGTTACTCTCAACGAGAACGTGTACGCCCATTTTGCGAAGGGTCGTAAAGAAATGTCTTTCGAGGTCGGGCTCCTTTATGGCGCGGACGAAGTTGACGATCAGCTTTCCGTTATAGGAAACGACTCCGCAGTTGACGGGCGACGTCGCCTGCACGCCGAGAACGAAATCGACTCGCTCAATATGCTTCACCATACTTTCGGGAAGCACAACGACCCCGAGGTTCGACATACAGATACTCGCCTTCTTCTCGCCGACGGCGGAGTAAACGAGCTTCATTGCAAAATTCTTAATGAACAGAGGCATTATACGCAGGAGCTTCACGCGCTCCGAGCGCACGTTCGGCGTAAATTTCGCCGAAAGGTACTTGGCGTTGAGGTCAAGTCCCATTTTATGATGTATCACCTTTACCATTTCCTCGAAGGTGTATTCTCCGAGGCGCGGGTCGATGTCGGGCGTTATATACTGCGCGAAGTTGCGCATCGTTTTACTCGGCAAAAACGAGCGAAGATTTACCGGAATAAGAACTCTTACCGGCTTCAGGTGCTTCGGGTTCTTTACTCGTTCCTTCTGATGATCGTATATACATTTCATCATTACGGCGGAAAGGAACGCCGTGACCGTCACGCCGTAGCTTTTCGCCATTTTCTTTATCTCGTCCGAGTCCATAATGCCCGTTACGACGTGCATAAATCCGTCGTCCTCGGGCGTGCCCTTTATCGCGTAAGCATCCGGCTCCTTCCAGCCGGGGTTGACGTCGGAGATATATCTGCCGAAGCTATCCTCAAGCTCCTCGCGGCTCGGATCGGCGTTTATATCGAGAATGCCGTTTTCGCAAGGGACGTTTTCGCCGTATTTTAGCCGCACGTACTCTGCGGCAAGAGTCTTGACGAAGATCATTCCGCCCGTGCCGTCGGTGATCGAATGGAATATCTCGACCGACATTCTGTTTTTATAGTACAGAACGCGGAACGCGCATTTTTTTATGTCACGGAAGGTCATTCTGTTGAGCGGATGATCCTCCTCACGGAGAATTTCGGGTGTCTTTCCGATCTCCTCTATATAGTACCAGAATATGCCCGTGCGAAGGCGTGCCGCGACCGACGGAAAGCGTTTTATCACGCGTCCGAGCGCTTCCTTCAGCACCTCGGGATCAACGGGATCGTGATACGTCACCGCGAGGCGGAAAACGTTCGTCCAATAACGTCTGCGCGCGGCGGGATATATCTTCGCCGCATTGTCAAGCTTCATCCAGCGGAGGTCTTTCTTCATTATCCAAAAGCTCCTTTATGAAATCAATAATCAGTCCGTCGTCTACGTCGGTTAAGTGATAGAGCGGATATGCGTGCCAAAGCCCCGGCTCGATGTGATGGCGCGACGGCGATTTCTGCGATAACAGCTTTTCGTGAAGCAATACCGCGTCGGAAAGCATTATCTCGTCACCGCCCGAAACGATAAGCGACGGCGGAAGATCACGCAAGTCTCCGAACAGCGGCGACGCGATCGGGTCGGTCGGGTCGTCCGTATAGCTTTCGGCAAAGAAACGGAGCCGTTCAAGCGTCATCGACGGATCGTTTTCGGCGTTGAAATCATAAGACTGTCCCGACATAGTAAGGTCTGTCCACGGCGAGATCGCAATAAGTCCGCAGGGGAGCGGAAGCGACAGCTTTTTTAGAGAGCAGCAAAGCGAATATATCAGTCCGCCGCCCGCGCTTTCACCGCAGATTATTATCTTTTTCGGGTCGTATGACAGCGTTTCGGTCAGGTATTTGTAGGTCTTGACGCAGTCCTTTAACGCGTCGGGGCACTTGTTCTCGGGCGCAAGCCGATAGGCGGGGAAAAAGGTCTTTATTCCTGTTTTTTCGGAAAGATACGAGGCGTAGCCCTTCGCGTACTCAATCCCGCCCGCAACGTAACCGCCGCCGTGGATATACACGATAACGGCGTCCTCGTCGGTCGGCGTTTCGGGAGTTATGACGCCGCACTTGAAATTTCTGAATACAAGCTTTTCGTAATTGTCCTTTTTGCCGATAGACGCAATCGCGCCGAGCATATCCTGCCCCATACGCGCGGCTTTTATCGAGCAGCCGTTCAGTATCGGCTTTAATTTTTCAAGCTTCTTTTTCGCGGAATCTGTTGTCATCTTTCTTCCCCTTTGGGTGTTTAATGACAGTATAACAAACTTTTCACGAAATATCAATATTTATTTTGCAGAGGATGCTCAGCAGAACTCCTCAAGAATTTTCTCAAATATTATCTTATGTCCCTTTTCATTCGGGTGAATACCGTCTGGGCAAACGAGATCCGACAGGCTGCGCCCGTTAAAAGTGGAGCGGATATCTATCATTTCGGTTCCCGTTTCACGGCAGATATTATATATTGCCGAGCTGTAGGTTGAGTGCCAACGCGATATTACCGATTTGTCTCCTCCAAGCCATTTCAAAATATTATCGCCGTTACAGCCGCGGCTGACACGGTCGAAATACATATTATGCTCGATCGGCGGAAGATTCAAAACGATCGGCGTGGTATCTGCATCTTTAAGAACCGTAATCAGCCTTTTATATACGGTAATGAACTCCGAAAGCGTCGTTTTCGGCGCGTGAAAGGCATCGGGATCGGACGCGATCGCTTTCCAGTCGAAGTCGCTGTCGTTACCGCCGAATTCAAGAAAAACGAAATCGCAGCCGTGAATACTGTCAAGCTTTTTTTCGAGCATTTTCAGTCCCTTGTCGACCGTTTGCCCAAAACGCGTATGATTTTTGGCAGCTATTCCCCAATGTGCTTCAAGCATAGAAACAAAACCGCGATCGGTCTCGTAGCTGTCGGAAATCGGATCGTATATCACCCCTCTGCCTATCGAATCACCGAAGACCGCAAAGCTTTTCGGGGTTTTCAGCTTGCTCATTAAATCGCCTCATTTCGTTACTTAATATTAAATATTATATATCGTAATTCCGAAAATGTCAACAGAAAATTTTCAAATTTTGTTTACAAGAGATAAATATTGTGTTATAATTGTTGTCAGAACGACGAACGGAGCTTTTTTATGGAACAGATCAAAGAAGTAATCGAAAAAATGATATCTCAAACAGGGCTTTCTTATGACCGTTTGCCCGACATTGATCTTTATATGGATCAGGTCATCGAGTATCTTTCGCGCCAGAGTATTTCGCAGAGGGAAAACGATAAGATTTCTCCCGCAATGATAAACAACTACATCAAGGACGGGCTTCTGCCCCGTGCGTCCGATAAAAAATACAGCCGCGAGCATCTTGCATATCTCATCATGATAGCTCGCCTTAAGCAGACGCTTTCCGTTAAGGACACAGGCGTGCTTCTCAAGACCGAGACCGAGGGAAAGGATATTGCAGAATATTTCAATAATTTTCAAGCCCTGCTTGCCGAGACCGCGTCCGATTTTGAAGATTCGCTTCCCGACAATGAGGAGGAGCTGTCGAACATCGCAATGCGTCTTGCCGTAATAGGCTACGTAAACAAGATCGTCTGCGAGCTCATTCTTTCGCGCCTGAGCGAGAAGCTCGCCGAAAACGAGCCCGAAAATCAGCCCGAGCAGGCAGAAAATGAGGAAATAACCGACGAAAAATCCGAGAAAAAGGATAAGTCCTCGGGCAAAAAGGAGAAAAAGTAAGTTTTCGTCCTACTCTTTATAATAAGGTCTTGATTTTTCTTGAAAATCAATGTATAATTATAGATGGAAAAGCTCCGCTTCTCAAATCGCGTCCCGATCACCTTTCACGGTATACGAGGCATTTGATTATGAAGAAATTCTTGGTTTATCTGCTTTCCGCTATGTTTTGCGCGGCGCTTATTTTCGCCCGTTTCTCCGTAAAAGTCCCCGGCAATGCCGACGATAACGGCAAAGACGGCGAGACGGTCATCTATATCGACTATAAAAATTACACGCGCTTCGAGCTGAACAGCGTAAAGGCAATGCTCGAAACGCGTATGTCCGAATTTGGCATTATTACTTTGGGAATCGGATCAGATTGGGTAAGCATACGAGTCTACGAGTTGACTGACGAGCTTGAAAACTTTCTTGTCACTCAGATATTCCCCGAGTATAAAAGCTCGGTCGTGCGCATTGAGCTTCTCCCCGAGGATACGGAGATAAGATTCGCTTAATGACGTTTATAATTTATTTCTGAAAGGAAAAACAAAGATATGGCACTTGTAACAACAAAGAAAATGTTTGAAAACGCGTACAAGGGCGGCTACGCCGTCGGCGCGTTCAACATCAACAACATGGAGATCGTTCAGGCAATTACCGAGGCGGCAAGCGAGCTTAACTCACCCGTTATCCTTCAGGTTTCCGCAGGCGCAAGAAAGTACGCAAAGCACGCGTACCTTATGGCTCTTGCAAAGGCGGCTGTTGAAGATACCGGTATCGACGTTGCTCTCCACCTCGACCACGGCGCAGATTTCGAGATCTGTAAGGCGTGCATCGACGGCGGCTTCACCTCCGTTATGATCGACGGCTCTCATCACGCTTACGAGGACAATATCGCTCTTACCAAGAAGGTAGTTGAGTACGCTCACGCTCACGGCGTCGTCGTTGAAGGCGAGCTCGGAGTTCTTGCAGGCGTTGAGGACGACGTTGTTGCAGAGAAGTCGTCCTACACCCGCCCCGAAGAGGTTGAGGATTTCGTAACGAGAACCGGCGTTGACTCTCTCGCTATCTCTATAGGTACCTCTCACGGCGCATATAAGTTCACCCCCAAGCAGTGCACGAGAAACGAGAACGGCATCCTCGTTCCCCCTCCGCTCCGCTTCGACATTCTCGAAGAGGTTGAAAAGCGTCTGCCCGGCTTCCCGATCGTTCTTCACGGCGCATCGAGCGTTGCACAGGAGTGCGTAGCAGAGATCAACGCTCGCGGCGGTAAGATGCCCGACGCTATCGGTATCCCCGAGGAGCAGCTCCGCAAGGCAGCAAAGATGGCTGTTTGTAAGATCAATATCGACTCCGATATCCGTCTTGCAATGACCGCAGGTATCAGAC